>JBJKRG010000176.1:0-8246 GCA_046704805.1 Gemmatimonadaceae bacterium
CGTTCCGCCACACCACGTTGTTCCACGAGTTGTACTCGGCGAACCCGCCGTACCCGAACCCGTCGGTCCCGACGCGTACCGCGTCGACGAGCCCGATCAGCTCGGGCCGGATTCCCCAGCACGCGAGGAGGAAGGCGCGCCGTCCGATGGCGGCGCGCACCGTCTGCACGACGCGCCGGTAGACGGCCTCGCGGTCGAGGCCCCGAGCGCGGAAGTAGTCGGCGTACGTGTTGTATCCTTCGTAGCGCAGGTGCCGCAGCGCGTCGAGTTTGTAGTAGCGCCAGCCCATGCGGGCGAGCGAATCGTAAACGGGCCGCACCAGGTCGTCGAGCGTGGCCGGATTCGATCCGTCCATCACGAAGCCGATCCAGTTCCCGAACGCGGGTGTGCCGTCGGGGGCTGTGACGAACTCGGTGCGGTGCGCGAACACGTACGCGCTGTCCTCGAAGCTGACGTTCGTCCAGATGCCCGGTCGGAGTCCGCGCGCGGCGATATAGCGCTCCAGCGCCGGGAGGCCGGAGGGAAACTTGGCGTTCGCGTGGAGCCAGCTTGCCGGCGTGCCCACCGGGTGGCGCTCGTACCCGTCGTCGATCTGCAGGTAGGTGTAGCCGAACGGCGCCAGCACGTCGTGCATCACATCGGCCGCGGCTTTGACGTCCTGCTCCGTGACCTTGTCCAGGAATGCGTACCACGACGTCCAACCCGCCACCGACCCGTGCCACACGTCGTACGTCCACGGCCGGTATTCCGCGAGCCCGCGGTGCTTCTGGTAGTAGCGCGGCCGGAAGCGCAGAATGATCTCCGAGCCCGTGGCGCGCAAGGCGAAGGCGCTGGAATCGCCGCCCGCCGCGAGCGGGTCGACGACGACGCGCGTCGGCTCGTCCGCCGACAGCACCCAGTCCGCCGGCCGGTCGTACACCGCGCGGTTGAGCCGGTTGTCGCTCGGCCCCACGCTGTTGCGCACGATGCGGAGGCCGTCGGTGCGCGGCGCGACGGCGCAGGCGAACGCCTCTGATCCTGCGTGCACCGTGGCGTCGAGCATGAGTTGCGCCCCGCCCCGCACCGTCCACTTGATCACCTGGGTCACTGCTTCGCCTGCGGTGTCGATGATCGTGCGCATCTCGGGCGCAGGCCCGGTGGTCGTGAGCGTGCCCGACAGGATCACGTGTCCGCCGTACATCACGGACAGCCGGCCGGCACTGAAGTGCACCGCCGCCGCCGCGTTGGGCGGCGCTGCCACGGACCGCTGGGCGACCGCCGGCCCCGGTACTCCGACGGCGAGCCCCACCACCATCGGGATGATCGCGACGTGATTGACGACGGCGTGGATCTTCGGCCGGTTCATCGTGGTCTCGGAGTGGGGCAGGCAGGCGGACCCATGCGCGCCCGCCGCGGGGGGGCGGACCGCTTCATACACGATAGTCGAATCGGCGGGCGCGCGTCACCGCCGCGTCGGGACGGACGGCCCCGCGTACGCGACGACGTCGCGAGAGACGCGTCGTGGCCGACGCCCCGTCGGCCTAGTACGGCCCGGTGTAGGCGACGTCGATCGTCTGGCCGTTCTCGTAGTACGTGCCGTTCTGATCAACCGTGCCGTTCAAGCTGAAGCTGCAGGACGAGGGTCCCCCCTGGTACAGCGTGATCTGAGCCGCTTCGGCATTCCCGTTGACGCCGACGGCCACGGTGTTCGGCGAGCAGGTGCTGTTATGGAAGTAGATCGGACCTGCGGCATTGCTCACGTAGATGGTGACCGCTCCCGCGTTCCCCGTGCCGGGGGCGTTGGACAGAACGCCGTACCGTGTCGGGAGAGCGATGGTCGGCAGCGTGCCCTGCGCCAGGACGGTGCCGGGGCTGCATGCTCCGATGGTGCTGGCGCACGAGACATTCAGGTTGGCCGACCAGGTTCCCTGCAGCGTGCAGTTGCTGGTGCAATGCAGATTGGAACTCTGGCCGGGACCGCCGACGCTGGAAGCGCCGCAGGAAATCAGGACGAGGGAGGAGATGGCCACGAGACCAACGGTCGTGAATCCCTTCGTCATGATTCCGTCCTCGACGCAGTTGACGCTCGACTGCGCTCTGCCCCGGATCCGCGCAGTGGCCCTCGCCGCGAGCGCGAACACTCTGCCGGTGACACGATTGGGAGGCAAGGATAGAAAGCAATAAGTTTTCGGGGAGACCGCTGCACTCGATCCGGAACGTGCGCAGCAGCCCGGTGGGGCCCCGGCCCTGCCTCCGCGCGGCCGCTCGGAGGTGCGCCAGGACCACGGCCCCGAACTCAAGCACCCGTCACTGCGCCTCCAGGTCGATGTCCGTCACCAGGCCCGCGGCGGTGAGGTAGACGAGCACGTACGGAGTACGCCCGGCGCCTCCCAGCCGGTAATAGACCACACGCGCGACGTCTCCTCCGTGACGGTGGATGCCGCGCCCGGCGACGTTCTCCTCGCCGATGTAGGTGAGCGCGTCCGAACCGGCTAACTGCACACCCATTCCCGCCTTGAAATCGGCCTTGGCACCTGTGGTAACGTCCGATGAGCGGGCCAGCGCATTTCCACCAGTCTTCAGCGCCGCCAACGCGGCCTCAACGCGTGCGGTGCGTCTCCGATCGGGATCCGTTCCTGGCCCTACGCTGCTCGGAAGCGGTGCCACACGAGGCAATCGTCGCAGGACTCGGCCGCCGGGCATGTGATCTTCGAAGTCGATCACGTTGCCTGCGGCGTCGTGTTGGAAGTTGAGCACATAGGGCGTCTCGGTCGACCCGAAGCGCCCTCCACCCATCGCGAGAAAGACGGCGCCGGGGAAGCCGTCGACGAGGGTGACGAGTCCGGTCCCCGCCGAATCGGGAGCCAGGACGACCATCTGATTCTCCGCGACCTCGTAGTACCCGGCGTACCGGGCGAGATCGGCCCGCGCGATGGGCACGGCCCGCGTAGCCGCCGGTACGGGAGCGGCCCCTGCCCCCGGCCAGCCGTACGCGCGCGCGATGTAGCTCACGATGTTCCCCATGATCCCCGAGTCGTCATTGGTGTTGATCATGACGACCGCGCCCTGACCCGTTTCCGCCATTCCAACGAGGTCGGCGTCGAATCCCTCGTCGCGACCATTGTGAGAGAACTGAAGGGCCTTGCCCTTCCCACTGACCATGATGCCGAGGCCGCTGGGACCGATCTGATCGGTCAGGTACTGGCGGGCCATGCGCTGGGAGATCACCCCGTGTCCCTTGCCCGCGAGCGTCTGCTGGATCTCGATGATGAACCGGGCGAGATCGGTGGGGTTGGTCCAGAGTCCGGCCGCCGCCATTTCGGGGTACACGTGCCAACGGCCGTGCACCGCCGATCGGTCGGCTTCGTACGCGCTCGCGGTGCGCGCGGCATGCGCCGCGTCTGGTGGTTGTTCGAAGGTGCTGCTCGTCATGCCGATCGGGCCGAGTACCGTCTTCTCGAGCAACTGCGGATACGGCTTTCGCGTGACGTCGATCAGCATCTGTTGCATGATCGTGAAACCACCTCCGGAATACCGCCAGATCGCACCCGGAGTCGTATCCACGCGGATCGGCGGAGTGTTCGCCGGTGGTGCGCCGTTGAGTACCTGCACCAGCGACGGCCGGGGCGCGTCGACGTCGTAGCCCGGGAACCCGTGCACATTGACGCCGGCGTTGTGGGACAGCAGCCGCCGCAGCGTGACCTTCTGCGTCGCCGTGAAGCGATTATCGGGCACCTTCCAGGTGGTGAGCTCGTCGTTGACGTTCTCGTCGAGTGAGAGCCTTCCGGCTTCCACGAAGTGCAGGGCGGCGAGCGCCGACACCGGCTTGCTGATCGAACCGGCCTGAAACAGGGTCGCCGCGGTTACCGGCGTTCGCGCCGCGAGATCCGCGACGCCATATGCGCGGGCGAGCACGATATGGCCGTCCTGCACGATGGCGAGTGACAGGCCGGGGATGTGGCGCATCGCCATCTGCGCCCGGACGTACGCGTCGAGACTGTCCACGCGCGGCGTCTGCGCGCGCGCGGTGGCTGCGCAGACGCACACGACGACGGCGAGCGCAAGAGATGGACGATTCATGATGTCCCCCAGCAGTTGGTCCGGCGGTTCGCGATCAGTGGTGCGGCAGGAAGCGCCACGACGGGGGCGGCACTGGACGGTGCCACCCCCCGTGCTCGGTCCTCCCTCAATGACAGGTCGCCTGGGTGACGGGACACTTCGGGTAGTTCGGCTGCGGCGGGAAGGCCGGCAGCCAGGGTGGCGGCGGCGGCAGCCGGCGGGGCGAAGTCTCGATCTTCTTCATCAGTACGGCGACCGCCGTGTCGAGCTGTGCATCTCGCCCCGCGTTGAGCTGGCCCGGATCATCGTGCACGGTCATGTCCGGATTCACGCCGATGTTCTCCACCACCCACTTGGAGTTCAGGCCGTACATCGCGGCTTCGGAGACGACCAGTCCGCCACCATCGAGCAGCGCAAACGTGTTGTTGTAGCCCCGCACGCCGCCCCACGTGCGGCTGCCGATCGTCGGACCGAGGTGGTCTTGCTGGAACATGTACGCGAAGATGTCGCCATCCGAGGCGGAGCCGCGATTGATCAGGGCGGCCATGTAGCCCGGGTAGGCGTTCGGCGTCGGCTGGGTCATGCCGCGGCGGTTCGTGAACATCGCATCGAGCTGACGGTGGAGCCGATTGAACAGGATCGGGTCGATGAAGCCGCCCAGATTCCAGCGATCGTCCATGATGAGGGCGGGCTTGGTGAGCTGGCTGTAGTACTGGCGCACGAACTCCCGCATGCCCGTCGTCTCCATATCCTGCAGATAGACGTAGCCGACCCTGCCGTGCGAGAGGCTGTCGACCACCGCCCGGTTGTGGCGAATCCAGGCAAGCAGGTGGAGCTTGGCGGCGTTGGCCACGGGCTTGACCTGGATGGTCCAGGCACTGTCGCCTCGTGGGTTGTCGGCCAGGCGCAGGTGCACGGTCGTGCCGTAGGTGTTCATCAGAAGCGAATACGGATTCGTCGGTGCCTGCAGCTCGTGGCCGTTGATCGCGAGCAGGTAGTCGCCCTGCTTCACGCGCAGTCCGGGCTGGTTCAGGGGCGCTCGGTAACCCGGGATCGTGTTGTCGCCCCGATAGATGTGGGTGAGATAGTACCGTCCGCTGGCGGCATCGAGGGCGAAGACGGCGCCCAGATCGGCCGTGGCGGTCGACGGGGTATGCCAGGCTTCGGCACCGCCCCACACGTACATGTGGCTCTCGCCCATCGAGGCGATCATGTTGGCGATGACCCAGTTCAGGTCCTGGCGCGAGGCCACCAGCGGCAGCAAACGGCGATACCTGCTGCCGAGCGCCGGCCAGTTCTCCGTTTCGTACTTCGGGTCGACGAAATAGTCGCGCACGTCGCGATATGCCTCGCCGAAGATCGTGTTCCATTCTGCTCCGGGCGCTACCCACAGGCGCACGTGGGACAGGTCGAGCGTCTGGGGCTTCGCGCTCTTGTCGAACGTGGCGGGACGAAGCATCCATTTGCCGGCCGACTGGTAGAGCAAGGTCGACCCGTCGGCGGAAATCTTGAAACCGGAGACGCCATCGGCCAGGGTGAGTTCCTTGCGTTTGTGCAGGTCGTACGCATGGAGCACCGGAGTCTCGCCGGCCAGCGTGCCGCCCAGCACCTGGTTCGGCTGCGTCGTGAAGTACAGGACGCCTTTGGATGCCGCGAGGCTGCCGAGGTTGCCGGCCGGCACGGGGACCGGGACGGCACGATCCATCAAACCCGGCAGATCGATCTGCAGCGAAGACGCGGGCAGCTCGCTCTTCTTGCCGGGCTCGCTCGTCCCACTCTTCTTCTTTTCCGGCAGCGGGCTCTGGCTGCGCGGTGCGAACGGCGAGGGCACGTCCTCGCGCAGCGTCGCGGCGTACAGCCCCTGCGCATTCAGGCCGGCCACCGTTTCATCGAATTCGGAGACGGCCGGATTCACGATCCTTGACGAAGCGAAGTAGAGGTACTTGCCGTCTTGCGAGAAGACGGGGCTCGAATCGTTGAACCCACCGTCGCTGATCTGATGCAGACTCTGGTCGCTGATCCTGTACAGGAAGAGACCCGTGAGCTTGTTCGGCAGGGTCTTGGAGAATGCGATCCAGCCGCTGTGCGGGGACCAGGACACGTCCTGGAAGCTTCCGAACACCCGGTCCCCGTCCTGGGCGACGCGGTAGCGCCGCCCGTCCTGCACGCGTTCCAGCCACAGGAGCTGGTCGGAGTCGACGTACGTGATCCATTTGCTGTCGGGGCTCCAGGTGATGGTGCCCTGATAGCTGACGTCGCCGGTGTGGGTCAGGGCACGCGGTTCGCCGCTGCCGTCGGCGGGCCGGACGTAGATCTCACTGCCCGAGTCCACATCGCCGATGTAGGCGATCCACTTGCCGTCGGGCGACCAGGCCGGCGCGCGCTCGTCGGCCCCCGGGGTGTGCGTCAGATCTTCGGTGTCACCGTATTTCGAGGGCACCGTGTACAGCGCGCCGCGGGCCGAGAACACGGCCAGGCTGCCGTTGGGCGCGAGATCGGCGCCCGTGATCGTCGCTCCGGCACTGACCCAGTGAGGGAGCAGGCGCGTTCCGTCCACCGGCACGCGCACCGGGATCCGATGCAACCGGCCGGAGGGCAGCTCGTACACATAGAGCGCTCCTCCATCGGAGAAGGTGATGCCGTCGTCGCCGAGGCTGGGCCAGTCGACGTCGTAGACCGTGAAGTGGGTGAGCTGGGTGAACGCGTGCGTCCCGAACGAATAGGACCACAGGTTCTGCACACCGTCCGGTCCGCGATCGGACGTGAAGTACAGCATGTCGCCATCCCACATGGGCCAGACGTCCGCGCCCTTCCAGTGCGTGATCTGGTGGCTCACACCGGTCTTGAAGTCGTACGTCCAGATATCCTGCGCCTGCCCCGCGTAGTAGTGCTTGCGATGAAACGGACGCAACACCCGCGAGAGCTTGTTGTAGGCCACCGACGTACCCGACGCGTTGAAGGTCAGGGGGCCGGTCCACGGAAGGGGGATGCGAGTGGGCAGTCCGCCGCCCACCGGGACCTCGTAGGCATGCAGCACCTGCGGGTTGAAGCTGTTCCGGCCGGAGAGAAAGACGACGTCCTTCCCGTCGGGCGTCCAGCCGAGGACGATGTTGTCCTGGACCGGTATGAGCTTGCCCTGAACCTTCGCATTGACGGAATGGAAGGTCAGCCGGCGAACCTGCCCGCCGGCCGCCGGGATTACGTAGACGTCCGTGTTGCCTTCATACCAGCCCGTGAATGCGATCCACCGCCCGTCCGGCGAGAAATGCGGCGCGAAATCGAAACCGCTCTCGGACGTCAGCTGAGTCGCCACGCCACCGCTGGTCTGGATTCTCCAGAGGTTGCCGCCGGCCTCGAAGACGACGGTCTGCCCGTGGAGCGTCGGATAGAGGACGAGGACCTGCCTGGGCCCGTCGGAGGCGCCGGCGGGCGCGGGCGCTTGCGCGCCGAGCGAGCCGGCTCCAAGGCCAACGAACATACAGACCGACGTGATCAGCACCGGAGAGAGTCTCATGTTCGAATCTCCTGCTCGGAATGAAGGGTGGGACGACTCATCCATGGTCGCGGGACGGAGAGTGGATCCACGGCGGAACCGGGTCGGGGACATCGTGCCGACACCAATGGTCGCGCCCCGGTCATCCGGGGTATCGTCGGCGTGCCAGGTCGCGTTCTGGACGTCCCATGGAACGCAGGAGGCACGATCCGGGACGCCCGGAACAGACATCTCCATCGCCGCCGTGACGGCCACCCTCTCCGGTCCTCACATCGCCCGCCACCCCGCCAGGATCTCCGTGATCGCCTCCGCCGGCTCGGAGCCGGCCTCCCAATCGGTGGGCGAGCCGGCGTCGAGCAGCGCCCGCGCCACGGCGCGGTAGCCCCCGCGTTCCGGGTGCGAGCGCGAGCCCTCCGCCGCCCACACCAGTGGGTGGCCGTGGAACTCGCGGTCCCGCGCCTCGACCGACGCGCCGTGCCGGAGCAGCACCTGCACCGCGACGGGCTGTCCCGCACCGGCCGCCGAGTGGAGTGCCGTCTTCCCGATCGACGGGTCGGGACGGTTCGGATCGAACCCGCACGCCATCATCGCCACCAGCGCGGCCACGTCGCCGCGCTCGGCGGCGCGATGCAACGCCTCGTAGTGCTCGTCGCTCAGCTCCGACGGCAGCGACGGCCGCGCGCGCACCAGGGCCAGCGCCGTGTCACGATCGCCG
>JBJKRG010000177.1:0-7864 GCA_046704805.1 Gemmatimonadaceae bacterium
TCGCTGCGCCCCGCTAGCGGCACCGTCGCCGAGCGCGACCGCGCCCTGTTCCTGAACGCCGCCACCTGGCCCGATCTCGTGCGCAACCCCAACCGGCCGTGGCACGCGTACAACCACCCCACCTGGCACTACGCCGACTTCTACTGGGACGTCGTGAACGGGCAGCCGCACGACATTCCCGGCACGCACCCGGATTCGATCAACGCCGGTGAGCGCATCATCGCCTTCCGTGCCGCGCTCGCGGATCCGGCCGTGCCCGACACGACCAAGGCCGTCGATCTCGCGTGGATCCTGCACCTGGTGGGCGACATCCACCAGCCGCTGCACTGCAGCTCGCGCGTCACCGCGCAGGACCCGCTGCCGCGCGGCGACCTGGGGGGAAACCGGTTCGCGCTCAACGACCACCGCCGGCTGCACGGCTACTGGGACGCCATCCTCGACGAATCGATCGCGCAGCAGCCCGGTGAGGACTCGATCAGCTATGCGACGCGGATCGCGCACCGGATCGAGCAGTTGCACCCGCTGGCCGCGATGGCCGCACCGGCGGCGTCGACCAGCGTGGCCAGGTGGGAACAGCAGGGGCTGCACCTCGCGCAGACGGTGGTGTACACCGGCGTCACCCAGGGCCAGGCGCCGTCGGCCGCCTACCAGGTGGAAGCGTTCCGCACGTCCGAGCGCCAGATGGCGCTGGCCGGCTACCGGCTGGCCGAGCTGCTCAACGCAGCGCTGAAGTAGCGACCGGCGGCGCGCCGCGTCGACGTCGCACGCACGGCGCCGGCTACGGGCTCCCCGCCCCGCCGGCGCCGTCGTCTTCCCGCGCGCCGAAGTACAGGCCGGCTGCCGAAACGAGGAAGACGATCAGGAACATGACGAAACCGTAGACGCAGGCCGGGTATCCGAGAATCGTTCCCGGCGCGCCCGGCGATGGACAGGCGAGCACGCCGCCGCTGAACAGCTCGCGGTAGCTCAGCGTGCCCGAGAAGACCGTGCCGAGCAGACTCAGCGCGAACACGTACTGCAGCGCGCGTTTGTGGACCATCGGGGTTGGCCTCCGCAAACAGACGGTGTGGCAGTCGACGGTGACGGCCATCGATGACGCGGTGCTCCGTCGAAGTTCGCTGCACTCCGGTCCGATGCTGCCGGGAAACGGGGACGGGGCCTGTCAGGGGCGCCCGGACACGGCGCGCGTCCGCCCCGCACCGATCTTGGGGTTTCCACGGACTGATGACACAACCGTTCCGACCCACTCTTCTAATCGCAGTGCCGAGCCCTTCCCGCCCCCGATGTGAGGATCCCATGCGAGCACGCGATCTCATGACCTCGAACCCTGCCGTGATCGCCGCCGACGACGTGATCACGAAGGCCGCCGAAGTGATGCGCAATCTCGACGTCGGCATGCTGCCGGCGGTCGATGACCTCCAGCGCCGCCACCTGATCGGTGTGATCACGGATCGAGACATCGTGGTGCGCTGTCTGGCCGACCATGGCAACAGCCAGTGCCACATCCGCGACCACATGAGTGCGACACCGCTCGTGTTCGTCGAGGAGGACGCCGCGCTCGAGGAGATTGCGGACAAGATGAAGGAGTTCCAGGTGCGCCGCATCCCGGTGGTGGGCTCCGATATGCGCGTGGTCGGCATCGTCACCCAGGCCGACATCGCGCGGGTCGTCGGGCCCGAGAACCCGAAGCTGCTGGAAGAGATCGTCGAACGGATTTCCACGCCCGGCGCGCTGGTGAAGTGACACCCGCGGGCATCACGCCCCAACCCGCCGCGCTGCGCGGCGAGGAGTTCCCATGAAGACCGATATGCAGCTCCAGCGCGACGTGATCGAAGAGCTCGCCTGGCAGCCCAACGTCCGCGAGGCCGAGATCGGCGTCGCCGCCAAGAACGGCGTGGTGACGCTGACCGGATTCGTGGACTCGTACGCTCAGAAGTACGCCGCCGTCCGTGCCGCCGAGCACGTGAACGGCGTGCGGGCCGTGGCCGACGACCTGTCGGTGAAGCTCCCGAAGTCGTTCGTGCGGTCCGATACCGACATCGCCCATGCCGCCGTGTCCGCCCTGAAGTGGGACGTGGAAGTTCCCGATGCACGCATCCAGGTGCTGGTCGACGACGGCTGGGTGTCGCTCGACGGCGCCGTGGACTGGCAGTTCCAGCGCTCCGCGGCCGAGAAGGCCGTGCGGTATCTCACCGGGGTAAAGGGCGTGATCAACCGCATCTCGGTGCAGCAACCCAAGGTCTCGGCCTACGAGGTCAATCAGCGCATCGAGGAAGCGTTGAAGCGCAGCGCCGCCTTCGACGCCGATCGCATCACGATCGAGGCGCGGGATGGGAAGGTCGTGCTCCGCGGCACCGTACGCTCGTGGGCCGAGCGCGAGGACGCCGAGCGCGCGGCCTGGGCGGCTCCCGGCGTGAGCGAGGTGGAGGATGAGATTGCCGTGGCGTTCTGACCTCTCCGCGCAGGAAGCCACGCCGCAGCGATTCGCGAATCGCCGCGAGGCAGGCCGCCGGCTGGCCGAGTTGTTGCAGCCGTACGCCGGCGAGCCGGGTCTGATCGTGCTCGGCCTGCCCCGCGGTGGTGTTCCCGTGGCGTACGAAGTGGCCCGGGCCCTCGACGCGCCCCTGGATGTCTTCATCGTGCGCAAGCTCGGTGTGCCCGGCCACGAGGAGTACGCCATGGGCGCCATCGCCAGCGGCGGCATCCGCGTGCTGCACGAGGAGGCCGTACGCGAGCTCCAGATACCGGCCGCCGTGATCGACCGCGTGGAGCAGACGGAGCGGGTGGAGCTGGAGCGCCGGGAGCGGCGGTATCGCGGTGCCAGGCCGCCCCTGGACCTCGAGGACCGCACGGTGGTGCTCGTCGACGACGGGCTGGCCACCGGGGCGACCATGCTCGCGGCGGTCGCCGCCGTGCGCACACGCCATCCGCGGCGTCTGATCGTGGCCGTTCCGGTGGCCTCCGTGGAGGCGTGCATGGCCGTGCGCCGGCAGGCCGACGCGTGCGTCTGTCTGGCCACGCCGGAGCCGTTCGTCGGCGTCGGGCTGTGGTACCTGGAATTCGGCCAGACGACCGATGAGGAGGTCGAGGAGTTGCTCGCCGCACGGACGGACGCGGACCGTCCCGTGGCGCACCACTGACGCAGGAACGAGGAGACCCGACCCATGACCACCGCCGTACGCGCCACGCTGCCCGATCTGATTCACGAAGCCGCCCATCCGCTCGTGGGAGCCCCCGACGACTTCGAGCCGGTGCTGGCGCGGATCGGCGACGCCCCGTACGTGCTGATCGGAGAGGCCTCGCACGGCACGCACGAGTTCTACCGCATCCGGGCCGAGATCACCAAGCGGCTGATCGCCGAGCACGGATTCACCGCGGTGGCCGTCGAGGCGGACTGGCCGGACGCCTACCGCGTGAACCGGTACGTGCGCGGGGTGAGCGAAGACGCCGACGCCGCGGAGGCGCTCCGGGGGTTCGAGCGCTTCCCGCAATGGATGTGGCGCAACGCCGACGTGCTGGACTTCGTGGGCTGGCTGCGGGCGCACAACGATACCAAGAGCCACCCCGACGAACGGGTCGGGTTCTACGGCCTCGATCTGTACAGCCTGCATGCCTCCATCGATGCGGTGCTGCGGTACCTTCGCGAGGTCGACCCGGAGGCGGCGGAGCGGGCGCGGGAACGCTATGCCTGCTTCGACCAGTTCGGGTCGGACCCCCAGACGTACGGCTACGCCACGACGGCCGGGCTGGCGCCGTCGTGCGAAGCCGAGGTGGTCGCCCAGCTCGTCGAGATGCGCCGATCGGCGGCCGAGCTGATGAAGCACGACGGCCGGCTGGCCGCGGACGAGCTGTTCTTCGCCGAGCAGAACGCCCGCGTGGTCGCGCACGCCGAGCAGTACTACCGGGCGATGTTCGGCAGCCGCGTCTCGAGCTGGAATCTGCGCGACCTGCACATGGCCGAAACGCTCGACGCGCTGGTGTCGTTTCTGCGCCCGCGGGTGGCCGCCCCCAAGGTCGTGGTGTGGGCGCACAACTCGCACCTCGGCGACGCCCGCGCCACCGAGATCGGCCGGTCGGGCGAGTTGAACGTCGGTCAGATCACCAGGCAGCGGCACGGCGGCGACGTCGTACTCATCGGTTTCAGCACGTACACCGGCACGGTGACTGCCGCCTCGGACTGGGACGAGCCGGCGGAGCGGAAGGTCGTCCGTCCGGCGCTCCGGGGAAGCTACGAAGCGCTCTTCCACGAGGTCGGGACACCCAATTTCGCGCTGCTGCCGTCCCGCACCGCAGCGTTGCGCTCCGCACTCGACCATGCGCGGCTGCAGCGGGCGATCGGCGTCATCTACCGGCCGCAGTCCGAGCGGCAGAGCCATTACTTCCACACGCATCTGCCCCGCCAGTTCGACGTCGTGCTGCACTACGACCAGACGCGCGCCGTGGAGCCGCTGGAACGCACGGCGATGTGGGAGCGGGGGGAGATGCCGGAGACGTATCCGTCGACGCTTTGAATGCAGGACCGCAAACAGTCAACGGTCAACAGTCGACGATTGACGGTTGACCGTGGACAGTGTGCCGTTTGCAGGAGCCATCCACCACAGAAGGTGACGATCCCATGCCCGACACCACCGTTCGCGACGACCACCTCCACCTCCCGATCGACGGGATCACCCTGCACGGCGATCTCGCCGTGCCGGCCGGCGCGACCAGCCTGGTGCTGTTCGCACACGGCAGCGGCAGCAGCCGGCTCAGTCCGCGCAACATCCAGGTGGCGCGGGGCCTGCAGGAGGCGGGACTCGCGACACTGCTCTTCGACCTGCTCACGGAGCAGGAAGGGGCGGAGGACGCCTTCACCGGTCATCTGCGCTTCGACATCGAGCTGCTGGCGCGGCGGCTGATCGCCGTCAGCGACCTCATGGAGGCCGGATTCGCCGGACAGAGCTGGCGCATCGGGTACTTCTGTGCCAGTACCGGCGCCGCCGCGGCGCTCATCGCCGCGGCCCGGCGGCCCGATTCGGTCCAGGCCGTGGTGTCGCGCGGTGGGCGTCCCGACCTGGCGGGCGCAGCGCTCTCCAGCGTGCACGCTCCCACGCTCCTCATCGTCGGCGAGTACGACCGGGTGGTGATCGATCTCAACCACGACGCGTTCGAGCGGCTCTGGTGCGTGAAGCGCATGGACATCGTGCCCCGGGCCACGCACCTGTTCGAGGAGCCGGGCGCGCTGGAAGAAGTCACGCGCCTGGCGCGCGGCTGGTTCGAGCGCCACCTGCTGCGGCCCGCCGCGCACGAAACGTCGCAGACCACCGGCGGGTGAGCGGTCCGGCAGGGCCTGAAGCATCGCGCAACACGAAGTGAAACCCCCGCGGCGTCTGAGGACCGCCGCGGGGGTTTCATGCGCTGGTATCCGCCAATCACTCGGTTCGGGTTCGCGCGCATCCATGGCTTCGCGCAATCGGACCGACGGCTCCTCCCTCACCGGACGGGACCGGATCGGGTTCCCTGGGATTGCAGGGCATCGGTTGTGGCCAGCGACCGCACAACCTCCGCGCCGGGTTCCATCCCCGTCGCGTAGCTCTCCTGCCGGCGTCCCGGACCGGAGAGCGCGACCGTCGGGATTCCCGTCCCGCCGGTCAAGTGCTAAAATCGGCCCGGAGCCCACGGCCAGATGCCGGGACTTCCCTGAAGATTTGTAGGGGACTCACCCCCTCCACCCTCCGCGAGCCCCACTCATGCCCAGCCCCCGTCCTACGGTCCTCGCCGCGGTCGCCGCCGTGTGCATCCCGGTGCTGCTCGGCGCCCAGCGCGCCCGCCCGGCCGGCCCGGAGATCGTCCCCGAGCCCGCCACCACCCTTCCGCTCAAATACGCGCCGCGACCCACGACCCCCCGGATCACCGCCGCCGACCTCATGACGCGGCTCTACATCTTCGCCGACGATTCGATGCAGGGGCGCGAGGCAGGGACGATCGGCAACGTCCGGGGCACGAACTACATCGCCGGCGAGCTGCGCAAGATGGGCGTCGAGCCGGCCGGCGACTCCGGCACGTACTTCCAGAACATTCCGCTCGAGGTGGCGACGATCGCGGCCAACTCGAGCCTGCGCGTGGGCGGGACCGCCCTCGCCTTCGGGACGGACTGGTCGGCGCTCTCGATCACCGCCGAGTCCCGGCCGGACCTCCCGGTCGTCTTCGGCGGCACGCCCGGAAGCAAGGCGGGCGTGGTGGCGCCGGCGGCGATGCAGGGCAGGTTCGTGATCTTCTCCCTCGGCCCGGGTGTGGCTTCGTTCCGGCCGATCGTGGCTCGGGCGCACTCGGCCGCCGTGATCGGCATCATCGCCCCGCCCACGTATCTCGCCTACGGCACCCGGCCAACCCAGTTCCTCGATGACCCGGCGGAGCCTCCGGCGATGGGGAGAACGCCGGTCGTCCTGCTGACGGCGGCCTCCGCCGCCCGCTTCTTCACGCAGCCCGTGGATCGACTGGCCCCGGGCGCGGCGGGGACGGCCGCCTCGATCGACCTGCGCGTCGATGTGGCGCCGGTGCCCTACCCCGCCCGCAACGTCATCGGGATCGTCAGGGGCAGCGACCCGGCGCTGGCCGGCGAATACGTGGCCATCGGCGCGCACAACGACCACATCGGGTTCAATCACACACCCGTGGACCACGACTCCCTGCGGATCTTCAATCACATCGTGCGCCCGCTCGGCCTCGACACGCGGACCACCCGGGCCACGCCGGCGCAGATGGCCGAGGTGAACCGCGAGCTGGCCGCCTGGCGTCACGCACACCCCGGCACGGCGCGGCTCGATTCGATCGACAACGGCGCGGATGACGACGGCTCCGGCACGGTGACCGCCCTCGAGATCGCCCAGAAGGTGATGTCGCTCCACCCGCACCCGAAGCGCTCGCTCCTGTTCGTCTGGCACGAAGCGGAGGAGAAGGGACTGCTCGGCTCCACCTACTTCACCGACCACCCCACGGTGCCGCGCGATTCGATCGTCGCCCAGCTCAACATGGACATGGTCGGCCGCGGCGACGCGTGGGACGTGACCGGCACGACGAAGAACGGCGCCTTCCTGCACGGAGGACCGCACTACCTCCTGCTCGTCGGCACTCGCCGGCTCTCCACCGAACTCGGCGATCTCATCGAACGGGTGAACCGCGAGGACCACCACGGGTTCGTCTTCGACTACTCGATGGATGCCAACGGCCACCCCGAGAACGTGTACTGCCGCAGCGACCACTACGAGTACGCGCGTTACGGCATCCCGATCGCCTTCTTCACGACCGGCCTGCACTCCGACTATCACCAGGTGACCGACGAGCCCGAATACATCGACTACGCGCACATGGCCCGGGTCGCCCGCCTCGTGGAGGACGTGGCCGTGCACGTCGCGGACCTCGACCACCGGGTCGTGGTCGATCACCCCAGGCCCGATCCGCACGGGGCCTGCCACCAGTAGGCCGCGGCGTCGTGCCAGCGCGCGGATGCGGCCGCAGGATGCGCCGAGTCCTGCGGCCCCACCCCCGGGGAAGAAATGTGATTCTCCTGCCGTCACCGTGACGGAAAATGCCGCCAATTTTTCGCCAGGCGGTTTACGGGGCCCATGCGCGCCCATATATAGCGAGCATGGAGCGCATGCCCGAGCCACCCCGCGACGAGTCGGCCCGGCGCCCGGCAGAGGAGCAGCAGCCGGACGCGGCGCCCGACCGCGCCGCGTATTCCCCGCCCCGGCTCACCGTCTACGGCGGCATCGAGAAGCTCACCCGCACCATCGGCCCGCGCGGCCGGCGGGACAGCCGGGGCCGCTGGGGTGGCAACCGGCGCACGGGGTTCTGATCGACCGGGCCGCGGCGCGGTCCGCTC
>JBJKRG010000178.1:0-3902 GCA_046704805.1 Gemmatimonadaceae bacterium
GGTTGCCGGGTGAACGACGCGGGGGCCGAGGGACAAGCGCCCTCGGCCCCCGCGGCCCCCGCGTCCCTGCCGCGCGCTACAGGGCCCCGCGCCTCCCCAGCATGACCGGGAGGGTCTTCAGCATGATGCGGGTGTCCTCGGCCACCGACCGGCGCTCCATGTATTCGAGATCGAACGTCAGCTTCCGGCGCACATCGTCGATGCTCTGATCGTAGCGCAGGTTCACCTGGGCCCAGCCGGTGATGCCGGGCAGCACACGCTGCCGGTGGCCGTAGTCGCGAATCTCGTCACGCAACTGGGCGAAGATGGCCGGCTGCTCCGGGCGGGGCCCCACGACGTTCATCTCGCCCCGCAACACGTTCACCAACTGCGGGAGCTCATCCAGCCGGAACTTGCGGAGGAGCCGTCCCACCGGCGTGACGCGGGCATCACCCGGCCGGGCCCACTGCTCGCCCCCCCCGCGATCCACGCGCATCGTCCGGAACTTGTAGATCGTGAACGGGCGGCCGCCGAGATCGGTTGCGCGGCGCGCCCCGATGCCCAGGGTTCCCGACCCGCGGCGATCGAGCCCGACGCGTGTCTGGCGGTACAGAATGGGACCCGGTGAGGTCACCCGGATGAGCACCGCGATGACGGCCCAGATCGGGAACGTGACCGCAATCCCGAGGAGCGCCACCGCGATGTTCAGCCCACGCCGCAGGCGCTCGGTGCGCGACGTCGCGCGAGCATCGGCCCCCCGCGTCCGTTCCAGCGGCGGGAGGTCGAGGAGATATGAGCCGGCCATGCCTGAGGCCGTCGCAAGGCGCGTGCGAGATTCCATGAGGTCTTTCCTGTTCTTAACTATTTGGCCTACTGACACTTAGAGACTGTCGCGTCGTGGCTACATTGCGTTCGTACGACGGGTCGTCGCGAGGACCGTTGACCTGGCGCGACGCTGCCCCGGTCGGGCGGGCCCGCGCCGCGGCGATTTCGAAGGAGAAGTGCGTGCCGAGCCCCAGACGAGACTCCACACACAGCGTCGCCCCCATCGACGCGACCAGGCGTCGACAGATCAGGAGCCCGATGCCCGCGCCGGAGAAGAACGGATCCGTCTGCGTCGCGACGGCAGCGGTGGGCTGCTCCTGGTGGAACAGCGCGCGTTGTGCGGCGCCATCCATCCCGGGCCCCGTGTCGGACACGGAGATGACCAGACGGTCGGGATCGTCGGGCAGCTCGCGCGCTTCCATCCGCACGTAGCCATGTTCGGTGACCCGCACCGCATTGGCCGCGAGGTTCAGCAGCACCCGCGCCAGCCGGCGGGGGTGGCCCCATCGTTGGTCCTCGCGCGGCACATGGCACTCCACGGCGACGTGTCGGCCTCCGCGCATCGGCAGCACGATCGACCGGACCCCGTCCAGCACTTCGAACAGCGAGAACGACTCGGCCTCGCCGGCCAGCAGCCGCTGGTCGTCGTGCGCGAGATCGAGGACGTCGTTCGCCACGTTGCACAGACCCAGCGCGGCGGTGTAGATGAGCCGCAGCTGTTCGCGCTGCGCGTCGGTCACGGGTCCCGTCATACCCGCACCCAGCGTCTCCGACAGCATGAGGATGGAGGCGAGCGGCGAACGCAGGTCGTGCGCCATCTCGACCACGAGCGCGGCGCCGTCCTCCGTCCGCTGCCACACCGGGAGATCGGGCGCCCGGCGGTCCGGGGTCGCACCACGAATCACTCTCATGTGCCCGTGCTCTCCGCGGTGCCCGGGGCATTGAGCTGGCCGCGCTCCAGGGTCCAGCCCCGTCCGTGATGCGGGCGATGCAGTCCGTGCCGCTCCATCACGCGGTAGAGGGTCGTCCGGTCCACGCCGGCGATGCGCGCGGCCTCGGAAAGGTTGCCGTCGGCGCGCTCGACGAGGCGCGTGAGATACTGCGTTTCGAATTGCGTGAGGACGCGTTCTCGGGCCTCGTGGTAGCGCTCGTGGAACGCGGCGGAGATCAGCGCGCTCGACCCGTTGGTCGCCGCTCCGCGCTCCGGCTCGCCCAGCGGCAGGTCGTCCGCACCGATCTTCGCTCCCGGAGCGGCGAGCACCGTCACGTGCTCGATGACGTTCTGGAGTTCCCGCACGTTGCCGGGCCACGGGTGCGTGCACAGCGCGTCGAGGGCCGATGGCGTGAGCTCCGGCCGCCGCACGGCGGACTGCCCGCGACGCTGCCAGAATCTCGCCAGGAAGTGTTCGGCCAGCACGGGCACGTCCTCGGGCCGTTCGCGCAGCGGCGGCAGGTGGATCGGCACGACCCGCAGCCGATAGTACAGGTCCTCGCGCAGCACGCCGTCGCGGCGGGCGGACTCGAGATCGCCGTTCGTCGCCGAGATGAAGCGGACGTTGACGATCGCATCCGTGCCCTCGCTGCCCACACGCCGGACCACGCCGTCCTGGATCACGCGCAGGAGTTTCGCCTGCGCCGGCTTCGGCAACTCGATCAGCTCATCGAGGAAGAGTGTGCCCCCGTTGGCGGTCTCGAGGAGCCCCGCCTTGTCGCGCACCGCCCCCGTGAACGCCCCGCGGCAGTGGCCGAACATCTCCGATTCGAGGAGGGTCTCGGGGAGCGCCGCGCAGTTGACCGCCACGAAGGGCCGCGTCGACCGGCGACTGTTCTCGTGGATGAACTGCGCCACGAGCTCCTTCCCGCTGCCGCTCTCACCGCTGATGAAGACCGAGGCGTCGGAGGGGGCGACGCGACCGGCCAGATCGATCGCGTGCCGGATCGCGGTGGACACGCCGAGGATGGCCACCGACCGGCGGCCGTCTCCCACGGTGTTCAGCGTCCCCTGCCGCTCGCGCCCGACCATGACGGCATGGGCGGCGCGGCCGATCACGACCTGCAGCTGGACTGCGGAGAAGGGCTTCGCCAGATAGTCCCAGGCACCGGCGCTCAGCGCTTCGATGCTCGACTGGACACTGGGATTCCCGGTCATCACCACTACGATTGTGTTGGGATGCCCGGCCAGCGTGCGGGCCATCACGGTCATGCCATCGACCCTGGGCATATAAAGGTCGGCCAGCACGATGTCGAAGCGGCGGTGTGCCACCAGATCCAGCGCCTCCTCCCCACCGCTCGTGACCGTCACGTCGTAACCAT
Organism: Gemmatimonadaceae bacterium; assembly: GCA_046704805.1. Classification (GTDB taxonomy): domain Bacteria; phylum Gemmatimonadota; class Gemmatimonadetes; order Gemmatimonadales; family Gemmatimonadaceae; genus JAGWRI01. The sequence continues at coordinate 3,118 of JBJKRG010000178.1, forward strand.
CAAGACGTAGTACGCTGGCGCACGTGTCCCGAAGGGTCGGTTCGTCCTCGACCAGGAGCACCTGGATGGAGGCACGATCGGTGACACTGACAGAATGGGGGCCATCGGCGCTCGTCGGGCCGGAACGCCTTGCCGGTTGGTGCTTTGAGTTCGATACGGGGTCTACGAGCATGGCATCAGCCTGGTGTGGGTCAACGATCCTGCACCAGCGCTACATGCACGGATCGGGCCACCGTGTGGCGGGTTTGCTGTAGCATTCGTGCCCCGTTTGGCACCAAGATTGGGCAGAACCGATGCACTGCTTTGCACCGATTGTGGACTTCGAGGCGCCGAGTTGTCGCGTCATTTCCACATTCGCAGGACAAACGACGCGGTACCGGACTTGCATAAGACCAGTGCATGCACTCCGTTTCACCAGACCGAACGGGACCCCATGGCTGACCTTCCAGCACCCTACTCGCCGCTCCGGCCGCCGACGCACGGCAACAACGGGCGGCCCTTCCAGCCCCCTGTGCCGCCCGAGGGCGGCGTGGATTGGCGCCGCGCCGTCCGCGCGGTCGTTCACCGGTGGTGGCTGGTTCTCCTGATCACACTGTTGGCCGGGGTGGGCGGAGTGTTCGGCGCGCGCCTCGTGCATCCGCAGTATGAAGCCTCGGCGACCATCTGGATCGACCAGGGATCGCGAAACGCCACGCCGACGTCGCTCACGCCACAGGCATTGTTCGACGCTCAGGGCCTGGTCGGGCTCATGCGGTCCAATACCATATTGGATTCCGTCGTCATCG
>JBJKRG010000179.1:0-7122 GCA_046704805.1 Gemmatimonadaceae bacterium
AGACGGCGCTGCACGCCGCGGCGAACAGGTTGATCCGCATGGCCACCGAGCCGGCGATGGGCAGCAGCGAGACGACGCGGCCCAACAGCACGAACAGCGGGTTGCCCGGCGGATGCGGCAGGCCGAGGGTGTAGGCGGCAGCGATGTACTCGCTGGTGTCCCACATCGCCGTGGTCGGTGCCAGCGTGACCACGTAGAGCAGGAAGACGGCCGCGCCGGTGATGGTGGCAGCCAGGTAGGAGGGGCGGTAGTCGAGGTCCGGCTTCGAGGTTGTCGCCATGTCGTTCAGTATGGAATCGGACAGCACGCGCCCCGCGTTCGGAGCGGGGCGCCGTGAAGATACTCAAAAATGCCGTGGCACCGAGAGTTATGAAAGGGAACGGGGTGTCAGAAGAACGTGAAAACGGGCCGCCCCCTCGGGGGACGTCCTGAGGGCCCGGGGCGCTCCTGCTTTCGGCATTTATTCGGTATCCGGGGACTTACGATGACCGCCTCCTGTACCCGGAAGAATCCCGGTTGTCCCCGAGCATCAGGAACGGAGGTCGTGAACGACGATGCATCGGGATCGGTGGGATGAAACCGGATCTTCTTTTGGGGGCCGGCGGGACGGATCACGGTGTCAGCCCACCGCGATGTCGGTCGGCGGGCCCCGTCTCAGGCAATCCGGATGCGTCCGGAGGATCCGGATGCATCGGGGCCACACGCTCCGTTCCTGATGTCTGCACGGCGCCGCCGGCCGGGGATACACCGCCCGGACATTACCCTGCCGGTATACGGGTTCCCCCGACTAACGGCGATCGGTTCCCGTCGTACCCATCCATCGAACGCGCGGTCTCCGGCCGCCAACGCAGGGCGCCGGATGGGCCGGCGCGCGGGATCCTTCGTAGCACCCGCCCCGCTCGTTGGGAGAGGGCTATGCGATTGCCCATATACCTCGCGTTTGCATGCTCGCTCGCGGCGCCGCCCCCGGCCGCCGCTCAGCGACTGCCTCCCCTCCAGTCCGGCACTCGGATCCGGTACGCCGTGTCGCCGGATAGTGGGACCACGATCGGCACGCTGCTGGTGCAGCACGGGGATAGCCTCTGGGTCCTGGTGGAGCCAGCAGGCGCGAGTGCAACCCTGGCCGCGTCGTCGCTTACGCGTCTGGAGGTGAGTCGGGGCCAGCGCGACCACTGGCGCGCCGGCGTCGGCCTGGGATTCCTCGCGGGTGCGGTCATCGGGGCCGCGGCCACGCTATCCAGGCCCGCGTCCAGTGTCCACGTCGTCCTGGGCGGCATCACCGTGAAGGCGGACGAGGACCGGCCTCGGGAGGCGGTCATCGGCGCGGTTGCACTGGGGACGGTAGGTGCCCTCGTGGGCGGTTTCATCGGCGCCAACATCAGGTCCGACCGGTGGGAGGTCGTGCTCGGGGGCGGCCGATGAGGCTGACGAGGATGCTGCCGTTGGCTGTGACTGCACTGCTGGCCGGCCCACTGCGGCTCTACGCTCAGCTTCCGGCCGATTCCGGCCAGCACGGCTTCCAGGCTGCGCTCGGCGGGAGAGACGGTGCCCTGGCTGTGTCCTGCGCGGGGTGCGACGACAGTCGCGCGAACGCCGGCGCCTTCCTCGTGCGATTCGGTGCAGCGATGGACCGGAAGGTCGTGCTCGGCGGCGAGGGCGACGTCTGGCTGCACGAGGAGCCGGCCGGCCAGGTGTCGGTGACGTGGGTCAACCTGGTGGCGCAGGTCTATCCCTCCCCCGCCGGCGGCCTCTTCGTGACGAGCGGACTCGGATTCGTCGGGATCACCGCGGACGAGGACCTCGGGTCCCTCGGGACCGCGCACCTCGAGATGATGAGCCCCGGACTCATACTCGGCGCGGGCTACGACTCTGCGATCACGAGCCACATCGCGTTCACTCCGTTCGTGGATTTCCTCCAAGCCTTCCGCGGCGACGCGAAGGTGAATGGCGCGAGGACCGGGGTGCGCCTGGGCGCTACCATGGTCGAGTCGGGCCTGTCCCTCTCCTGGAGGTGACGACGTGCGCAAGACTGCTCTCTGGTTGATCGCCGCGGCCGCTGCCGTCCTGGGGGCGGGCGGCTGCATTGTGCGCCACGCGTCGGTCAAACCGGTGCCCGTCGGTGCGACGCACCCGGTCGTCGTCACCTCGCCGGTCAAGGTGCATCTGCGCGACGGGACGACGGTGAACTACCGGACTGGATTCACGCTCGACGATGGGATGATCCGCGGGATCGGTCAGCGCTACGACCTCACCCTGCGCGAGATGGCGCCGGTGTCGACCATCCGGCTGGACAGCGTGGTTGGCGCCGAGTCGTATCGTTCCGACGTCAGCGTTCCCGAAACCGTTCTCCTCTCCACGGGCGTGACCGTGGCGGCGTTGATCGGGAGCGCGTACGCGGCGATGGCGATCTTCGGCTCCTGTCCGACGTTCTACTCCGACAGCGCGGGCCGCTCCCGGCTGGAGGCGGAGGGGTTCTCGTACAGCATCGCACCGCTTTTCGAGGGGCGCGACGTCGACCGGCTGCGGGCGACGGCACAGCCGGATGGGTCCGTGCGGATCGAGGTGCGCAACGAAGCGTTCGAGACGCACCACATCAACCAGCTCGAACTGCTCGCCGTGGACCATGCGGCGGACGAATTCGTGCTCCCCGATCCGCAGGGCCGTCCCGTGGCCGTGCACGACCTTCTGCCGGCCGTTCGCGCCATAGACCGGGCCGGACACGACGTGACCGGGCTGCTCGCGGCGGCCGACGGCCGTGTCACCCGCTCCGATTCCGCTCTGCTCGCGAACGTGAATGCCGCCGACCTCGACGACCACATCGACCTCACCCTGCCGGTACCGCGCGGCGCGGACCGTGTGGCGCTCGTCCTGCGCATGCGGAATTCCCTCCTCAACACCGTCCTGCTGTACGACTTCATGCTTGGCGCGGGGGGGCGGTCGCTGGACTGGCTGGGCGGCAGCATGCGGCACCTCGTACCGGCGTTCCGGCTGGGGCGGTGGTACTCGCACGAGATGGGGCTCCGCGTCCAGGTGCGCGACGGGGACTCCTTCCACGAGGTCGCCCACGTGCGCGACACCGGACCCATCGCCTGGAAGGACGTCGCGATCATGCTCCCGTCGTCCCACGCGGATTCGCTCCACGTCCGGCTGTCGTACGTCGCCGACAACTGGCGCATCGATCGCGTCGCCATCGGTGCGGCCCGCGCGGCCCGCGCTCGTGCCTGGCCGCTGGCCGAGGTGATCGGCGCGGACGAGCGGCCGGACACGGCGGCGCGGCAGGCCCTGGTGCGGGTGGACGGGCGGTACCTCGAGACCTCGCCCGGGCAGCACTTCACGGCCGTGTGGCGCCCCGACGGCGGCCCCCCACGCAGTCGCACCTACCTCCTCGTGTCCCAGGGCTACTACACCGAGTGGATGCGGGAGGCCTGGCTTGCACATCCCCGGGAGGCGGCACCCTTCCGTCCTTCCAACAACCTCCTGGCAGACGCCGTGAAGCGCTGGAGCGTGGAGCAACACTCGCTTGAGGCGGCGTTCTATGCCAGTCGGCTCCCCGTGAGATGACCATGCGCCGACGGTCGGTCGCGGTTTCGCTCGCGCTGACGTGCGCCGCGTGCACGGTCGGGACGCAGCTCAACCGGTTCGAGCCCGCCAACGTGCCGGGCGGCTCGACCGTCACCGTGATCACCGACGCGAATCGCCGCGGATACACCGGGGAGCTGCTCGCGGTGGACGACTCGGCCATGCTGCTCGTGCACCTCGATACGCTGACGCAGATCCCACTCCAGGACGTCCGCTCGGTCAGCGCTCCCCTTGGATCGGGCCGCGGCGTGCCGGACCGCAGCCGGCGCGCGCTGCTGCGGCGGATCGCACGTTACCCCCAGGGGGTGACCCCCGACCTCGAACGGCGACTGCTCGAGGCCTACCACCAGTCTGCGGTCGTCATCGGTCCGCAGTAGGGCGTCGCGGCGGCAGGCTCCAGCTTCGGTGTCGGTCCGGCATAGTCCTTCGCAAGGGAGATCTACTTTCGCCAGCCGAGCGGCAACATCGTGGGCTCCGCGGCGTTCGAGCAGCCGCGACGCATTCCTGCTCGCGGGCAGGCATCAGGAACGGAGGTCGTGAACGACGATGCACCGGGGCCACACGCTCCGTTCCTGATGCCTGCACGGCGCCGTCGGCCGGAGCGGCCGCGATCGCGGCCGATCAATGCCGGAACTGTCGCTTCCCGGTGAACACCATCGCGATCCCATGCTCATCCGCGGCCGCGATCACGTCGGCGTCGCGGACGCTGCCTCCCGGCTGGATGATCGCCTTCACCCCGGCCTCGGCCGCCTGATCCACGCCGTCGCGGAAGGGGAAGAAGGCGTCCGAGCCGAGCACCGAGCCCTTCGTGTCGTGCCCGGTGAGGCGGGCCTTGTGCGCCGCGATGAACGCCGCGTCGACCCGCGACATCTGGCCGGCCCCGATGCCGATCGTGGCCCCGTCCCGCGTGAGCACGATGGCGTTGCTCTTCACGCTCGCCACGGCCCGCCAGGCGAAGAGCAGGTCCGCCAGCTCGTCGCTCGTGGGCTGGCGCTTCGTCGGCACCGTCCAGCCGGTGTCGTCGATGGTGCCGGGCGCCCGCTCCTGCACCAGCACCCCGCCGCGCACGCGCTTGTAGTCGAAGCTGTGCGGCGGCCAGGCGGCCGTGCCCTCGAGCACGCGCAGGTTCTTCTTCCGTCCCAGGGCCTCCACGGCCTCGGGGGCGAACGACGGCGCGACGATGCATTCGACGAACAGGTTGGCCACCGTGCTCGCCGTCTCCTCGTCCACCGGCACGTTGAACGCGATCACCGACCCGAACGCCGATACCGGGTCGCACGCCAGCGCCTTCTCGTACGCCTCGCGCGCCGAGCTGCCCACGGCGAGGCCGCACGGCGTGGTGTGCTTGATGATGGCGCACGCCGGCTGCGTGCCGAACGGCTCGATGGCGAGCAGCGCGCCCTCGAGGTCGATGAGGTTGTTGAACGACAGCTCCTTGCCGCCCCTCTGCCGGAGCGCCGCGAGCCCGGCGCCCGCCCGCTCCACGTAGAACGCCGCCCGCTGGCCGGGGTTCTCCCCGTAGCGCAGCGACTGCGCCAGCTCCAGGCTGATCGTCACCGACGGCGGGAACAGGTCGCCGCGCTCGCGGGCGAACCACGCGGCGATCGCGGCATCGTAGCTCGCCGTGTGCGCGTACACCTTGCCGGCCAGCAGCCGCCGCAGATCCAGGTCGTCGTCGCCCTCGCGCAGCGCCGCCAGCACGCGCGCGTAGTCCGCGGGATCCACGAGCACGTACACGGCGGCGAAGTTCTTGGCCGCCGAGCGCAGCATGCTGGGGCCCCCGATGTCGATGTTCTCGATCACCTCCCCGGGCGTCACGCCGGTCCGGGCCATCGTCTCGCGGAACGGATACAGGTTGACGGCCACGAGATCGATCGGCGCGATGTGCTGCCCCGCGAGCGCCGCCATGTGCTCGGGCAGATCCCGCCGCGCCAGCAGCCCGCCGTGCACCGCCGGGTGCAGCGTCTTCACGCGGCCGTCCAGCATCTCCGGGAACCCCGTGACTTCACTGACGTCGCGCACCGTCAGCCCCGCCTCGCGCAGGGCGCGCGCCGTTCCGCCCGTGGAGAGCAGCTCCCAGCCGAGCTCGGCCAGGCCGCGGGCGAAGTCGACGACGCCGGATTTGTCGGAAACGGAGATCAGAGCGCGGGGCATGGGGTCTCGGGATCGAGGGATACGAATCGAAGGCGGTTTACAGTTTGCGGTGGGCGGTGGGCGAACTGCCAACCCCCCACCGCTCACCGCCAACTGTTAACGGTTTACCGTTCGATGATTCCGGATTCACTGTTTCGCCACCGCCATCGCCTCCACGATCCGCGCCAGATTGTGCAGGTCGCGCAGGTCGATCACCTCCACCGGCGAGTGGCTGTAGCGCATCGCCCACCCCACGGCCACGTCGGGCGCGCCGAAGCGCGCGAACTCGGAGCCGTCGTTGCCGCCGCCCGTGGTGCCCCACTGCAGCGGAATGTGGTTGGCCTTCGCAATGCGGATCAGCCGCGCGAACTCCGGCAGCGGGGTGACCATCGAATTGTCGAGCATGCGCCCGACCGGCCCGTCGCCCAGCGGCGCGTACGCGAACCGCGGCGTCTCGATCGGCGAATCGGAGGTGACGAAGGTGTCGATGGCCATCACGCGCTTTACCGACGTGCCCAGCTCCGCGGCCAGGGCGGCCGCGCCGTTCAGGCCGACCTCCTCACGCGTGGAGAACGCGAAGATCACCTTGTGATCGAGCTTCTTCGGATCGAGGGACTTCATCGCGAAGAGCAGGGCGGTGTCGCCGGCCCGGTCGTCGACGGCGCGCGCCGTGAACCGGTAGCGCGACAGCCGCGTGGCGCACTTGTAGATCGTGACCGTCATGCCCGGCTTGATGCCGAGGGCGGCGGGATCGTTCCCGAACCAGGCGTACACCGTGGGCCGCATCCGGCCGCGCCCGCGGCCCCCGCGCCCCTCCGCCCCGCGCACCGCCGTGGACTCCTGCGGCACCTCGAAGACGCCGTGCAGCGCCGACGCACTCGTGGCCGCGCAGTCGCGCTTCGAGACCGAGCCCTGCGGGTCGCCGTCGCGGTGCAGCAGCGCCTGCTGGCCCGTGTAGAGCGTGGTGAGGAAGCCGCCGCGCATCCCGAGCGCCACGCGCCCGTCGGGCTCGATGCGCTGCACGTCGAAGCCGATCTCGTCCATGTGGGCGACGATCACGATCGTGTCGCGGTCGGGCCCCACGGGGACGAACAGATTCCCCGCCGTATCCACCTTCGCCAGCGGCCGCGCCCACGCCGGCAGCTCGGAGCGGATCAGCTCGCGCACCGGGGCTTCGTGTCCCGACACGGCGTAGCGGTTGGTGAGCCGCGCCAGCAGGTTGGCGTACGCCGAGAGGCTGTCGTGCGGCTCGGCGACCTCGGGGAGCGAGTCGTCGGGGTTCACCGGGGCCTCGTTCGCGCCCACGTCCGCCACCTGCGCCACGCGCGCGAACAGCTCGTGGAGGTCGGCGTCGCTGACGCGCTCGATGAGCGTGTTCGGATCGGTGGAGCGCACCGCGATGGCGCGCAC
>JBJKRG010000180.1:0-3980 GCA_046704805.1 Gemmatimonadaceae bacterium
CGCCGCGCCCCATCGCGGGGTGGTCGTGCGCCGGCGTGACGCCCGTGGATACCGTCTTGTCGAAGCCGGTGGCGATCACGGTGACCCGGAGCTCGCCCTGCATCGCCGGCTCGTGGACGGCGCCGAAGATGATCTCGGCGTCGTCGCCCGACGCATCGTGGACGATGTCGCTGATCTGCGTGACCTCGCCGAGGGTGAGGTCGCCGCCGCCGGCGATGTTCAACAGCACGCCGCGCGAGCCGGAGATCGAGACGTTGTCGAGCAGCGGACACGAAATGGCCTGCTGCGCCGCTTCCATCGCCCGATTCTCCCCGCGGCCGATGCCGGTGCCCATCAGCGCCGAGCCGCCTTCACGCATCACCGTGCGGACGTCGGCGAAGTCGACGTTCACGAGGCCCGGCTTCGTGATCAGCGTGCTGATGCCCTGCGTGGCGTGCAGCAGCACCTCGTCGGCCTTCTTCAGCGCATCCTGGAACGGGATGCCCTTGCCGACCACGGCGAGCAGCCGCTCGTTCGGCACGACGATCATCGTGTCGACGTTCTTGCGCATCTCGGCAATGCCCTGCTCGGCCTGCCGCATGCGCTTGCGCCCCTCGAAGAGGAAGGGCTTGGTCACGATGCCCACCGTGAGGGCGCCGGCTTCGCGCGCCAGCTCGGCGACGATCGGCGCGGCGCCGGTGCCCGTGCCGCCGCCCATGCCGCAGGTGATGAACACGAGGTCCGCGCCCTGCAGCGACGCGGCGACCTCGTCGCGGTTCTCCTCGATGGCCTGGCGACCGATCTCGGGACGCGCGCCCGCCCCCAGTCCCCGCGTCAGCTTCTTGCCGATCTGAACCTTGATGTCGGACTTCGAGTTCAGCAGAGCCTGGTTGTCGGTGTTGACGGAGATGAATTCGACGTGCTCGAGGCGCTCTTCGATCATGCGATTGACGGCGTTGCCCCCGCCGCCGCCCACGCCCACGACCTTCATCCGGGCGTGTTGAATCGCGCTTTCTTCGAACTCGAAGACCATGCGAGTGGGACTCCCGCACTTGCGTGGTGGGAACGGTCGGCGCTCACAATTCCGACCGCCGGACGGGATGGTGACTGCGAAGCGTGACGACGCCGCACCCCACAGTCGGACAATCAGTTGCGGCAATATAATGCTTTTACCGCCCCCGACTACCCCTGCGGCAAGGACGATGGACGGCGCGAAAGAGCACTCGTTTCTTATCCACAGATCCCAATGTCGGAGCAGTTTTTTGATGTGGATTTTTCGGGTCGCGACGCAGTACGTTTCGCATCCGATGCGCTTCGTCACCATGCCCAGTCCGGTCGGCGTGCTCACGCTCGCCGCCGACGCACGCGGACTCGCCGCGGTCTACTTCGAACGCCACCGCCACGGGCCAGAGCCGGCGGAACGCGCCGGCTGGATCGCCGATCAGGGGGGTGCGGACCCCGAGTCGAAGGTGTTGGCGGCCGCACGTGAACAGCTGACGGCATACTTCGACGGCGGTCTCACGCGGTTCGACCTCCCGCTGGCGCCTTCGGGCACCCGCTTTCAGCTCCGGGTCTGGGACGAGCTGCGCCGGATCCCCTTCGGCACGGTGTCGAGCTATGGCGAGTTGGCCCGGCGCCTCGGCCGCGCCGGGGCGGCTCGTGCGGTCGGGGCCGCCAACGGGCGGAATCCCATCTCGATCGTGGTGCCCTGTCACCGTGTGATCGGTGCGGACGGCTCCCTCACGGGGTTCGGGGGCGGGATCGAGCGGAAACGCTGGCTCCTGGCGCACGAAGCCCGCGTGGCCGGCCGGACGCTCCTCTGAACTTCCCGGCATGAGCCGGAAACCGGCGATCGGGGGCCAGGGCACGGAGCCACCCGGCTCCAGCGCCCACGCCCTGCCCGTGCTACGCGCGATGGCTCAGAAGAAATCCTGCAGCCAGTACTTCAGGCGTTCAACCCACTTCTCCATGCCGGGGCCGCGGACACCGAGGCGCCGGGCCGTGGAGGAGGCGCCCAGCGCCAGGCGGGTGGCTCCGAAGTGGGCGAGGCCCACCACGGTCGCGAAGCGCGGCGCTTCGACGGAGTCGGCCAGGCCCCCGACCTTCTCGGCCGGCAGCCCCACGCGGACCCCGGCGCCGAACACGTCCGCCGCCAGTTCGCCCACGCCCTCCATCGCGGCGGCGCCGCCGGTGAGCACGACGCCCGCGCTGAGGCGGCTCGCGAACCCCGCCTCGGAGATGTCGTGCTGCACGAGATCGAAGATCTCGTCGACGCGCTGGTGGATGATGTGCGCGAGCAGCTCGCGGGGAATCTGCCGGTCCCCCTGCCCCACCGTGCTCGGGAGCTGGATGACCTCCTCGGGATCGATCAGCGGCTCGTACGCACAGCCGTAGCGCTCCTTGAGCCGCTCGGCGTCCGCCTGCGTGACGCCGAGCCCGTGGACGATGTCGTTGGTCACGTTGTTGCCGCCGAACGGCACCGTGCCCAGATGCCGGATCTTCCCCTCGTGGAAGACCGCCACGTCGGTGGTGCCCGCACCCATCTCGACGAGTGCCACGCCCAGCTCCTTCTCGTCCTCGGTGAGGACGGACAGCGAGCTGGCGAGCGGCTCCAGCACCAGGTCACGCACCTTGTAGCCGGCGCGTTCCACGCTCTTGCGGAGGTTGATGGCCGGCGAGCTGCCGATCGTCACGAGGTACATCTCGACCTCGAGCCGCATACCGCTCATGCCCACGGGGTCGCGGATCCCGGTGTTCTTGTCGACGGTGTATTCCTGCGGGATGGCGTGCAGCAGCTCCCGCTCGGCGGGAATGGCCTGGGCGCGGGCCACCTCATTGGCCCGCTCCACGTCGGCCCGCGTGATCTCGTCCCCGGCCACGGCGACGATGCCCTTGCTGGTCATCGCCTGGACGTGCTCGCCGGCGATGCCGGCGTAGACTTCCTGCACCTGGACGCCGGCCATCCGCTCGGCGTCCTGCAGCGCCTTCCGGATCGAGCGCGTCGTCTCCTCGATGTCGGAGACGACCCCGCGGCGCATGCCGGTGGTGCGCGCCTGGCCGACGCCGAGCACCTTGATGGCGGGATGGCGCGGGAGGTCGCCCACGACTTCGGCGATGATGGCGGTGGTCTTGGCGGAGCCGATGTCGAGACCGGCCACGAGGCGTTCAGCGTTCATTTCAGTCGGGCGACCACTTGGTCGCGGAATCGGAGGTCGAGCTCGCTGACCTGGAGCCGGCGTCGCGCGAGGTCGCGTTCCACCGGTTCCACGTCTTCCAGACGTCGAACGGTCACATCGGCCATCGCACGAATGAGCACGGTGGCCAGGGAGAAGTCGAGCTCGTCTCCCACCCGCCGTACGTCGCTCACGCGCTGGTACAACTCAGGAGCCTGCCGCCGCAGCTGGCCGAGCAACCGGAGCACGGCCGTGTCGCGATGTGCCAGGATCGGCACGTCCACGGGCGCGCGGGCCGGATCGATCGGCAGCGGCAGCCCGGCCGCATCGTACGGCCGGAGCCCCTGCGGCGTCGGCACCAGGGCCACCGGCACCCGCTCGGTGACCGTGACGACGAGCGTCCCAGGAAGCTTACGCCGAATCACCACGCGGCGCACCTCCGGGAGCTCCGCCACCCGGGCCTCGAGCGGTCCGAGCTTCGTCCATACCGACACCGTCGTATCGACGTGCAACCGGCGCAGAATGTCACGCGTGGACGTGTAGCGTGCGCCGACGATCTCCACGCGGCGCACGCGGAAGAAGGCGAGCGGCGACAGAAGGGGCGGCCCCCAGAGGGGGGTGGCCAGCGCCAGCACGACGAGTGCGGCGATCCCCAAGCGCTTCCAGTGGCGGCGGCGTTCGGGCGCCGGCGGCGACGCGGTGTCCGCCTCGTCCCGCTTCCGGCTCATCGCGCCTCGAGGAGCTTCACGAGCGCCGGGGCCGTTTCGGTCACGTCGCCGGCGCCCATGGTGACCACGACGTCCCCGGGGCGCGCGAACGCCGCGAGCG
>JBJKRG010000181.1:0-5686 GCA_046704805.1 Gemmatimonadaceae bacterium
GTTCCGACGGCGGCGGGGGCAGCCGCCGCCGTCGGAACGGGCGCCGGAGCCGCTGCAACGGGTGCTGCGGCAGCCACCGCGGCACCCTTCTCGGACTCCAGCCGGGCGACGATCGTGCCCACGGACACCGTCTGCCCCTCCGGCACCAGGATTTCGGCGAGCACGCCCTCGGCCGGGGCGGGAATCTCCGCGTCGACCTTGTCGGTGGAGATCTCGAACATCGGCTCATCGCGCTTCACCGCGTCGCCGGGCTTCTTCAGCCACTTCGAGAGCGTGCCCTCGGCGATCGACTCCCCCATCTGGGGCATGATGACGTCTAGGCGTGCCACGGGATGATCCTCATTGCGATTTTCGCGCCGCGCGCCTGCCGCGGCGCTTCAGGACCAGCACGACCGTCGGGAACAGCACCGCCCCGATGACCGCGCCGTACAGCCAGTAGAGGCCCCACGCGCACGGGGCCCCCGTGTTGGGGTCGGCGCTGCAGTGCTGGGCCCACCCCACGATCTTTGCCGCGAGCACGCCCAGCATGCCGCCGCCGAACAGGCCGGCGACGAACGTCATGCACCCCAGTCCAACATACTCCCATGCGCCCCCGGTTTCGACCGGGGCTCCGTCCGGGGGGGTCATCTGGCGGCGGGCAATGCGCGGGGGGAGGATGCCGGAGCCACGCGGGCTCAGTAGGCGGCTTCCAGGACGTGCCGGGGATCTTCCTCCCGATGCAGCGAGAGGAAGAACCGCTTCACGTTGCGATCGAGCCGGCTCTCGCCGACCTGGTCGGTCTCCACCTCGACGAAGGTGTAGTGTCCTCCCTCGGGCTTCGCGGTGAGCTGCAGGGAGCCGAGCGGCCCGGAGAAGGTGCGCTCCCCGGCGGCCGTCCGTACGGGCTCGAGTCCGAGCGCCGGGAAGAACCGATCGGCGGCGTCGAGCGCCTCGGCGGGCACGAGGTGGCTGCGATAGAAGTGTCGCATCTATGGTGGGGTGGAATCGGGGCGTTCGTTGAAGACGTCCTGCATCCAGTCGACGCGTTCGAGGGGATGGAGCGAGTCACGCCGGAAGCGGATGGCCATGGCCCACTGGCCCGCGACGACGAAATCCAGCTTGCCGATGTACGTGCCCACCCCCGTTCCGGGGGCGAACCCGTCCCAGGTGCTGGGCCCCGCCCTGCCGTAGCGCGTGTTGGCGAAGATCTGCCCCTCACCGTTGTCGATCGGCTGGTCGGTCTTGCGGTCGCGGACGGTGACGGTGTACGTGATGTGCTCGCGCGCGTGCGGCGGAATGTCCGAGGGCATGATGGTGAAGTCGTAGCTCTGGGACGCGAGGTGCAGCGCCGGGCGGGGTGGCTTGCCGCAGGCAGCCACCGCCGTCGCCAACAGCCCGAACGTCATCACGCGCGCGATTGGCATCACTGTTGATAATACTCGAGGCCGAGATGCGTGATCTGCTCCTCCCCCATCAGGTGGCGGAGCGTGTTCTTCAGCTTGGTTTGCTGAATGAAAAGATCGTGCTCCGGCTGCAATCCCGCAGCCGCCATGGGCGACTTGTAATAGAAACTTAACCATTCCTGGATTCCCTTCAGGCCGGCTCGGTGCGCGAAATCGGAGAACAGCGCCAGATCCAGCACGATGGGGGCCGCGAGGATCGAGTCGCGGCACAGGAAGTTCACCTTGATCTGCATCGGGTAGCCCATCCACCCGAAGATGTCGATGTTGTCCCACCCTTCCTTGTTGTCCCCCCGCGGCGGGTAATAATTGATCCGCACGACGTGGGAGAAGTGCTTGTACAGGTCCGGGTACTGCCCCGGCTGCAGGATGGTATGCAGCACGCTGAGCTTCGACTCTTCCTTCGTCTTGAACGACTGCGGATCGTCGAGCACTTCGCCGTCGCGGTTGCCGAGGATGTTGGTCGAGTACCACCCGGCGAGCCCGAGCATGCGCGCCTTGAGCGCCGGCGCGATCACGGTCTTCATCCAGGTCTGCCCGGTCTTGAAATCCTTGCCGGAGATCGGAACGCCGCGCGCGTTGGCCAACTCCTGCAGCGCCGGCGTGTCGACGGCCAGGTTGGGCGCACCGTTGGCGTACGGGATGCCCTCCATGATCGCGGCCCACGCATAGAGCATCGCCGGCGAGATGGCCTCGTCGTTGGTGGCCATGGCCTTCTCGAAGGCCTCAAGGCTGGCGTGCTGCGGCCCCGGCCGGATGAAGATCTCGGTGGACGCACACCAGACGATGGCCAGGCGATCGAGCTGATGCTGTGCCTTGAAGTTGCGCATGTCCTCGCGCAGCTGCTCGGCCAGATCCCGCTTGGTCTTCCCCTTCTTGACGTTGGTGCCGTTGATCCGGGTCACGTAGTGGTTGTCGAACACCGCCGGCATCGGCCGGATGGTCTTCAGGAAGTCGGCGACGCGCTCCAGGTCGGCGGCCTCGAGGACACCGGCCTTCTTCGCCGCCGTGTAGGCGTCGTCGGGGATCGGGTCCCAGGCGCCGAATACGAGGTCGTCGAGCCCGGCCAGCGGCACGAAGTCCTTGATCAGCGGCGAGCGGTTGTCGGTGCGCTTGCCCAGGCGGATGGTCGCCATCTGCGTGAGCGAGCCGATCGGTTTCGCATATCCGCGACGGATGCTCTCGACGCCGGCCATGAACGTGGTGGCCACGGCCCCGAGGCCGGGAGTCAGGAGGCCCAGCTTCCCGGTGGCGGGACGCGGAGCCTGGAGTGATTCGGAGGACGAACCCTGCACGACGTTATTCTCCTTTGAACAGGGGACGCGGATCGATCGGCGGCGTGGGGCGCGGCGGCGGTTGGACTGCCGCCTGCTCCGCCGGTGCCGGAGCGTCCGTGGGCGTCGTGGCCCGATACACACAGGCCATGCGCTGGTAGACCGTGATCCACGCCGTGACGGTCAGGATCACGATAATGGTGGCGAGGACGACCCCGTGCAGGGTCAGTCCGAAGAACGCCTGGGGAACCGAGAGCAGCACGACCCGCTCGGGCCGCTGGAGGATGCCCACCTTGGCGTCGATGCCGAGCGCCTCGGCCCGGGCCCGCGTGTACGAGGTGAGGAACGCCCCGATGAGCCCCAGCAGGCAGACGACCACCATCGGGACGCTCGCCCAGGAGTGGTGCGTCTGGTTCAACGCGTAGAACACGGCGAGTCCGCCGAGCACGAAGCCGTCCGCCAGCCGGTCGAGGGTCGAGTCGAGGAACGCGCCGAAGGTCGAGGCCTGGCCCGACCGGCGCGCCACCGTGCCATCGAGCACGTCGAACAGCGCCGTCAGCCCAAGGAAGAAGCCTCCCCAACTGATGTGCCCGGTCCCGTAGATCACCCCACCCGTCACCGTGCACAGCGTACCGATCACCGTGATCGTGTTCGGGTGCACGTGGTGGCGCACGCACCAGTCCGCCACGGGATCGATGACGCGGAGGTAACCGTCCTTCAACCAGTCCGGGAGAATCTTCATGCGGCTCCGAGGCACACACTCGGCGGCCGCCGCGCCACTCGAGCTCGGGGCGGAGGCGGGGGGCCGTGGCGGCAAAAAGCAAAACGGCCGGAGCAACGCCCCGGCGGCTAAAAGTATCCCCTCCACCAACTTGTAGCAACCGCGGTTCCGGTGTTTCGCCCCGCCCTAGAAGCTCTTATCCTTGGGCATGCCACCCCGCCTTTCGCGGTCCGCGATCGCCCTCCTGGTCGCCGCCGCCGCTCCACGGCTCGCCCTGGCCCAGGGCCCCTCTGCGCCGCCCGCCGCGGTCCGGCCGGGTGCGTTGGCCCGAACGCTCCACGACACCCTCCGCACCGTCCTCGACGCCGCCGTCCTGGACCGGGCCTTCCCGGGCGCGTTCGCGGTGGTGGGCGACCACCGCGGGGTGCTCGCCAGCTACGGAGCCGGCCACCTCGACTGGGCCCCGTCGCCACGCCCCGACGCCCACACGATCTGGGACCTTGCGTCGCTCACGAAGGTCGTCGGTATGACGTCGGCGATGATGCAGCTCGTCGAGCAGGGGAAGGTTTCGCTGGACGCCCCCGTGCAGCGCTATCTCCCCGAGTGGATGGGCCCGCACAAGAACGCGGTCACCGTACGCGAACTGCTGACGCACACCTCGGGGCTGCCCGCCTACCGCGCCTACGACAAGATCACGACCAATGCCGACAGCATCGCCAAGCTGATGATGGCCGAGCCGCTGGAGGCCCTTCCCGGCACGCGGTTCGTGTACAGCGACATCGGCGCCTACCTGGCGGGCAAGATCGTCGAACGAGTCAGCGGCCAACGCCTGGATCGCTACCTGGCCGACCACGTGTTCGGCCCCCTGGGCATGCACGAGACGATGTACAATCCGCCGGATTCGCTCATCCCGCGCATCGCCCCGACGGAGGTCGATCCCCGGCGCGGGGGGAAGCTCCGGGGCAAGGTGCACGACGAGCGCGCCTACTATCTGGGCGGGATCTCCGCGCACGCCGGCCTGTTCAGCAGCGGACACGACCTGGCGCGGTTCGCCGAGATGTACCTGAACGGCGGTGAGCTGGACGGTGTCCGGCTGTTCAGCTCCCGGACGGTCGCTCAGTTCACGACGATCCAGGACAGCGTCCTGTCCGACCGGGCGCTGGGCTGGGAGAAGCCCGACGGGACGAACTCCGCCGGCCACTTCATGTCGCCGGCCGCGTTCGGCCATACCGGGTTCACGGGCACCTCGATCTGGATCGACCCGGCGCAGGATTTCTTCGTGATTCTGCTCACGAACCGCGTGGACCCGACGCGCGCCAACATCAAGATCCGCAAGGTGCGCGTGGTCGTGGCCGATGCCCTCGAGACGGTGCTGGGCCGCTATGAAACCGGCGCTGCCGGCGCCCGGTGAGCCGGGCCCGGCCGGCGCGCTTGAAGCCCCTCCCGGGCACCCCTATATTTCGGCCGTGAGCATGGGCGGGAGTCCCTACCGCTCAACGACTTGGAGGATTTGATGAGCACCACTCAGCAGCCCGACGTCCTGGTGACCGTCACCGATGTCGCCAGCACCGAGGTCAGGAAGTTCATGGATCAGGAAGGCGTGGATCCCTCCGTTGGCGGGTTGCGCGTGAGCGTGCAGCCGGGTGGATGCAGCGGGTTCAAGTACGGCTTGCTCATCGAGGACGCCGCGGCGGATGACGACTTCGTGGTCGATCAGGGCGGGTGGCGCGTGTTCGTCGATCCGTTCTCGGCCCAGTATCTCAACGGAGTCACCATCGACTACGTGTCGTCGATGCAGGGCTCCGGCTTCACCTTCAAGAACCCGAATGCAACGGGCGGGTGCGGGTGCGGTAGCTCGTTCACCGTTTGAGTAGCGGTTTCACCGCTCTCGACGCCGTCGTCCTCGTCGCGTACCTCGCGGGGACGACGGCGTTTGGCGTCTGGCTGGGACGCCGGCAGGAAGACCTCCGCGACTACTTCGTCGCCGGGCGCAACGTCCCCTGGCTCGCCGTGCTGTTCTCCGTGGTCGCGACCGAGACCAGCGCCCTCACCTTCATCAGCATCCCCGGCCTGGCCTACATCGGCAACCTCGGCTTCCTCGAGGTGGCGATCGGCTACCTGCTGGGCCGCATCGTCCTCGCCTTCACGCTCCTGCCGCGCTATTTCCAGGGCGAGATCGTCACCGCCTACGCGATGCTCGAGCGGCGGTTCGGCCTCGCCACGCGCCGGTTCACGTCGATCGTGTTCATGGG
>JBJKRG010000182.1:0-4012 GCA_046704805.1 Gemmatimonadaceae bacterium
TCGCCTGTTTCGCCTTCTTGAGCAACCCGCCGATCTGGGCGTGGGCGGGCGCCGGCACCAGGGCGGCGAGCGCGACGAACAGGGCGATGCGGGGGGCACGCCCATGGCAAGGGGTGAACATTGGACAGCTCCTCGTTGGGGGGAACGAATCGGCGGAGAGGGGACCGCCGAAAGGAGATGTGGACCAGGGAGCCGAATATTGGCCGCACCGGGGCTCGCCGCCAGTCGGGGAATGCCCCCGGCCGCAGGCCGGCATGCGAACGGCGGGGAGCGTCGCGGCGTCCATCACCGCATCGTCGCGCACGGTACCGTTGGCGGCCAGCAGTCAGGCGATCACCGGGTACGTCTGGTCGGATCCGTGACACGAGGCGTTGTCATGACCGGGTGCTCGTGACAAGGGTGAACGACACGGCCTGGCGCAATCTCCAGGATGAAGCGCACCTTGATCCCGTTGTAACCACGCTTTGGCGTGCGTAGTTCGAGGGCAATTTTGGTTCGTATATAGAAGACTTGAAGAAAGAGAATCGCGCGCACAGGGGGGATTGGTTGGGCTCGGCGCCGAACCGGGCAGCCGGCGTACGCAGTCTCCTGAGAATTCAAGTGGCCCCCGCCTACCCGATCGGGTTGCCCTCGATGCGCCATGGTCTCATACATTGAAGCAGGCGCGGCGTTGCTGGCCTCGGTGCAATCCAGCCGTGTCCACCGGACGAGTCGAACCTGCCCAGACCTGACGTGTTCCCCCGATCACTGCTGCATGCAGCTGCCGTCGCCTTCCTGCTGACGGCGATGGTGGCCTGCGGCCACGACGTCGCGGCGCCTGCCCCGCCGAGGCACATGCGGTTCCTCGTCGTCGAAGGGGTCCCGGGCTCGGCCCAACAACTGGTCGAGTACTCGGCACCGCCGCTCACGAAACTCCGCAGCATGCCGATCGTCGATGGCGACACGACGTGGCGTGTGCTCCTCGGCGATGGCCCCGGCGACGGTTTCTATGCGGCTCCCGACGTCCACGGCCAACTTCCGCCGGCTCCCCCCTGGCCACTGGTTCATTTCGATTCCACGTGGCACGTGGCGGCGATCCACCTGGACACGGCCGTGGCGTACTTCCCACCACGGGTGGCATTCACGGCAAACCACCAGTACCTCGTGATGGAGATCTGGGCGCCGTCGGGAGGCCAGTCGCTGGTCGTACTCGATCCGGAGACCCTCACGGAAATCCACCGCCACGTCCTCGGCAGCACTCCGCTCCTGCAGATGAGGGATCAGAGCATCCCGACGGCGGCGACGGGATCGCAGGTCCTGGTCACGACACCGGGTGCCGGGGAGTGTCCCGTGGCCCTGGTGTGGTGGGACGCCGCGACGGCGTCGACCAGTGACTCGACCGCGGCACCGTGCGATCAGTTCCTGCTCGGAGCCAGTTCGCCGCGGCGAGTGTACGGCTCAACCGAGGACAACGGGGTACCCGTAGTGCGGCTCTACGACGTGACCGACGACAGCGTCGTCGCCGTTGCGGATTCCGTGCACGTGACGAGCATGGAGGCGTTGCTGCTCACGGATGGCCGGCTGGTCGTACAGGGGATCGGGAACATGACCATCCTCGATCCGACGACGCTCAGATTCCTCGGGCGAGTCGTGACCGGCACGGGCAGCCCGGCGCGCAGCGCGATCACCGCGAAGGTGGACCCGACCACCGGAGACATCATCGGCGCCACCGGATACTGGGTAGAACCACCGGGGTCCGACGTGAGCGACGGGATCATCATTGTCGATCCGGTCAGCCTCCGGGTGGTCGAGGATGATCAACTCGGTGTTCCCATCTCTCTTGTCGGACCGTAAGAAGACCTCGCCGGCCTCGGTCGCCGGTCTGGGGCGGTACTTCGTCGCATCCGCGGTGCACGGTCGCGTGTGAGTTGGACGGACGCAGGGATGGTCGTCATGCTGGAGGATCGATTGCGGATGCGGAACTTGTGTACCATTGGGAGACCGATGATGAGACGGCGTTGCTCCCTGCTTGCTGCCGCAGCGGCGATTCTCTTCGCCGGGTGCCGGGATACGACGGCGCCAGCGGCCGCCTGCTTGCCGACGAGCGGGGGACAGGCGACGGTGACGGGCTGTTGGATCCAGCCCAATATCGACACGCACACCGAACTCGCGCTCGTGCAGCATGACACCGCGGTGAGTGGCACGTTCACCTTCTGCGGTCCGGTCGGCGGGTGTGGCCCGTCGTACCGAGTGACGGGCACGATCCAGTATCCGCACGTGTCGCTGCAGTGGACCGAGGTGAGCCTTGGGCAGCGGTACCCCGAGTCTTTCGATGGGACACTGTCGACGGACGGCGACACATTGGTGAGCACCGATTCCACGCAACGCTACCTACGGGTGACGGGCAGCTAGATATCCGGCGGTGCGGCACGGGCGCGACGAGATGGGTTCGAGACGTTAGCCGCTTGGCCTGACGGCTCGGACACCAGCAGCGGCCCGGTGTCCGGATCGCGCGCGCCTGTCGTCGGCCCAGGTCCGTGACACGCGGCATTGTCACGAACGCGTGCTCGTGCCAAGGCTGAACGACGCGACTTGACGTACGTTCTCCCATGAAGGGCATGTCGATCCCGACATAACCACGCTGCCGTGCGCGTGGTTTGCGGGGAACTTCCAGGCGTACGTCGAGGACCTGAAGAAGCGCAAAGGCCCCGACGCCGATCAGCCGCACCGGGTGACGTATCGGAAGCCGATGCGTGGGTAAAGCGCCAGCTGGAAGAACCTGAACGATGCGGTAACTTCCTGCACATGTTCATCGTCCGCACACCGATCGCACGAGCCGACTTGGCTACTCTGGCTGCCCAGCAGTTTGGAGACATGGTGAAGGCCGTGGTCGACATCGAGCGCGGATTCATGGCCGTGGACGGCGAGCTCCAAGCAGACGAGGAGGCCATGCTGCTCGATGATGGGTCGCGCCAATGCGATCTCTGGGGGATCAACCTCTATCCGGGTGTCGACGAGGCGGCGTGGATCGAATTCGACTCGATGATCAACGTGCGGCTGTCCCAGGGGAATCGCAGCCGTGACGTCGAGAATCCATCCGTTCGCGAGGCCATCGGCGGCGTGGTTTCCCGATTGGTGGCCGACTGATGGTGCTGCTGGTATATCACGCCGACGCTGCGGCCCGCTGGGGGCGTTTCACGCTGGCCGAGCAGCTCGCGCATGTGGGCAGCGAGGTCGAGCGCACGTTTCGCGCGCAGGAGGCCGACAACCCGGCACGCCGTGACCTCGCGCTGGCCCAGGCGCTGGAGTTGTTCGATCTCACGGCCGCCGACCCCCGCTGGGCGGGCCCTCGACGTCGCGAGATTCTGCGGGCCCGGGAAGGGTTCTGCGAATGCTTCTTCGGCGATGAGATACCGCCCGCATCGGTTACCGGACTGCGGCGCTACTTTCTTGCGTTCGCCGTTCGGGCACGTGGAGCCGCCGACACGCCGTAACCCGTGCGGTGTGAGCGATACAAGCGCAGCTTGTAAGGGTCCCGTTCGGCTCGGACCTGAGCCGTGCCGACCTGCCGTACCTCCGTCGACCGAGCCTGGGGGGGAAAACTCCCCACGCATCATGAAGATGTCGGGAGCGGCTTTCTGACGTCACCCGGGAGGTAGGCGACCGAACGTTGCATTCTTCTTGAACACGTCTGGGAGGCATCAATGGCAGCAGAGAATTCCGAGACGAACGTCCCGAGCCCACAGCGCGGCGTTCACCCTCCACTTCGTTACCGGTTGCCGAATCTCCATCTCAGTTCTGCGTTCGGCGATGACTGGTTCGGTCTGAAGGCCGAGTCGTTTGCGCGCTTCTTCGGTACGCCGAAATTCCTGGTTGGGCAAACCGCCATTGTAGCCGCATGGATTGTCGTCAACATGACGGGGGTCACGAAGTTCGACGTCTATCCGTTCATCCTGCTCAATTTGATGTTCAGCCTCCAGGCCGCTTATGCCGCTCCATTGATCCTGCTCGCCCAGACACGGCAAGCGGATCG
>JBJKRG010000183.1:0-3344 GCA_046704805.1 Gemmatimonadaceae bacterium
CCGCCGAGCAGGCGGCGGCCGCCCGGAGTGCCTTCCTGGCGAACATGAGTCATGAGATCCGCACGCCGATCAACGGCGTCCTCGGCATGGCGGAGCTGCTGCTGGACGGGGACCTGTCGCCCGCCGACCGGCGCTCCGTCGAGATGATCGTGTCGTCGGGCGAGGCGCTGCTCGGCGTCATCAACGACATCCTCGACTTCTCGAAGATCGAGGCCGAGCAGCTGGAGATCGAAGCGACGGAGTTCGATCTCCCGTCGCTGGTGGAGGCGACCATGCGGCTGCTCACGCCCGCGGCGAGCGCCAAGGGCGTGGAGCTGGTGATCGACATTCCCGACACGGTGCCGCAGTTCGTCGTCGGCGATCCCACGCGGGTGCGGCAGGTCCTGACCAACCTGATCGGCAATGCCGTGAAGTTCACCGCCCAGGGCGAGGTGGTCGTGCAGGCGACTCCGGTGCCGGGGAGCGACCGGATCCGGTTGAGCGTGCGCGACACGGGTCCCGGCATCGCCGTCGACAAGCGGGAGTCCATCTTCGAGCCGTTCCGTCAGGCCGATCCGACGACCACGCGACGCCATGGCGGCACCGGCCTCGGCCTGTCGATCTCCCGGCGGCTGGCGGCGCTCATGGGCGGCTCGCTTGCGGTGGAGAGCGAGGTGGGGCACGGGAGCACGTTCCAGTTCGAGCTGCCGCTTCCGGCGGCGGCGGGGGCCGCGGTGTCGGCGCCGCGGCGCGTCGATCTCGCCGGCATCCGCGTCCTCGTGGTCGACGACAACCCCACCAACCGCGACGTCATGGAGCGGGGGCTGCGGCGGGCCGGGTGCTACGTGGACGCCGTGGAGTCCGGCGCCGCCGCGCTGCGGGCCCTGCAAGACGCGGCCGCGCGCCGCGTCCCCCACGCGCTCCTGGTGACCGACGTCTTCATGCCGGAGATGGACGGGTTCGACCTCGTGCAGGCCGTTCGGGCCGATCCCGCCGGGCGCGAGCTTCCGGTGCTCATGCTGTCGTCGGCGATCCGACGCGGCGATCCGGAGCGCAGTCGTTCCCTCGGCGTTGCCGCGCTGCTGCTGAAGCCCGTTTCCCGCGTCGATCTGACGGAAGCGGCCGGTGCCGCGTTGGGGCTCGCCACCTCCCCCGGAGGCGCCGCGGCCTCCCACATCGCGAGGATCGAGGGAAGGCGCGGGCTACGCATCCTGCTGGCCGAGGACAATCCGGTGAACCAGGAAGTCGCCGCCACGATGCTGCGGCGCCGCGGTGACCACGTCGACGTCGTCTCGGACGGACGCGAGGCCGTGGAAGCCGTCGAGGCGGTGGAGGCGGGAGAGCGCGCGGGCTACGACGTGGTGTTGATGGACCTGCAGATGCCACGGCTGGACGGGTTCGGCGCGGCGCAGGCGATCCGGCGGTCGGCCCACGGCGCGCGGCTTCCGATCGTGGCGGTCACGGCGAACGCGATGCACGGCGAGCGGGAGCGTTGCCTGGGCGCCGGCATGAACGGGTATCTGGCGAAGCCCTACAAACCGCACGAGCTGTTCGCCGCCGTGGATCTCGTCGCGGGGGATCCCGGGCCGGCGGCATCGGCATCAGCGTCGGCCGGCCCCGACGCGGCCGGGACCGTGGCGACCGGCGCCGTCGCGCTGGATCGATTCCGTGCCGAGATGCGCGCCGCGGGAGCCGAGGACGCCGCCGACAGCATTCTCCGCGTGTACGTCCAGGATGCGCCGTCGAAACTGGAGGCGCTGGAACGGGCCGTCGCCACCGGCGACGTCCCCGCGATCGCGCGCGCGGCCCACGCCTTCAAGTCGTCGGCGGGGGCCATTCACGCCACGCGCCTCGCGGCGGTACTGCTGGCAGCGGAAACCGCCGCGAAGGCGGGCGACGCGGCGGGCGCGATCGATGGACTGCCGGCGATCCGTGAGGCCTACGCCGCCGTGATGCGCGAGCTGCAGACGTTCGCCTGAGGCGCGCTCCGCGGCATTCGTGGAGGCACGGAGTCCCGGAGGCGCCGGGTAGCACTCCCGGCCGTTAGGGACGCGCGACGACGTCGGTGTACAGCGACGGCAGCTCCCGCTTCAGGTTCACGACCTTCGGCGCGTCGTTGATCACGATGTACGGGTTGTTCGGGTGGTTCAGCGCGAAGTTCTGATGGTACGCTTCGGCGTCGTGGAAGCTTCTGAACGGAACGACCTGTGTGACGATTGGCTTGCCGTACACGCCGGCCTTGTCGAGCTGTGCGATGTAATCGCGGGCGATGCGCTCCTGCTGGGGCGTGGTGTAGAAGATGACCGAGCGGTAGTTCGTGCCCACGTCCGGGCCCTGCCGGTCCAGCTCGGTCGGGTTGTGGGCCACGGCGAAGAACACCTTCAGCAGCTGCCCGTACGTGATCTTCGACGGGTCGTAGACGATGCGCACGGTTTCGGCGTACCCGGTCGTGCCGCTGCTGACCATCTCGTAGGTCGGATCGGGTGCGTTGCCGCCGGCGTACCCGGACGTGGCGGTGACCACGCCCTTCACATGCTCGAACACGTCCTGGATTCCCCAGAAACAGCCGCCGGCGAGCACGGCAAGGGCCTGACCCGAGCCGGTGGCCAGCGGCGCGTCGACCGCGGGATTGGGAATGGGAACGGCCGCGCTGGCCGCGCGGCACGAGATGGCACCGAGCATGAGGGTCGTGGCTCCGAGTGGAAGGAGTGTGCGGAACGCCGTGCGGATCATGGGTCGCCTCCGTGGCGGCCGGCGGCCCGACGACGGGGCCGGCCGCGGTTCCGGTAGCCGGGGCGTGGCCGGCGATCCACGCCGCCGCCCGCGCCTCTCCACTGGTCAATCCCCGAGGCGCGGGAAAGTTCCACCCGGTGCCGCCCGACCGGCTATTCCGCCGGTTCCTCCTTCTCCACCTCGATCGTGTAGTCCGCCGCCATGGCCGCGATCGCCCCGACCGCCACCCACATCGGGAGCAGCACGGCGCTCACCAGGCCGATCGTCAACGGCATCTCGATGATCGTGTGCCCCTCTTCGCTCTTGATGATGATCCGGCGGACGTTCCCCCTGTGGACGATCTCCTTGACCTTGGCCAGGAGCTCCGTGCCCTTGATGCGGTGCCGCTCGCGCTTGATGGTGGTCGGCGCGCGGGGTTCGACGGTGGGCGCTGTCATGCGAGGCCTCCTGAGAGGGACACCGGAATGCATCGCCGGATCCGGACTCACGGCCAATCGGGGAAGGACGCACCGCGATGTGCTGGTTTGCCTGAGCCGCTCCTGCGGCGCGCTCGGCGGCGTCGTACCCGGGACCGGAGCCGCAGCCGGTCGCGCCCGGCTACTGTCGCACGAAGGTGTCGAGGTGCGTTCCGA
>JBJKRG010000184.1:0-5292 GCA_046704805.1 Gemmatimonadaceae bacterium
AGAGCGCATTCGCCAAGAATCCGTACATGAAGCTGCTGCTGGCCACCGGCTACTACGACTTCGCCTGTCCGTTCTTCGAGGCGGAGTACAGCATGCACCACCTCTTCCTGCCGCCGGACATCCAGAAAAACATCACGGTGGAGCATTACGAGGTGGGACACATGATCTACCAGGACGCGACGGCGCGGGCAGCGCTGGAGCACGACGTCCGCGACTTCATCGCCAACTCGGATCACCCCGCGGCGAAGGACCTCGCGCCCAGGTAGGGACCACTCGGAGCTGGTCAGGCCGAAAAAAAGAACGCCCGCCGCGAGAAGCGGCGGGCGTTCAAACACGTACTCGACAAGTGTCCGCAGGATAGCGTCCTCCGGACGCCGAGTCAACAGATCGGTGGGGCCGTGCCCGGAGCGTGACTAATCCTTCGGCGGCTGCGGCGTGGCGGCCGGCTCCCCCCCGGCGGCGCGGTTGCGGTGGGTCACGGTGATGTCGGCCACGAGGTCCCACGCGTTGTGGATGCCGATGAAGAGCAGGACGAGCTCCACGGCGCCGACGGCGAACAGGGTGGGCGCGGGATCGCGCCGGAGTATGAGCGCGGCCACGAGGAGCGTCGCGTACGCGACCGCGGGGAGGTTCGTGTGCCAGAGCCAGTCTTCGCCAACCCGCGTGTAGAGGGTTTGGCGCTTGACGCGGCGGCGGACGATGACCGAGTAGGCGAGGCCGACGAGCGCGAAGGCTCCCAGTGCCAAGTCGAGGATGGCGAGCGCGGGCCAGGGCGCGGTGAGGAGCGCGGCGATGAAGAGGGCGGCGCAGAAGTGGAAGATCGTGGGCGTGACGAAAGTGTCCACTTCGCGGCGGCCGGCGCCGGTAGGCGGGCCGGCGGCGAGGAGGGTCATGACCACGAATTGGAGGCCGGTGAGCGCGGCGGCCGCGGAGCCGGCTATGACGTAGAAGTCGCTCCAGCCGGAGAGGAGCGGGTGCACGGTGTCGGGCATGCGGGAGCTCGAGGGTGCAGGATGGGGAGAAGGTATGGGGGATTGGGGAGGGGAGCGAGTGGACGTCAATTCAACGCGGAGACGGCGGCCCGCCAGCCGTCCGGGGCGTTCCGCGAAGAGATCACGATGTTCTGCCTGCTGTTCGTGCGGAACACGCGGGGATGTCCGACCAACTCGGGGACGCGGCTGGCCCAAAGATCCATACCGCGGGTGACGAACACGGCGCGGGCGCTACGCAGCGATGCGCGGACCTTGGCGAAGGTGAACTCCTGTGAGGGAAGTTTCAGGCGGCCGTGCGCGAATGCCCGGGAGTGATAGGCGAGGAACTCGACCAGCACCACCCCGCGGGCGACGTCGGCGAGGCCGACCTCGCGGATAAGCGGACCGAGCACGCGGCGTGACCAGGCGGCCCCAGGCCCTTCCACCCCTGGGGCCAAGTAATAGTACGGCCAGTCGCGCTCCGCTTGACGGTAACAGTCGCGAATGCGGGCGCGGAACGCCGCCTTCCCGTGGCACACGATATCGCCGTCGCTGAACCCGGGGTTCAGGGCCAGCAAGACAACCGGGGCGTCGAGTCGGCCGACGAACGGTTCGGGGAGAAGCCGAGTCTCGATGCGCGTCCGTTCGGGCGCGTTCGAATTAAACCGAGTGATCGTCTCGGCGTCTTTGGGGAGGACGTGCGGGCGCGTGGCCGAGAGGTCGAGCCACGGGTTGGCGGGAAGACGCATCATCTGAGATATTGATCGCTCCCCCAAGATCGCACGGAGACCAGATGCCGCCAACCGGGCGCGAGCTGCTCGTAGGACTTCAGGCGACGCTCAAGGGCCAGGGTGTGGACTATGAGGGGATCGTCGAGAGCTTCGGGCAGGTGCGGGCTTCCGAGGAGCGAGCCGCGGGGCGGGTGTTCGGGCTCCGGGACCATGTGCGTGGGCTGATACTCGCGCAGCTCAGCAATCAGCGCCCCTGGAAGCCAATCGCCGACAATCTCGGGGCCCTGGAGGAACTGTTCCTAGGCTACGATCCGGAGAGGCTCCGTATCGTCGACCCAGCCACCCTGGTCGCCGGGCTCCACCGCCTTCGCTGCGGGAATCGGTCGGACGCCAATCAGATGTCGGCGCTGGCCGAGAACATCGCCACGTTAGGACGGATCCAAGGACTGCCTGGTGGACTTGATCGATTCGTGTCGGCGGACGACCCCGAACGCGTGGCGCGCAAGCTCGCCGAGCCCGGACCCTGTAAGCTGCGGCACGTCGGGCTCGCGTTGGCGTTCGAGTATCTGAAGAACGTCGGGATCCGGGCGTCGAAGCCGGACATGCACGTCCGCCGGGTTATCAGCGGTGAACGCCTCGGCTACGCGGCCGGATATCCATCGCCCAACGAGGCGTACGGCATCATCGACCGGCTGGCCGTCGACGCAGGCTGCAGCCCAACGTACCTGGACAACCTGCTCTGGATCTTCTGCGCAACGGGGTACGGGGAGGTGTGCGGGGCGGCACCGAGGTGCGGGGTGTGTTCGTTGGCCGCCGGGTGCGCGTTCCCGCCGCGGTGACGGTCGGGACGGGCAGACTGCGTGGCGAGTGAAGTCGGCCCCGACAGCCCCTTCTTCCCGGCCGCCTGCGGCGTGTCCAGTGACACGAGGCCGGCCGTCAAGAGACGCTGATGGGTGGCGTCCAGCTCTGGCAAGGGCGGCACGAACACCACCGTCCCATCCCTGCCCCGCGTCAGCAGCACGCGATACGCGTTGAGGCGTAGCTGCAGCGGGTCCTTGACGTGCGCGCCACGCTTGTACCCCCGCGCCCGCTCGTTCGACCAGCTGCCGCCCTTCCATATGAGGTCGGTGCCCCATGCCAGCAGCGCCGCGTCGAGCTCCAGCCCCTGGGCTCCGAATTCCGTCACGCAGGTCTCCAGCCGCCGGCAACTGAGCCCACCGTAGTCGTCCTCGTTGTCGCCGTACCACGGGCCCACGCGAACCCGCTTGGTGGATTGGAAGTCGTTCGGCACTCCGAACCGAACTAGATCCCTGTCCTTTGACGAGGCGATGAGCCCGAATCGGGCGTCGCGATCGTCGGCGTATCGCTCCCGCAGGTAGTCCTTCGCCGTCTCGAGCGCCCGGGTGATCCGAAGGTGCATCCCGTCGGTGTTGAGCTTGGCGCCCATCGGCGCCAGCACCTCGGCGGGCGCTCCCGCCAGCAGCTCGTCCACGAAGCGGTGCAGGTCCCGCGCCTGATGGAACCGCAGTTCCGTATCCAATGCGAGGGTGGTCTTCGCCTCGAACAGGACAGTACTCGCACGGAAGATGCCCGCCACGCCGGGCGGTGCGTGCACCGACCATTCGCCGCTGCGCTCGGAGCCCTCGACGGCGGCGCGCCACTGCCCCAGCCCTGCCTCCTCGCCCACGTGGATCTCCTGGCCGCTCCC
This sequence comes from Gemmatimonadaceae bacterium, assembly GCA_046704805.1. GTDB lineage: Bacteria > Gemmatimonadota > Gemmatimonadetes > Gemmatimonadales > Gemmatimonadaceae > JAGWRI01. The sequence goes on from JBJKRG010000184.1 coordinate 3,411, forward strand.
GATGAGCCCGACCACCACGCACCACTCCGGGATGCGATCGGCGAAGCCGATGAATTCTTCGGGCTCTGACCGAGCATCCTCCCGATTCTGCGTCTCGCGGACCTTGTCGGCGTCGAACGCGCGCTGGGCCTCGTCGAAAACCAGCACGTGCTCCGGAGGCACGAGCGCCCGCCTGGACGAATAGCGCTTCACATAGTCCTTCACGCCCCGCACGAAGGTCTTGCCGTCTCCCACCGCGCGCATCTCGTACTGCAGCACTTCGACCAGCGGGCTGTTGCCGCTCAGGAACACCGCCGGCGCCGTGGGCTTCCCATCCGCGCGCTCGACGGCAAGGTCGTCGAGGTACTTCGCGTGGACCGTCTGGAGGCCGACCAGCGTCTTTCCTCCCCCTGGGACGCCCGTGACCAGAATGAGATGGCGCGACTTGGTGGCGGCCGCCACATGGACGATTCGCGTGATTTCATCGAGCGTGGGTCCCGTGGCGGCGTGCGCCTTGTGAATCCTGCGCAGCGAACCCGACCGGAGCAGCTCGCGCGCCGCCTCGACGATCGTGGGCAGCGGACAGTACGCGCTGTCGGCGAGGAAGGCGTCGCGGTCCACGATCGGTTCGGCCTTCCGCCTCGTCAACTCCGTGACCAGGCCGTCCAGCGCGTCGGGGCCGGTGACGTGCACGCCGTCAACCTCCTGCAGGTAGCCCGACGCGAGCGTCGGCACCAGCACTGGTGTCACGTCATGCCCGGCGCACTCGCGGTGATAGTTCCGCAGGTCGCGGGCGTACGCCGCGGCCTGGTCGAGGTCGGCCTGGGAGGGATACCGCTTGCCCTTGAGCTCGATGACCATGACGTTCGCGCCCACCAGAAGTACCGCATCCGGCCGGCGCGACTCCATCGGGAGCTCGTATTCCAGAATCGCCGAGTAGCGCTCGGCGAGCTCGCCGCGGATTTCGGTCTGGATGACCTCGGACTGGAGGCGCGGGATCGAGTCGTCCCAGGCGCGGACCTGCTGGGGGGAGGCGTCGGTGATGAAGGCGGACAGCCGCTCGCGGATGCGGAGCGGCGGCGTGCCGCAGAAGTCGATGAGGCTGGAGTACCAGCCGGCGGGTGGGCGGGAGGGCACGGCTTGACCAGTGGGCGTTGGCCGGTGGCATACCGGTTCTCGCAACGGTATCCCGGCGTCCGCGCTCCGGCAAGGGAACGAGGCCGGGACTGGGCGGAAAAGCGAACGCCCGCCGCGAGAAGCGGCGGGCGTTCGATGCTGCGTGTGCACCTGACAGATAGATGAAGGATAGGACCACCGGTCCGCCGAGTCAAACACGGGGAGAGGACCGTGCCCGGAGCGGGACCAATCCTTTGGCGGCTGTGGCGCCGCCGGCTCCCCCCCGGCGGCACGGTTGCGGTGAGTCACCGTGATGTCGGCCACGAGGTCCCACGCGGGAGAGAGCTACGGCACGTTCCGCTCGGCGGGGCTGACGAGATACCTGGCGCAGCGTGGCATCGCCCTGAACGGCGTGATCCTGCTGTCGAGTATAAGGGTGACGGACTGCAGGGCGCGGAGCGACAGCAGGCCATTGCCCAGATGGCGCGCTTCACCGGCCTGCCGCCGAAGCTGATCGACGACTACAACCTGCGCATCAGCTCGTCGCTGTTCGACGCCACGCCGCTGCAGGGGCAGAAGGAGTTGATCGGGCGGCTGGACTGTCGGATGGTGAGCTTCAACCGCACGCCCGGGGACCAGCGCAACGATTTCGACCCCAGCTGGGTGCAGCGCCCGGTCTACACGCAGATGTTCACGCAGTACGTGCGCGACGAGCTGAACTACAAGACCGACGACGTGTACGGCGGCGGCATCGCGGGCTGGAACTTCAACGTGTATGGCCAGAACA
>JBJKRG010000185.1:0-10212 GCA_046704805.1 Gemmatimonadaceae bacterium
GCGTACATGCTCACCGTCCCGCAGACGTCCACCTCGCAGGCGCTGGGCATCAGGTCGTTGCTCATCATGCTCATGAGCGTGCAGGGCACGACGCCGAAGAACTCCTCGAGCGACGTCCAGCACTGGACCGCGCTCACGGTCACGTCCACTTCCTTCATCCAGGCGTCCACCACGGCGCCGAGCTTGGCCATCTTCACCAGGGCGTCGTCGGGCACGCCGTCGATGGCGACGTAGGCGTGCATCTGCTGCAGCTTGCGCTTCACTGCGCGGTCGGAGTCGCGCAGGCGGTCCACCCGCCCGAGGATCTCCGAGAGGTCGATCGGCTCCACCGCGATCCCCTGGGCCTCGAGGATCTTCTCGCTGTAGCGCACCGTCTTGAACGCGGCCGGGCGTGCTCCGATGGCGCCGATGCGCGCCGTGCGCAGCCCCCGAACGACGCGGCACACCCCGGCGAAACGCCGGAGATCCTGCCGGAAGCTCTCCGCGTCCGGCGCGACCGTATGCTGCGTCGTCAGGGAATACGGGATGCCGTACTGCGTGAGGACGTTGCACACCGACATCTTGCCGCAGAACGCGTCGCGGCGGTTGTCGATCAGCATGCGCTTCGGGTCGTCCGCGGTGGCATGGATGAGCACGGGCACGTCGAGGCCCGACAGACGCAGCGTTTCGGCCACCGCGCGCTCGTCGCCGAAGTTGGGGAGTGTGACGATGACGCCTGCGATCCGGTCGGCGTGCTTCCGGAACAGCGCCGCGGCGGCCTTCGCCTCGTCGCGGCTCTCCACGGCGCCGTAGCGCGTGGCGTTCACGCCGAGGGCGACCACGTCGAATCCTTCTTCCCGGAGCACGGCGAGCATGCGGTCGCGCCCCTCGCGCGCCAGATGGCCGGGAAAGAAGCCGCGGTTGCCGACCAGCAGGCCGACGGTCACGCGCTTGGGGTGTGGAGCGGAACGCGCGGGCATCGCCCGCCGGGCGGCGGCTGTCCGCTCGGCGGCCTTCCGGAGGCCGGCGCGGGTCTGGATCTGTTGTGGAGGCATGCTGGACTCGGAGGATGAGGAAAACGTGTAGAGATTACGGATCGGCGACAGAGCGGGGAAGGGCGCCCGCGGCGCGTTGACACCCCTCTGGCCGGCACGTAACGTTGCTGACGTTTACGCCCGTACGCCCTCACGACAACGGAAGTGCGTTCCGAACGGCAACCCGACTCCGGGTCCACACCCGCTGCTCCGCAGCAACCCACCGCATCCGCCGCTCCTCCCCCACCGGCTCCGGTCGTGCAGACCGCGAGCCGTTCGTGGATGGGGACGTTGCTGCACTCGCCCCAGCTGGGGCTCGTGGGCGTCCTCGTGGTGCTCGGCACGGTCCTCACCTTCGCCGCCGGCTCCCACGTCGATCCGCTCACCGGGCAGACGATCAACAATTTCTTCAACAAGTACACCTTCCTGCAGATGGCGACCGACGCCAGCGGCTTCGCGATCATGGCCGTCGGTTCCACGATCGTCATCATCGCGGGCGGCATCGATCTCTCGGTCGGCGCCATCTACGCGCTCTCGGGCGTCACCATGGCCATGGTGCTGCGGGCCGCCGGTCCCATGCCGACGCTTCCCACGGTCCTGCTCGGGCTCGCCACCTGCCTCGCCGTGAGCCTGCTGTGCGGGCTCGCCAACGGGCTCATGGTCATCGGCCTCAACGTGCACTCGTTCATCATCACGCTGGGCACGATGTGGATCCTGCGCGGCATCGCGTTCGTGATCAGCCAGGCCGAGAGCATTCTGCTCCCCAACAAACTCACCAACGTCGTGCGCGCGCAGATGGGACTCGCCGAGGGGCTCTATCCGGTCCCGATGCTCGTGATGTTCGTGGTCACGGCGCTCGGGGCCGTGTACCTGTCGCGCACGGTCATGGGACGGCACGTCTTCGCCGTGGGGGGAAACCCTGAGGCGAGTCGGTATGCCGGACTGAACGTCAAGCGCGTCACCCTCGGCGTGTTCGTGCTGTCGGGGCTTACCGCGGGGATCGCAGCGTTCCTCGGAGCCGGCTTCTACGGGTCGTCCACGTCGTCGGATGCCAGCGGGTACGAGTTGTACGTGATCGCCTCTGCCGTGGTGGGCGGCGCGAGCCTGTTGGGTGGCAAGGGCAGCGCCGTCAGTGCCATGCTCGGCGCCATGTTGATCGTCATCATCCGGCAGGCGATCCGCACCCTGCACCTCGATCAGAACTACGAATGGATCATCGTCGGCACGGCGATGATCCTCGCCGTCGTCATCGATCAGAGCGGCACGCGGCTGCTGTCCCGCCGTCTCGCCGCCGCTCGAGAGTCCTCGCGGCCCACGTAGCCGCCCAACCTCCGGAGTCACGATGTCGCGTCTCTCGTCGTTTGCTCGCCTGGCTCCCGTCGGACTGCTGGCCTGGATGGCGGCGTGCGGCGGTTCGCAGAAGCCCGCTGCGAAAAGCGGCACCACCGCCGCGGCGAGCACCGCCCTGCCCAAGACGTTCACGATCGCCATGATCGCCAAGAGCTCCACCAACCCGGTCTTCCTGTCGGGCCGCGTGGGTGCCGAGGCCGCGGCCGCCGAGGAGAGCAAGAAGCTGGGCATCAAGATCAGCATCGACTGGCTCACGCCGCCCACCGAGGACGCGCAGGTCCAGGCGCAGCGCGTGGCCCAGGCGGTGGACGCCGGCGACAACGCGATCCTGATGTCGACCAGTGACGCCAACATGGTCACCGACGCCATCAATGCCGCCGTCGAGCGCGGGGTGCCCGTGATGATGTTCGACAGCGACGCGCCCAACTCGAAGCGGTTCTCCTTCTACGGCGGCGACGACATCGCCATCGGCCGGCAGGTGATGGACGAGCTGGCGAAGCAGATGCACGACAAGGGCAACGTCGCCATCCTCGCCGGCAACCAGAACGCGCCCAACCTCCAGAAGCGTGTGCAGGGGGTGAAGGAGGAGGCCAAGAAGTTCCCCGGCATCAAGATCCTCAACACCTTCTACCACAAGGAGACGCCGCAGGACGCCGCTGCCGAAGTGATGCGGGCGATGAACGCATATCCCAACATCCAGGGATGGGCGATGGTCGGCGGGTGGGCCCTGTGGACGAAGGCATTGCTCACCACGCTCGACCCGAGCAAGGTGAAGGTCGCCTCGGTCGATGCGCTGCCGGCGTCGCTTCCCTACATCGTCAAGGGCATTGCGCCGGTCCTACTCGCGCAGCCCACGTACGACTGGGGCTACATCTCGGTGCAGACCATCGTCAAACACGTGCTGCTCCACCAGGCGGTGCCCGCGCACGTCCAGATGAATCTCATTCGCGTCACCAAGGCCAACCTCGGTACCTACGCCCGCCAGCTGAAGGCGTGGGGATTCACCGGCATCGACCCGGCCTACCTCAAGCTCCCCCACTAGCGTTCCATGACCGCTCCCGCCGTCCGCTTCTCCGGCATCACCAAGCGCTTCCCGGGCGTCGTCGCGCTGGACGACGTCACGTTCGAGGTGGCGCCCGGCGCGTGCCACGCGGTCTGCGGCGAGAACGGCGCCGGCAAGAGCACCCTGGGCCGGGTGCTCGCGGGGCTGATGGCGCCGGACGGCGGCACGATCGCACTCGACGGCCGCGAGGTCCGGTTCTCGGCTCCGCGCGAGGCGCTCGATGCCGGTGTCGCGATGGTGCACCAGGAGCTCGCCCTCTGCGAGAACATGACGGTGGCCGAAAATCTGTGCCTGGGCAGCCTGCCGGCGCGACGCACGTTCCTGGCGCGCGACCGCATGTACGCCCGCGCCCGCGCGCTGCTGGCCGAGATCGGCGCCGACACCGATCCGGCCCGGTCCATCGGTGGACTCACCGTCGCCGAGCAGCAGCGCGTGCAGATCGCCGCGGCCGTGGGCAGTGGCGCCCGCGTGATCGTGTTCGACGAGCCCACCAGCAGCCTCGCCGAGGCCGAGGTGGCACGCCTGTTCGCGCTGATCACCCAGCTGCGGTCGCGCGGCGTGACGATTCTCTACGTATCGCATCGCATGCCGGAGATCTTCCGCCTGTGCGATGCGGTGACCGTGCTGCGCGACGGCCGGCACGTCGCCACCCAACCCGTCGCGTCGCTCGACGAGAACGCCCTCGTGCAGCTCATGATCGGCCGAAAGCTCGACCAGTACTTCCCGGCGCACATCGGACGGGCCCCGGGTGAGGAGTTGCTGCGCGTGGAGGGACTCACCCATCCCGGGCGATTCGAGCACGTGTCGTTCGACGTCCATGCCGGCGAGGTCGTGGGCCTGGCGGGGCTGGTCGGCGCCGGCCGCTCGGAGGTGGCGCAGGCGCTGTTCGGACTCGATCGCGACGCCACCGGCGACGTGTACGTCCGCGGCGAGCGGGTGCGCATCCGGTCGCCACGCCATGCCATGGCCCTCGGCCTCGGGTTCGTGCCCGAGGACCGGAAGCGGCAGGGACTCGTGCTCTCGCTCCTCGCGCGCGAGAACACGACCCTGCCCACGCTCGACCGTGTGTCGCGGTACAGTTGGGTGCAGCGCCGGCGCGAGCGCCGCGTGGCGCTGCAGTACTTCGACCGCCTGGGAGTGCGCGCCGGCCTCGTCGACGCCCCGACGTCGGCCCTGTCGGGGGGCAACCAGCAGAAGCTCGTCCTCGCGAAGTGGCTCGCCGCGGACTCGCGCGTGCTCATTCTCGACGAGCCGACGCGCGGGGTCGACGTCGGGGCCAAGGCCGAGCTGCATGCGTGGATCGACCACCTCGCGTCGAACGGCGTGGGCGTCCTGCTCATCTCGAGCGAGCTGCCCGAGCTGCTCAACCTGTCCACGCGCATCCTGGTGCTGCGGAACGGACGGATCAGCGGCGAGGTGCCGCGCGGCCGGGCCGACCAGGATCTCCTCCTGCGCATGATGACGGGGCTGGAGCCGGCGGGGGCGGTCGCGTGAGCGAGAGCCTCTCCCGCCGCGAGCTGCTCAAGCGCCTCGGCGCCGCCGGCGCGGCGAGCATGCTCTCCTCGGCGGGCCTGCCGTTGGCGGAGGGCACCGGAGGCGGCGCGATCGTGCCCCCCGCCGGGAGCGGCACGCCCGTCGAGATCCTGCCCCTCGTCTCCACGAGCGAGGTCTACATCCCCCCGCGGGGCCGTGCCTACGACAAGTTCAGCTTCGACTTTCCCGAGCCGTCCGTGCCGTTCGCCGGCCTGCGGTTCGGCTTCATCGTGTTCACGCGCGAGAACGCCTACGCCCTGGACCCGTCGTCGATGCGGGCCGAAACGACGGGCGACACGCTCACCGTCACCTGCAGCGGCTTCACGTGGGGCGGCGGACAGGTGAAGGCGCCGGGCACGCTGGTGGCCCGGCTCACCCGCGACGGCGACGCCGTGAACGTCGACGTCACCGCCGACATGGGGCAGCCCATCAAGACGGTCACGACCATCGTGCGCGGCGTGCCGCGCGGGCGGATCTCGACGGGCTACAACTTCTTCGACCCGCGCGACAACGAGCTGCTGTTCGGCTATCCGTTCAGCGGCGGCGATCTGTTCGGTCCCGGCAGCGCCGGTGGGCTCGTGACGCCGCTCGCCCTCGTGCAGCAGAGCGACTCCCAGTACTTCTTCCTCCGGTCGCTGGACGACCAGGTCCGTACCAAGCGCTTCTACTTCCAGCCGGGCCCCGACGCGTACCGCGTCGAAGCGGTGTTCGAGGAGGACGGCTGGCGCAACGAGACGAAGCTCGTGGTGCCCACCTGGCGGGTGGGCCGCTCCACCGATGCCGGCCAGGTCGTGCGCGAGCACTACGCGTACCTGCAGCGCGCCTATCGTCTGCAGCCGTTCGACACACGCCCCGACGTGCCCGACTGGCTCCGCCGGACGGCCCTCGTCCTCACCCTGCACGGCCAGCACTACACGGGATACATCTTCAACGATTACGCGAAGATGCTGGAGATCCTGCGGTGGGTGGCCACGCAGATTCCCCCCGAGCGGGTGCTCAACTTCATTTCGGCGTGGGACGGGCGCTACTACTGGGACTACCCGGTGTACCGGGCGTCGGACCGCATGGGCGGCGAGGCAGGGTTCCGGACGCTCATCCGTGAGGCCCATGCCATGGGGTTCCGGATGATGCCGATGTTCGGCGCCAATGCGGCCAACCGAAAGCTGCCGATGTACCCGCGGATCGCCGACGCCATCACCGCCAAGATCGACGGCGACGTGCTCGACCTGAACTGGGTGGACTGGGACAACGACCGGCACCAGGAGGGATGGCTCGGCTACATGAACCTCGGGGTCGACTCGTGGCGGCGGTGGCTCACCGATCGGATCGCCGACTGCATCGACCGCTATGGCGTGGACGCGTACTTCCTGGACATCGCCGGCGGCTGGGTGAACAATCCGAAGGCCGACATGCACGCGGGCATGCGGCACATGGTCGGCGACCTGCGTCGGCGCTACCCGCACGTGCTCGCCTGCGGGGAGATGCACTACGACGGCCTCATGGAGTTCATCCCGCTCTACCAGTCGGGCGGGGGCGGGCTGTTCAAGGACGAGATCCAGCGGTACGCCCGGTTCTTCCTGCACCTGAGCCACCCCGCTCCCGGCCGCGGCTCCAGCGGCGTCCACGAATCGGGGTTCGGGCACTTCAATCCGCAGACGCTCTCCCTGTCGCCCGACGCGCTGCCCACGCTCAACATCGTCGACGACACGTTCGCGAAGCACCGCGACGTCATGGCCGCGATCATTGCCGAGGCGAAGCGGCGTGCCGGCATCAGTTGAGGTTCACACCATGATGCACCATCACACCAGTCGAGTCACCGGCCGTTTTCCCTCACCCGCCGGCGCCGTTCGGTTCGCGGCGGCTGCCCTTCTCATCCTCCAGGCAGGCTGCATGACCAAGAAACCGACGCCCGCTGCCGCCGGACATCCCACCGCGTCGCGCGCGTTGTTCGGCGTGCTCGCCAACGGCGATTCCGTGCACGTGTACACGCTCACCAACGACAACGGCATCGTGCTGCGAGCCCTCGACTACGGCGGCGTCATCCAGTCGCTCCGTACGCCCGATCGCAGCGGCCAGTCGGCCGACATCGTGCTCGGCTTCGACACGCTGGCCAAGTACGTCAAGGATTCGCCCTACTTCGGCGCGATCATCGGCCGGTTCGCGAATCGCATCGCCCGGGGCCACTTCACCCTCGACGGCAAGACGTACACGCTGGCCATCAACAATGGACCCAATGCCCTCCACGGTGGGCTCGTCGGGTTCGACAAGGTCATCTGGAACGCCGATCCGTTCACCACCGATAGCAGTGCCGGCATCGTCTGGACGCACACCAGCCCCGACGGCGACCAGGGCTATCCGGGGACCCTCAAGCTCCGCGTCACGTACACGCTCACCGACGCCAACGAGCTGGTGATCAACTACGAGGCCACCACGGACAAGCCGACGATCATCAATCTCACCAACCACTGCTACTTCAACCTGGCCGGGGCCGGCCATGGGAACATCCTCGACGAGCTGGTGATGATCAACGCCGACTCGATGACTCCCATCGACTCGACGGAGATCCCCACCGGGAAGGTCGTGTCGGTGGCCGGAACCCCGTTCGACTTCCGCATTCCCACGACGATCGGCGCGCGCATCAACGAGCCCAACCAGCAACTCAAGTTCGCGGGCGGCTACGACCACAATTTCGTGCTCAACCGGTCGGACTCCGGCCTCACCCACGCCGCGCGCGTGGTCGATCCCACCACGGGGCGGACGCTCGACGTCTACACCTCGCAGCCGGGTCTCCAGTTCTACACGGGCAACTTCCTCGACGGATCGTTCTCAGGCATCGGCGGCGTGTACGTCCGCCGGGCCGGCTTCACGCTCGAGACGCAGCACTATCCCGATTCGCCGAACCACCCGAACTTCCCGAGCGTCGTGCTGCGGCCCGGGGAGACCTTCCACTCCACGACGATCTTCAAGTTCGGCGTGGAAGGGAGATAGGCGGCTCGGGCGCTGACGGCGGGCCGGCCGAGGCGCCTACTGCTCGACCGGCGTGACCCGGAGCATCACCACGCCGTGCGACGGCACCACGGCGGTGTAGCGCCGCTGGATGACGCCCAGGTCCTTGTGCGCCCACAGATCGCGCACGCGGGCTGCCGGCGTCCTGATGCCGAGCCGCCCCCAGTTGGCGGTCATCGGGCTCGGGACGGAAGCGCGGTTGAACAGGAGCACGGCCTTCGAACCATCCTGCAGCGGCTTCACCCAGACCTGCAGGTCGGGCGGGTAGTCCTGCACGAGCATCCCCTGCACACCCAGGGAATCCTGGTCCACGGCGATCACATCCCTGTTGAGCAGGATGCTCCGCGTGATCCGTGCCTCGCGCGACGTCGTGTCCTCCATGGCGCGGATGTCGTTCCCGGCGATCAGCGGCGCCGCCATGATCGCCCACAAACTGAAGTGCGCGCGGTACTCGTTGGGGGTCATGCCGCCGTTGCCGACCTCGAGCATGTCGGGGTCGTTCCAGTGGCCGGGGCCCGCCGAGCGCCAGTACTGCATGTTGAGATCGGCGTTGGCCACCATGCTCTGGAAGCGGTCCCGGATGTCGCCGGTCGTGCGCCACAGGTTCCCCGTGGTGTCCGCCCAGTTCCACGGCTGGTTGCTCCCCCACTCGCAGATGCTGAAGACGATCGGCCGTCCGGAGGCCTCCAGCGCGTCGCGGATCTTCGCGTATTGGGCCGGCGCGTTGATCCCCTGCGAGTTGCACCAGTCGACCTTCACGTAGTCGACCCCCCACGCGGCGTACGTCTTCGCGTCCTGCACTTCATGCCCGTAGCTGCCGGGCCGGCCCTGGCACGTCCGGCGTCCGGCGTCCGTGTACAGCCCGAACTTGAGACCCTTGCTGTGGATGTACGCGGCCAGCGCCTTCATGCCGTCCGGAAACCGCGTGGAGTCGGCGACGATCGTCCCATTCGCGTCGCGGCCTACCTGCCAGCAGTCGTCGATCGTGATGTACTGATAGCCGGCGTCCCGCATCCCCGTCGCGACCATCGCGTCGGCGATTCCCTTGATCAGTTGCTCGCTCACGTTGCAGCCGAAGCGGTTCCAGCTGTTCCAGCCCATCGGGGGCGTCAGCGCCAGCCCATTGCTGACCGGGCGAACCGGGGTGGGCCTGGGCGCGGTGTACGCCACCGTCGAGGCGGCCATGGTCAATCCGGAGAGCAGGGCGACGATCGAGTTCATCGGGACTCCATGCGGTTGGCGGGCGGGGGCGCGGGCGGGAGGAGAAACATCCAGGGAGAAAAGACCGCGGGAATCGGCGGCTCGCAAGCGCTCTCCCCGGCCAGTCCGGGGGTGAAGGAGACACCAAGAACCGGCCCTTCGCGTGATCTGCGTCACATATGCAGGGGCCCCGGGCACGTTCTAGAACTGGACACGTCATGCGTTTCCGACAAATATGGTCCCTTGCCGGATCCGCATGTCCGGCCTTCCCACCTCATTCAGGCAGAACCGCATGTCCAGACTCGCGTGGTCCCTCGTCGCCAGCGCCGGCCTCCTGGTGGCCGTGTCCTGTACGGACTCACCCGCACCGGTCACGTCCCCGCCCAGCGGCTCGCCGTCGCTCAACGTCGGCGGCACACCGAACGCGTCGGCGGGCGAGAATCCGCATCGCCACTTCTTCCCCATTCGCACCGTTCAAGCGGCGAAGGGTGGTAGCCACGGCGGGCACGGGGGCGGGGGCGGGGGTAGTACCAGCACGAGCACCGGCATCTTCTATCACGGCGGGCCGGTCATCCACTCGCCGACCGTGGCGGCCATCTACTGGTCGAGCAGCACGATCTACAACGGCGGACCTACTCCGGGAACCAGTGGCAACGGCTCCGGAGACGGCTCGCTGGTTGGCGTCTTTCTCAGCAGCCTCGGCGGCACCGGCTACTGGAACATCAACACCACGTACACCGACGGTTCCGGCGCGGTGAATAATTCACTCGCCTACTCGGAGTACTGGGCCGACAACACGGGCGCACCGGTCGCCGGCCAGAACGTTTCCGATGCGGCCGTGCAGCAGGAAGTGATCTCGGGCTTCTCCCAAGGTCTGTTGACGTACGACCCGAGCACGCTCTACATCGTCTTCAGCGGCGAGGGCGTGAACCTCGGCGGCGGATTCGGGACGTCGTACTGTGCCTACCACGGCTATTTCACGTGGAACGGCAACATCGTGAAGTACGCCGTGATGCCATACGTGGCCACGTACCCGAGCGCGTGCAC
>JBJKRG010000186.1:0-5018 GCA_046704805.1 Gemmatimonadaceae bacterium
CCACACCCAGCGTCGTGCCGGGGTAGTACGTGCGCAGGATGGTGCGGAAATCCTCGCCGGCGCGCGCCCGCCCGATGGCTCCCCACTGGCACATGCCCACGCCGTGGCCGTAGCCGCGTCCGCGGATGACCACGCGCGCCAGCGCGCCGCTTCGGGTCCGTTCGACGGACAGCGAAAAATACGTGCTGCCCAGGATCGCGCCACCGTACCTCCGCAGCACGTACCGGATGTCGTCGCCCCGCACCGTGTAGGTGCCCCTGGTCGTACGCAGGCTGATGCTCCCCACCCGTCCCGACGGCGTATGGCTCGTGATGGTGATGCCGCGGATCAATCCCGGGTCGCCGCCGGGCACCGACGTGTACAGCCGCAGGTAGCGCACCAGCGATTTGTTGAGATCCGACGCCGTCAGGGTGGTCGTCCACCGGAAGTGCGGCGAGATCTCACAATAGTAGCGGTTCGTGCCGGGGATGCGGTCGCTGACCGGGCGGAGGTACGGCACCTCCGGCCCGCCCCAGACCGCCGCGGCGTCGGCGGTCGAGCCGCCGCACGTCGAATGATAGGGCGCGTTCACGACCCGCCCCCCGTAGGTGACGACGATGCCGTCGGTGGCCGCGACCGCCGCGTTGCCCACCACGGTTTCGGCATCGACGCCGCCGTAGGCCTGGTCGTCCACCCCCGCCTTGACGTCGTAGGCCTGGTCGGCGGGACTGCGCAGGTGCGTGTACGCGTAGCTGCGCGCCGACACCGCCTGGGCCTGGATTGCCGCCGAGTCGCGCGGATCCTGGTCGCCGAGCTCCAGCGGCACGACGCCGCGCAGGTACGCCTCCACGCCGACGCGTTCGACGACGTCGAGGCCGTAGTCGGTGCCGACCAGGCGGAGCGTCCCGCGGTAGCGCTTGCCGTTCACGATCATCAGGGCCGACGGGTCGTCGGCGCGGGCCACCACGGACGTCGGCTCCCACGGCGTCGCCTGCCCTTCATTGTCCAGCGCCCGGACGTTGGAGCCGTTATGCTGGATGCGCCAGACGGCGTTTGCCGTCCCACGCCCGATGAACGTCTGCCCGTCGGCCTGGTAGAGACGCCACGTGCCGGTCGCCGAAATGCGCGCCGACGAGACGTCGGTCAGAACGGCGACGCGGATGACGTGGTAGCCGCTCGGCTCGGGCACCGGCACCCGCGGGAGGCCGGCCGCGTTCGGCGTGGCCGACGTGGTCGGCGAGTCGGGGAAGCGCCCGTGGAGGACCGTGGAGCAGGCGATCAGGACGAGCAGCCCGAGCATCGCCGCCCGTTTAGCCACGAGCGGCTCCCAGCGCCGCGTCGAACCGTTCGAGCGCCTCGGCCACGTCGTCGTCCCCGTGTGCGGCCGACATGAAGGCCGCCTCGAACGGGGATGGGGCGATGTACACGCCGCGGGCCAGGACCTCGTGGAAGAATCGCTTGAACAGCTCGGTATCCGAGCCGCGGGCGTCCGTGAAGTTGCGGACCGGCTCGGACCGGAAGAAGAAACCCCACATCGACCCGGCATGGGCGGCCGTGAGCGGGACGTCGTGCCGGACACCGATCTCGCGCATCCCCTGCACCAGCGACGCGGTGCGCGCCTCGATCCGCGCGTGCAGCGCCGGGGTGAGCATCGACACCGTGGCGTACCCGGCTGCCATGGCGAGCGGATTCCCCGACAGCGTGCCCGCCTGGTACACGGGGCCCGCCGGTGCCACCTCCTCCATGAGGTCGGCCCGCCCGCCGTACGCCGCCACCGGCAGGCCGCCGCCGATCACCTTCCCGAGCGTCGTGAGGTCCGCCGTCACGCCGAACCGCTCGGCAGCGCCGCCGGGCGCGATCCGGAATCCCGTCATCACCTCGTCGAAGATGAGCACGGCCCCGCACGCATCGGCCAGTCGCCGCAGCGCGGGCAGGAATGCCGGATCGGGAAGGATGAATCCCGCATTGCCGACCACGGGCTCGACGATGATCGCCGCCAGCCGCGACCCGTGCTCCTCGACCAGCCGTTCCACAGCCGGCACGTCGTTGTACGACGCCACGAGCGTCAGCTCGGCGAGCGCCGGCGGTACGCCCGGCGAATTGGGCAGCCCCAGCGTCGCCACGCCGGAGCCCGCCCGGACGAGGAAGGAATCGGCGTGCCCGTGATAGCACCCGTCGAACTTCAGGATCGCGTCGCGCTGCGTGTGGGCGCGGGCCACGCGGATCGCGCTCATGGTCGCCTCGGTCCCGCTCGAGACGAACCGCAGGCGCTCGAGGTGGGGCATCCGCTCCCGGACCAGCTCGCCGAGGCGCAGCTCCAGCTCCGTCGGCATTCCGAAGCTCGTCCCCGCCGCCATCGCCGCCTCCAGGGCATCGAGGACGGCCGGCGGCGCGTGCCCGAGCACGAGCGGCCCCCACGAGAGCACGAAGTCGATGTACGCGTTGCCGTCGACGTCGATGAGGTGGCACCCCTCGCCGCGCGCGGCGACGACCGGAGTGCCGCCGACGCCTCCGAAGGCACGCACCGGCGAATTCACACCGCCCGGAAAGATCTCCCGCGACCGCCGCATGATCTCGGCCGACCGGGCATGTCCCGTCACCGGCCGAAGCTCCCCATCGTCGCGCCGGCAGCCACGGGCAGCGGACGCCGCCGCCGAGCGGCGGCCGGGCTGGAGACGACGCCCACGACCGCGGCGCGGAAATCGTACTCGTCCACCTGGCGGATCCGGACGTCCACGAGGGCCCCGGGCGGCGCCGCATCGGCATCCAGCCAGGTCACGCCGTCGATGTCGTCGGCCTGCCAGACCGTGCGCGCCTCCACCGTCCCGTCGTCGTGCACGCGGTCGACCATGGCCCGCACGGTGCGGCCGATGCGTGCCTCGTAGCGGTCGCCGGTGACCAGGCGCTGCAGCTCGGTGAGCCGCTCCAGACGTTCGCTCTTCACCGAGGCGGGCACGTCGTCGGGATACTCCGCCGCCCGGGTGCCTTCCTGCGCCGAATACGTGAACGCTCCCACCCGGTCGAACTGCACCTCCTCGAGCAACTCCAGCAGCCGGGCGTAGTCGTCGTCGGTCTCGCCGGGGAAGCCGACGATGCACGTGGTGCGGATGGCGACGTCCGGCAGGGCGTCGCGGATGCGGGCCACGCGGTCGCGGATCGTGGTGTGGCGCTCGGGCCGTCGCATGCGCTGGAGCACGGCGTCCGAGCCGTGCTGGATCGGCATGTCGACGTACGGCAGCAGACGCGGCTCCCGGGCCATGAGCTCGAGCAGCGCCGGCGTGATGCCCGCCGAATACATGTAGAGCATGCGGATCCAGGGCACCGACGTCTCGCCGAGGAGCGCCTCGAGCAGCGCCGGCAGGCCGACGCCGTCACGGCGGTCCCGTCCGTAGTGCGCGAGGTCCTGGGCCACGAGATTCAGCTCGCGGGCTCCCTGCGCTTCGAGGAGCTGCGCCTCGCGCACCACGTCGTCCACGTCGAACGACCGGTGACGGCCGCGCATCAGCGGAATGGCGCAGAAGGCGCACCCGTGGTCGCAGCCCTCACTGATCTTCAGGTAGCGCACGTGGGGCAGCTCGCCCGTGAACAGGCGCACGCCCGGGTGCGGGCGCGGGGCGTTGGCGATCAGGCCCCGGGCTTCGAGCTCCGGCACGAGGCGGTCCATCTCGGCGGCGCCGAGGAACAGATCCACCTCCGGCAGCGCCGCTTCGAGCTCCGGCTTGTGCCGCTGCACCATGCACCCCACGGCGACGACCGCGGACACCCGCCCCCGCTTCTTGAGTCGCCCCGCCTCGACGATCGCGTCGATGGACTCCTGCTTGGCCGCGTCGATGAACCCGCACGTGTTGACGACGATGACGTCGGCACCGGCGGCGTCGTCGGCCAGTTCCGCCCCGCGATCGGCGAGTTGCGCCAGATAGCGCTCGGAGTCGACGGTGTTCTTGTCGCAGCCGAGCGTGACGAAGGAGACCTTCACGTGCAGAAAGGTAGTGCGGCCGGCGCCATCCGGTATGGCCCGGTCAGCGGTAGTTGCCGAAGCGGAGCTCGACGCCGAAATCGCGGCCGCGCAGCAGCGCCATTACGGCCTGAAGGTCGTCCTTGGAGGGCGAACTGATGCGCACCTGATCGCCCTGGATGGCCGCCTGGACCTTCTTCATCTTCGCCTCCTTCACCGCCGCGGCCACCTTCTTGGCGGTCTCCCCGTCGAGGGCAGTCTTGAGGCGGACCTCCCGGCGCACCGTGTCGCCGCCGGCCGGCTTCACCTCGCCGATGTCCAGATTCTTCACCGGGACGCCGCGCTTGATGAGGCGCGTCTGCACGACGTCGAACAGCGATTTCATCTGGAAGTCGCTGTCGGCCACGAGGACGAGCAGAGCCTCCCCGCGCTTGAACTCGATCGTGGCCTTCGACCCCTTGAAGTCGTAGCGCTGCGCGATCTCCTTCTGCGCCTGGTTGACGGCGTTGTCGACCTCCTGCAGGTCGACGCCGGTGGTCACGTCGAACGAGCTGGTAGCGGGCATGGCGATCTTCGGCTGAGGGTGGTCAGTCCGAAGTTAGCCGATCCCGGCGCGGACTCCACCCGCGGAGGGCGAGGGAGCGGCGGCCGCCGGGTCGATCGGGCCGGCCGGATCAGCCGAGATAGCTCTCCAGCGCGCGGGCCCGCGAGACGTGCCGCAGGCGGCTGAGCGCCTTCTCCTTGATCTGCCGCACCCGCTCGCGCGTGATGCCGAGGAGCGCGCCGATCTCCTCCAGGGTCATCGGCTCGGCCTGGTCCCCGAGGCCGAAGTAGAGCCGCAGGATTTTCGACTCACGCTCCTTGAGGTGCGACAGCGCCTCCTCGATCGACTCGGTGAGCGCCTTCTCGAAGGTCTGCTCGTCGGGGGTCGGGTTGAGGTTGTCGGGGAGGTAGTCCAGCAGCTTGTTGTCCTCGCCCGGCGTCAGGGGGGCGTCGAGAGACAGGTGGGTCTGCGAGATGGACATCGTCTTCGCGACCTCCTCCTCGCTGATGTCCATCCCGTCGGCGATCTCGGCGTGCGTGG
>JBJKRG010000187.1:0-3942 GCA_046704805.1 Gemmatimonadaceae bacterium
AGGCCTTGTCGACGTCATCCTTGATGTCGAGGCAGGGCTCGGCCACGCCGGGGGAATAGGCGAGCGCCAGATCCCGTTGATTCGTCAACGGCTTCGTGGGGACCACCGCGATCTTGCCGGGACGGCCGTGCCGGTGGTACTCGAGAGCGTCGTCGCGTTTGGTCATGGTAGGGAAACCTAAGGTAGCGCGCGGGGCGGAGCCGCGGCGTAGGGCGATTAACCCTCCGGCACCCGGGACCGTGTGTTCAAGTCCCGAATGCCGGAGTTTAGGCGTCAAATGACCGGACGACAAGCCTGATGGGAGGGTGCTAGACCTCCAGCCGGTCGCCCGGCCGCGCCGCCATCTCGTACAACACGGGCATCAGGAAGATGCTGATCAGCAGCCGCGAGAACAGCCCGCCCACGATCACGAGGGCGAACGGCTTCTGGGAGTCGGTGCCCACGCCCGTCGCGACCGCCGCCGGCAACAGCCCGAACGCGGCCACCAGCGCCGTCATCATGATGGGCCGCAGGCGGAGGAGCGCCGCCTCGCGGGTCGCCGCGAAGATGTCCATGCCCCCCAATCGCAGCTCGTTGGCGTACGAAATGTACACCACGGCGGTCTGGACCGAGACGCCGAACAGGGCCAGGAAGCCGATGCCCGACGACACCGAGAAGGGCGTGCCGGTCATCCAGAGCGCGACGAGGCCGCCCAGCGGGGCCGACAGCAGCACGCCGACGACCGTGATCATCGGGAACTTGAAGTTGTCGTAGAGCGCGAACAGGAGCAGGAAGATGAGCGCGATGGTGATCGGCAGGACGATCCGGAGCTGCGTTCGCGACGCTGTGTACTCCTTGTACTCGCCGCCCCAGACGGCGCGGTACCCCGTCGGGAACCTGACCTCCTTCGCCACCTTGGCGCGGGCCTCGTTGACGGCGCCGGCCAGGTCGCGTCCCTTCACCGAGAACTGGATGCCGATGTAGCGGTGGTTATCCTCGCGGTAGATGAACGAGGCGCCGTTGGCGACGGAGAGGGTCGCCACCTGCTTGAGCGGGATCTGCGCGCCGTCGGGCGTGGCCATGAGGATGTTGCCGATCTCCTCGGGGGTGCTCCGGAATTGCGGCGCCAGGCGCACGACGAGGTCGAACAGCTCCTCGCCCTGCACGACCTGGGTCACGGCCGCCCCGCCGACGGCCGCCTCGATCAGGTTGTTCACGTCCGCCGCCGCCAGCCCGTACCGGGCGAGCTTGGCCCGGTCCACCCGGATGGTGAGGGACGGCTGCCCCAACTCCCGCACCAGCGTGATCTCGTCGATGCCGGGGACGTGCTCGAGGACGGCCCGCACCTCGCGTCCCTTCTCCTCGAGAACGGGCAGGCTGTCACCGAAGATCTTCACGTCGAGCGCGCTCTTGAGGCCCGTCTCCGCTTCGTCGACCGCGTCCTCCGCGGGCTGCGTGTAGTTGAAGGTGATGCCGGGGAAGGTGCGCAGCCTCTTGTCGATCGCCGCGATCAGCTCCGGCTTCGTATGGTAGGGGCCCTTCCATTCACTGTACGGCTTGAGCCCGACGTAGAACTCCATGTTGAAGAAGCCGGTCGGGTCGGTGCCGTCGTCGGGCCGTCCGTGCTCGTCAGCCACGTCCGTGACCTCGGGGAACGACCGCAGGATGCGCCGGATCTGGGGGGCGAACTTCGACGCTTCCTGGAACGAGATCGTGTACGGCATCGTCGCCCGCACCCACAGCGCGCCCTCGTCGAGGTGGGGCATGAACTCGGCCCCGATCGACCCGATCATCAGCATGCCGCCGGCGAAGAGCACGGTGCTCACGACGACGACCGTCCAGCGGTGGGCGAGGCTCCAGTCGAGCCCGCGCGCGTACATGTCCTTGACCCACTCGAACGGGCGATTGCGGCGCTCGCGCACGCCGCGGCGCATGGCCCAGGCACACAGCGGCGGCAGCAGGAACAGTGTGATGAGGAGCGACCCGATCAGCGCGAAGATCGTCGTGTCGGCCATGGGCTTGAACAGCTTGCCCGACGCGCCGGAGAGGACGTAGATGGGCAGGAAGCCAGCCACGATCACGGCGATCGCGTAGAAGATCGGCCGGTCCACCTCGGCGGCCGACCGGGCGATCACCTCCCGGATGGAGTACTCCGTGCCGTGTCGGAGCGCGAGTTGTCGGAAGATGTTCTCCACCATCACGACGGCACCGTCCACGAGAATGCCGAAGTCGATGGCCCCGATGGAGAGCAGGTTGGCGGGGATGTGCCGCAGGTTCAGACAGATGAACGCGAAGAGGAGGGACCCGGGGATGGCCACGGCCACGATCAGCCCGGAGCGCACGTCGTACAGGAAGAAGATGAGGACGATGACGACGAGCACGATGCCCCGCAGCAGGTTGTCCTCGACCACCCGGGTGGTGAGATGGATGAGGTCGCTGCGGTCGTAGAACGGATGGACCTTCACGTCCTTGGGCAGGATCGAATCATTGAGCATTCGCGTTTCCGCCTCGACCCGCTTGAGCACCACCTGCGCCTGCTCGCCGGTGCGCATGAGGATCACGCCTTCCACCGCATCGTTGCGGTTGTCGAAACCGAACTGCCCGAGGCGGGGGGCGTGTCCGATCTTCACGGTGGCGATGTCCTTGATGAGCACGGGGACGCCGTTCTTCACGGTGATCACGGTGTTCCCGATGTCCTGCGTGGTCTTCAGGCGGCCCAGGCCGCGGACGTAGTAGAACTGGCCGCCCTCGGAGTAGAAGCCCCCGCCGGCGTTGCCGTTGTTGTTGCTGAGTGCGTTCTCGACGTCGGTGATCGAGAGCCCGGCCCCGGCCAGCTTGGTCGGATCGACGTCGACGTGGTATTCCATCGTCTCGCCGCCGAGGCCCGATTCGTCGGCCACGCCGGGCACGGCCTTGTAGGCCTTCCGGAGCACCCAGTCGTTGATGACCTTCAGCTCCATCGCCGACCGGTCGGGGCTGTCGACGACGTAGCGATAGACGAGCCCCGAGGGCGAGTAGAGGGGCGACACGCTCGCGTTCACCCCATCGGGGAGTGTCACATTGGGCAGCCGGTTGAACACGCGCTGGCGCGCGAAATACGGATCGGTGCCGTCGTTGAAGGTGAGGATGACGTCGGAGAGGCCGTACAGCGAGATCGAGCGCTCCACGGTCAATCGCTCGACGCCGTTCATCTCGGTCTCGATCGGGACGGTGACGAGTCGCTCCACCTCTTCGGCGGCGTGCCCCGGCCACTGCGTGATGATCTCCACCATCGTCGGGGAGATGTCGGGATAGGCATCCACGGGAAGCCGGGAGAACGACCAGGCGCCGAGTCCGACGAGGGTCAGCGCGAGGATGGCCATGAGGAACGGCTGGCCGAGGGCCTTGCGGACGAGCTTGTTGATCGGCGACGGGGGAGTGGTGCCGAACTCCGCGTCCTCGGGCGTGTGCGGTGTCTGCGGCGTGGTCACTGGTTCTCCGCGAACTGAATGAACAGGGCGCCGTCGGCGAGTACCTTGTCGCCGGCGGCCAGGCCGGAGGTCGCCTCGTAGCCGTTGCCCACGCGATAGCCGACGGTGATGCTGCGCCGGCCGAAGGTGCTGTCCGGCTCCTCGACGAACACGAAGGGCAGATTGTCGGAGTTGCGCAGCAGCGCCGACGCCGGAATGACGATGCCGCGGCGCCGGCTCCGCGAGTGGATGTCGACGCGCACGAACATGTCGCGCCGCAGCAGGCGGGAGGCGTTGTTGGCCACGACCCGCACCGCGGTCGCCTTGGTGCCGGGGTCCACGAGGGCGGACACGTAGTCGACGCGTCCCGGCACCGGCTTCGGCGACGCGTCGGTGTACACGCTCACCGCCTCGCCTTCGTGCACGAGCGCGATGTCGCTCGGATACACGCTGGCCATCACCCACATCGTGGAGAGGTTGGCGACCGTGAACGTGGGGGTGGAACCTGCCTCGA
>JBJKRG010000188.1:0-10631 GCA_046704805.1 Gemmatimonadaceae bacterium
GCGGAGTAGCTGGGTATGGTGCGAGCTCTCCTCAGTAAGCTCTCACACCGTTTCCGGGCACTCTTCCACGGGCAGACGGTTGACGCCGAGTTGAACGAGGAGATCCGGCTGCACATCGAGTCGGAAACCGACGACCTGATGCGTGCGCTCGGGCTGCCGCGCGAGGAAGCGCGTCGCAGGGCGATGATCGCGTTCGGTGGAATCGAACGGTACCGAGAGGCGCAGCGAGACGCGCGAGGAGTACGCTGGCTGGAACAACTCGCGCAGGACGTGAAATACGCCGTGCGCTCCCTGCGCAAGACGCCGGGGTTCACCCTCACGGTGATCGTCGTACTCGGCCTCGGTGTCGGCGCCAACTCCGCGATGTTCACGCTCATCGACCGGCTCTTCTTCCACGAGCCGTCCGGCGTCGTCGATCCAGCGCGGGTCTTCGAAGTGTATGAGACCTCCCCAGGCATGTACTCTACTGGGATACGGCCACAGTTGATCGACGCCGTCCGCACGGACCTGCGTGGACTCGCCGCCGTCGCCGCCAGCATGTACGCGGGTATCAACCGCGCCGCTGGCCCGCGGGTCTTCCGCGTGAGCGCGACCTACTTCAGCCTGCTCGGCGTCCGCATGATGAAGGGGCGAGACTTCACGGTGCAGGAGGCAGCCGACTCGGAGCCGCTGGCGGTGGTGAGCTATCACTACTGGCAGCGCGCGCTGGGCGGCGACACCACGGTCGTCGGACACAGCATCGAGCTCGCCAGGACGCGGTACACGGTCATCGGCGTTGCGCAGGCGAATTTCACCGGTCTCGCCCTCGAGCCAACGGACATCTGGTTGCCGTTATCGCACGATGCTCTGGCGTTGCCGATTATTCGGCTTGCCGAAGGGACCACCCCCGGTCGCGCCGAGGCCGTGATGGAGTTGGCCCTCCGGCGAACGTTCCCGCCCCGCAAGGGGTTCCCGCTGCCGGAGATGAGCGCCTGGCCTCTGATTCCGGGTCGCCAGCAGGGTTGGGGGAGCAGCCCCGACGTGCAGATCACGCTTCGCGTCGTGGGCGTTGCAGCGATCATCCTGCTCGTGGCGGTGGCCAACATCGCCACGCTTCTCCTGATGCGCGCTGCCAGGCGGCGACGCGAGATCGCCGTGCGACTCGCTCTCGGCGTGTCGCGGGCCCGGCTCTGCCGGCAGCTCTTCACCGAAGGCGCGTTGCTGGCGCTCCTCGCTGGTGCCGCGGCGCTGTTCGTCGGGGTGTGGGGAGGCGCCGTGGCCCGCGCCCAGTTCTTCTCGCGGCACGGCCTGACCTATGCGTTGATCGATACCCGATTCGTCCTGTTCACCCTCGGAGTAGCCGTCATGGGCGGCCTCGTGGCGAGCCTGGCGCCGGCCGTTCAGGCCACCCGGCCGGACCTGACGCAGGCATTGAAGTCCGGGGTGCAGGAGGGACGGTCCCAGCGATCGTGGTTCCGATCGGGGCTCGTCGTCGCCCAGGGAGCAATCTGCGTGATACTTGTCGTTGGCGCGGGGCTCTTCGTGCAAAGCCTGAAGAACATCCACGACGTTCCCCTGGGCATCGATGTGAACGACCTTCTGATTGCCGGCACGTCCTTCCAGCGGGTCGATTCCACCAAGACATACCTGGCGACACTCAACCGCGAAGCCGAGCGGCTGGCCGCCATACCGGGAGTTCAAGGAGCTGCCGTTTCGCTCATACCGCCACTGGAAGGCGAGATTGGCGGAAGCTTCTTTTGGCCGAGCGGCGATACCGCGTTCGTGAACGGGCACCAATCCGGCGCAGGAGGCAACGCGGTCGGGCCCGGGTACTTCCGGACCGTCGGGATGCGCGTCGTCGACGGACGCGACTTCACGTCGGCTGACCGTGCCGGCAGCGCGTCGGTGATGATCATCAGCCAATCGATGGCACGCGAACTGTGGCCAGGCAGGCGTGCGGTGGGCCAGTGCCTCGTGCTCGACGACCCCTCCCGGCCGTGTACCACGATTGTCGGCGTTGTCACCGATGCCAATCTGTGGAGCATCAGGACCGAGCCTCCCGCCCGATACTACGTGCCGATAACGCAGTTTTCATATCTCCGTGGCATCACGATCATCATCCGGGCTCCCGGGCGCACGCAAGGCGCGCTCGTGCAGACTGTCCGCCACGACCTGGCATCCACGCTTCCGGTGTCGTCCACGGTGACGGTCTACCGGCTCAAAGCCGCCGTCGATCCGAAGTACTGGCAGTGGGAAGAGGGCTCGACCGTCTTCACTGCCATGAGCTTCCTCGCCCTCATCATTGCCGGCGTGGGCATGTACAGCGTGGTCGGCTACGCCGTCAGCCAACGCATGCACGAGATGGGGGTACGCGTGGCGCTAGGCGCCCGGCGCGGCCAGGTGATGGGGCCGGTGATACTCGAGGGGCTCAGACTGGCGGGTTTGGGCGTGGCGGTCGGCACCGGAGTGGCTCTGATGCTGACTCCGCTGGTCGCCTCGCTGCTCTACGACACCAGCCCCCACGACCCGGTGGCAATGCTTGCCGCCGCAGTCGTCCTGCTCACGGCATCAGTGTTGGCATCGTGGGTCCCCGCCCGCCGCGCGGCCCGCGTCGACCCCGTCATTGCCCTCCGCGCGGAGTAGCCTGTAGTATTGTCGTAAATGCCGGATTCCCCCGCTCGCTCGAGCCCGAGCCCCGGCCCCCGCGAGTCGCGCCCCAGACGGTGGCTGGAACCGCTCGCGCAGGACGTGAAATACGCCGTGCGCTCCCTGCGCAAGACGCCGGGTTTCACCCTCACGGTGATCGTCGTACTCGCCCTCGGTGTCGGCGCCAACTCGGCGATGTTCACGCTCATCGACCGGCTCTTCTTCCACGAGCCGTCCGGAGTCGTCGATCCAGCGCGGGTCTTCGAGGTATACGAAACGTTCAGGGGCGGCTACTCGCCGGGACTGCGGCCGCAGTTGCTCGACGCCGTCCGCACGGACCTGCATGGGCTCGCCAGCGTCGCCGCCGAAGCCGCGATGTATGCGGGCATCGACCGTGCCTCGGGCCCGCGGGTCTTCCGCGTGAGCGCGAACTACTTCAGTTTGCTCGGCGTCCGCATAATGAAGGGGCGAGACTTCACGGTGCGGGAAGCAGCCGACTCGGAGCCGCTGGCCGTGGTGAGCTATCGCTACTGGCAGCGCACGCTGGGCGGCGACACCACGGTCGTCGGGCACAGCATCGAGATCGCCAGGAAGCGGTACACGGTCATCGGCGTTGCGCAGGCGGACTTCACCGGACTCGCGCTCGAGGCGACGGACATCTGGCTTCCCCTGCCGCACGACGCTATGGCGGCGCCGATCATTCGACTCGCCGAAGGGGCGACTCCCGGTCGCGCCGAGGCGGTGATGGAGCTGGCCCTCCGGCGCACCTTCCCGCCCCGCAAGGGATTCCCGCTGCCGAAGATGAGCGCCTCGCCGCTGGTCGTGGGCCGGCAGCAGGGCTGGGGCAGCAGCCCCAACGTGCAGATTGCGCTTCGCGTCGCGGGCGTCGCGGCGATCATCCTGCTCGTGGCGGTGGCCAACATGGCCACGCTTCTCCTGATGCGCGCGGCCAGGCGGCAACGCGAGATCGCCGTGCGACTCGCGCTCGGCGTGTCGCGGGCCCGGCTCTGCCGGCAGCTCATCACCGAAGGCGCACTGCTGGCCGTCCTCGCCGGTGCCGCGGCGCTGTTTGTCGGGGTGTGGGGAGGCGCAGTGGCCCGCACCCAGTTCTTCTCGCGGTACCGCCTGACCTATGCGCTGATCGAACCCCGATTCGTCCTGTTCACACTCGGGCTGGCCGTCGTGGGCGGGCTGGTGGCGAGCCTGGCGCCGGTCATTCAGGCCACCCGGCCGGACATGACGCAGGCATTGAAGTCCGGCGCGCAGGAGGGACGGTCGCAGCGGTCGTGGTTTCGGTCGACGCTCGTCGCAGCGCAGGCAGCGCTGTCGATGGTGCTCGTCGTGGGCGCGGGCCTCTTCGTCCAGAGCCTCAAGAGCATCCACGCCGTGCCGCTCGGCATCGACGTGAACCAACTCGCCTTCGCCAATGTGTCGTTCCAGCAGATGGATTCGGCGAGGGTGTATCTGTCCACGATGCGGGAGGAAGCGCAGCGGCTGGCGGCGATTCCCGGGGTGCAGGGGGCGGCGCTCTCGTCGATGCCGCCGCTTCAGGGGGAGATGTTCGCTCCCATGTTCCGTCCCGATGGCGATACGTTGAAGGCGAGCGGAAAGTCGATCCACCCCATCGGCAACGCCGTCGGGCCCGGCTACTTCCGGACCGTCGGGATGCGCGTCGTCGATGGGCGCGACTTCTCATCAGGTGACCAAGCCGGCAGTGCGCCGGTGATGATCGTCAGCCAATCGATGGCGCGCACCGTCTGGCCGGGCGAACGCGCGGTTGGACAGTGTCTCGTATTGATGCGGCCTTCGAAACCGTGCGTGCAGGTGATCGGGGTCGTGACGGACGCGAACCTCGCGGGCGTGAGACCTGAATCCGGGATCGACTACTATCAGCCGCTGACCGAAGCGCCATTCCTGTACGGCCTCACGCTCACGCTGCGCGCACCCGAGCGGTTGCGGCGGACACTGGCCGCGACGGTCCGTCGGGACCTCACGCCGTGGGTTCCGGCCTCGGCCACGATACGCGTGGCCGACCTCACCACCGCCCTCGACCCGTTCTACGAGCAGTGGAGGGAAGGCGCCGCCGTCTTCACGGCCATGGGCCTCCTCGCGCTCCTCGTCGCCGGCGTCGGCATGT
Organism: Gemmatimonadaceae bacterium; assembly: GCA_046704805.1. Taxonomy (GTDB): domain Bacteria; phylum Gemmatimonadota; class Gemmatimonadetes; order Gemmatimonadales; family Gemmatimonadaceae; genus JAGWRI01. The sequence goes on from JBJKRG010000188.1 coordinate 4,763, forward strand.
ACAGCATCATCGGCTATTCCGTCAGCCAGCGTATGCACGAGATGGGCGTCCGCGTGGCCCTCGGGGCGAGCCGCGCCCAGGTGATGCGTCCCGTGATCTTCGGCGCGCTCCGGCTTGCGGCCATCGGCGTGGTGGTCGGCATCGGCGCGGCGCTGGCCCTCGGCAAGCTGGTGGCCTCGCTCCTGTACGACACCAGCCCGCGCGACCCAGCGGCAATGGCAGTGGCGGGATTGATCCTCCTCACCGCCGCCGTGGTGGCCTCGCTCGTGCCCGCCCGCCGTGCCGCCCGCGTCGACCCGGTCATCGCCCTCCGCGCCGAATAGCCTGCAACGCTCCGGCGACAGCCGGTGTCGAATGAAACAGCGATCCACCACCGGCCGTTGGGAGGAAGCAGGCCAGAGCACCGGCTGACTGCAGACCGACAACCGCCAACGGGCAGCCCGCCCTCGTCTCGTCACCGCGCCAAACCATGCCCGCCCTCGACTCCTTCTGGCAGGACGTTCGCTACGCCGCCCGCGGCCTGCGCAACAGGCCCGGGTTCACCCTCGCCGTGGTGGTGACGCTCGCCCTCGGGATCGGCGCCAATGCCGCCATGTTCTCCATTGTCGACCGGCTGCTCTTCCGCCCGCCGCCGATGATGGCGCATCCGGCGCGCGCCAATCGCGTCTATCTGAAGAGCACCTTCATGCGTCGGCAAGCGATCTCCAGCGGCGTGCAGTACGCCCGCTACGTCGACCTCACGAAGTGGACCACGTCATTCGCGCATACGGCCGAGTTCACGGCTCCCAGTCTCGCGGTCGGGACCGGAACCGCCGCCCGCGAGATGACCATCGGCGCCGTGAGCGCGGGCTTCTTCAAGTTCTTCGACGCACCACCCGCTATCGGCCGCTACTTCACCCCCGCCGAGGACACGACGCCGGTGGGGGCCCCGGTCGTCGTTCTCAGCTACGGTTACTGGCAGACACAGTACGGGGGACGGAGGAGCGCCCTGAACGATGTGATCCACATCGGCGCCGGCACGTACACGGTGATCGGCGTGGCCCCGAAGGGATTCGTAGGGCTGTGGCCGGAGAAGCCGCCGGCGGCCTTCATTCCGATCACGGCGTACGGGGCCGAGATGGGAAAGCAGATCCGCATTCCGGGCCAGACCTGGTGGGGCACGTACAACTGGACGTGGGCGAGCATGATCGTCGAACGGAAGCCCGGCGTAACCGTCGCCCAGGCCGATGCCGACCTCACGCAGGCCTATCAGCGCAGTTACCAGGCGCAGCTTGCCGTGGACCGCCGCATGCCGCCTCTGGCCCGCACGAGGCCGCAGGCGATCGCGGCGTCGATCCTGAGCAACCGCGGGCCCCACGAGTCGAGCCTGGCCAAGGTGGTCACCTGGCTCAGCGGCGTGGCGCTCATCGTCTGGCTCATCGCCTGCGCCAACGTTGCCAATCTGCTGCTCGCCCGTGCGCTGCGCCGCCGGCGCGAGATCGCGGTGCGACTCGCGCTTGGCGTGACCCGGTTGCGCCTCGCCTCGCAGCTCCTCACGGAGAGCTTCGCGCTCGCCCTGCTCGGGGGGATCGCCGGCGTGGCCGTTGCCCAGTGGGGCGGCGCGCTGTTGGGCGCACTCTTCCTGTCCAGGGGCGCTCCGGCGGAGGTGCTCAACGATCCCAGGACGCTCATCTTCGCGGGCATCACGGCGGTCGCGGCGGGACTCCTGACCGGCCTGGCGCCGCTCTTCCAGGCCGGAAGGACCGACCTCACGCAGGACCTCAAGTCGGGCGTTCGTGAGGGCACGTACCACGGCTCGCGCATCCGGACGGGGCTGCTCGTCTTCCAGGGCACGCTTTCGGTGCTGCTCCTCGTGGGCGCGGGCCTGTTCGTGCGCAGCCTCGCCAACGTGAAGGCCACCCCGCTTGGTTACGACGCCGACCGGGTGGACGCGGTGAGCCTGAACATGCGCGGCGTCACGCTGGACAGCGCCGGCGAGAACGCGCTGCGGCTGCAGCTTCTCGCGGCCGCGAAGGCGGTTCCCGGCGTCGAGGACGCCGCCCTGCAGCTCACGATGCCCTTCTGGAGCATGTGGGTCACTGAACTCCACGTGGCCGGATACGACTCGGTGAGCAAGCTCGGGCAGTTCCAGCTGAACGCGGTGAGCCCCGGCTACTTCACGACGATGGGTACGCGGATCATTCGCGGCCGGGGCATCACGGAGCAGGACCGCGCCGGTGCCCCGCGGTCCATCGTCGTGAGCCAGGCCATGGCACAGAAACTCTGGCCGAACGCCGACGCCATCGGAAAGTGCGTGAAGGTGGGCGCCGATACGGTCCCGTGTTCCTACGTCGTGGGCATCGCCGAGAACATCAAGACCCAGAAGCTCGACGACGATCCCGGGCTGCTGTACTACCTGTCGTGGGCCCAGTACGCGCCCGACCAGGGGGGACTGTTCATCCGCACGCGCGGCGATGCGGCTCGGTACACGGACGCGATCCGGAAGGCGTTGCAGCCGGTGATGCCCGGCGTGGCGTACGTGACCGTGACGCCGATGAGCGACGTGATCGGGCAGCAGACGGAGTCCTGGCAGGTGGGCGCCACGATGTTCCTGGCGTTCGGCCTCCTGGCGCTCGTGCTGGCCGCGGTGGGGCTGTACAGCGTGATCGCGTACAACGTGGCCCAGCGGACCCACGAGCTGGGCGTCCGGGTGGCCCTCGGCGCCCGAATGGAGGACCTGGTGCGGCTCGTCCTCCGCCAGGGGATCGTGCTCTCCACGGCCGGGATCGTCCTGGGAGCGCTGATCGCCCTCGGCGTAAGCCGCTGGGTGCAGCCGCTGCTCTTCAACGAGTCAGCCCACGACCCCGTGGTGTACGGTCTCGTGGCCCTGGCCCTCCTGATCGTGGCCACGCTGGCCAGCTTCATTCCGGCCCGGCGTGCAGGGCGGGTGGATCCGATGCAGGCGCTCCGGTCGGAGTAGGGGAAAGCACCGGCCGGACGCATTCACGCCCCGGCGAACGCGGCGTAGATTCCGGGGAGCCCCATCACCCCCTGGGGCCCGGGTCAACGCCGAACGTCGAGGGCGAAATCCATGACCGTCACCTTCAAAGTCAACGGCACGTCGCACACCGTTGACGTCCCCGCGGACATGCCGCTACTCTGGGTGCTCCGCGACGTGCTCGATCTCAAGGGCACCAAGTTCGGATGCGGCATCGGCCGCTGCGCGGCGTGCACCGTCCACATCGACGGGCGGGCGGCGCACTCCTGCCGCCGCCGCGCCTCCACGCTCGAAGGCGCCGAGATCACGACCATCGAAGGGCTCTCCGTCGACGGCGAGCATCCGCTGCAGCGGGCGTGGGAAGCGCTGGACGTGCCCCAGTGCGGGTACTGCCAGGCCGGGCAGATCATGACGGCGGCGGCGCTCCTCGAGCGGAACCCGCATCCCACGGACGACGAGATCGACATGGCGATGAGCGGCAACCTCTGCCGCTGCACCACGTATCTGCGCATCCGCGAAGCCGTCCGCCGCGCGGCGGGCATGGAGGCGACGCAATGAACAACGCCACCGTTTCGCGCCGCGACTTTCTGCGCGTGACCGCCATTGCCGGCGGCGGGCTGCTGCTGGCGACCTACCTGCCGGCGCTGGCGCGTGCCGAGCAGTTCGCTCCCACGCCCGCTGACGGCTTCGAGCCCAACGCGTTCATCACCATCACACCCGACGGCATGGTCACGATCATGGCCAAGAACCCGGAGATCGGGCAGGGCGTGAAGACGATGCTCCCGATGATCATCGCCGACGAGCTGGACGTGGACTGGAAGAACGTGCACGTGGAGCAGGCCTCGCTCGACACGACGAAGTACCAGAACCAGTGGGCGGGCGGGAGCACGGCGACGCCGATCAACTGGATGCCGATGCGCCGCGTGGGGGCAGCCGGCCGTGCGATGCTGGTGAGCGCGGCGGCCGCCACGTGGGGCGTGCCGGCATCGTCGTGCACCACCCGCTCGGGCGTGGTCTACCACCGGGCCAGCGGCCGGCAGCTCGAATACGGCAAGCTGCTCGACAAGGCGGCCACGATTCCACCGCCCGATCTCGAGACCGTGCCGCTCAAGGATCCGAAGGATTTCCGGATCATCGGTACGCCGGTGCACGGCGTGGACAATCACGCCATCGTCACCGGGAAGCCGCTGTTCGGCATCGACGTCACGGTGCCGGGCATGCTCTACGCCGTGTTCGAAAAGTGCCCGGTGTACGGCGGCACGGTGCAATCGGCGAATCTCGATGCCGTGAAGGCCGAGCCCGGGGTGAAGGATGCGTTCATCGTGGAGGCGGACCCGAAGGGCGGCCTGAGCGGACTGCTCGGGGGCGTGGCGATCGTCGCCGACGGCTGGTGGGCGGCGCAGTCGGCTCGCCGCAAGCTGCAGGTGGAATGGAATCCCGGGCCCACGGCGCAGCAGAGCAGCGCCGCGTTCGCCGAGCAGGCGGCGGCCCTGTCGAAGCAGACGCCGCAGCGCTCGCTGCGCAGCGACGGTGACGCCGACACGGCACTCCGGGGTGCCGCGCACGTCGTGCACGCCGACTACTCCTACCCGTTCATCGCCCACGTGACGCTGGAGCCGCAGAACTGCACGGCCCACTACCACGGCGGCAAGCTCGAGATCTGGGCGCCCACGCAGCAACCGGCGCGCGGTCGGAAGATGGTCGCCGATCTGCTCGGCATCAGCGAGGACGACATTACCGTCCACATGGTCCGGGCCGGCGGTGGCTTCGGGCGCCGGCTCAACAACGACTACATGGTCGAGGTCGCCCGGATCTCTCGGCAGGTGAACGCCCCGGTGAAGCTGCTCTGGTCGCGCGAGGACGACATGGGCCACGACTTCTACCGTCCGGCCGGGTTCCACTATCTGGCGGGCGGCGTGGACAGCAGCGGAAAGCTCGTGGCGTGGAAGAATCACTTCGTCACGTTCGGGGATCCGCCGCGCTACGCCCCCAGCGCCGGGATCTCGGGCTCCGAGTTCCCGGCCCGGTTCATCCCCAACTTCTCGCTCGGCGTCTCGTCGATGCCACTCGGCGTGCCGACCGGCGCCCTCCGCGCGCCGGGCAGCAACGCCATCGCGTTCGTCATGCAGTCGTTCATCGACGAGCTGGCACATGCCGCGGTGCGCGACCCGGTGGAGTTCCGCCGCGACCTCCTGGCGGGCGTCGAGAGCGGGGCGGCCATGGACGCGAAGCGCATGCGCGGCGTGCTCGACCTCGTCGTCGAGAAGTCGGGATGGGGGAAGCAGCGCCTCCGGCGCGGCACCGCCATGGGCGTCGCCTTCCACTTCAGCCACCGTGGCTACTTCGCCGAAGTCGTCCAGGCGACGGTCAGCCGCCCCGGCGTGCTCACCGTGGACAAGGTGTGGGTCGCGGGCGACATTGGCAGCGAGATTATCAATCCGCTCAATGCCGAGAGCCAGGCGCAGGGCGCCGTGCTCGACGGACTGTCCGAGGCGCTCGGGCAGGAGATCACGATCACCGGCGGCCGCGCCGACCAACTCAACTTCAACCGCTATCCACTGCTGCGCATGCGGCAGGCGCCGCCAGTGGAAGTGCACTTCCTCAAGACCGAATTCCCGCCCACGGGACTCGGCGAGCCGGCGCTCCCTCCCGCCGTGGCCGCCCTGTGCAATGCGATCTACGCGGCAACGGGCAAGCGGATTCGCTCGCTCCCGCTGTCGAAGCACGATCTGAGCTGGACGTAGTACGGGTTGCGCGCCCTCCCTCGCGGAGGGCGCGCCGCACGCCCACCAGCAGGACCCGGAGGATCAGCATGTCAGCGATTCCTCTCTAACGTCGCGCGGCCGCTCTAGCGGTTGGGGGCGTGTTAGTGCTCGCCTTGCCCGGCGCCCG
>JBJKRG010000189.1:0-20706 GCA_046704805.1 Gemmatimonadaceae bacterium
GGCCTCGCCGGGGCGTCCCCGACGGAGAGGGGAGAGTGAGCGGGAGCGGCAAGCGCCGAGCGCCGCGGCGCGCTGCGGCCGGGGCGCCGATGGCCGAATCGCTCTGGGGTCGCCCGGAGGACATGCCACTCGCGGCGCGGATGCGCCCGCGGACCCTCGACGAATTCGTGGGGCAGCGGCACCTGCTGGCCGAGGGGAAGCCGCTCCGATCCGCCATCGAATCGGGAACGGTCGCATCGATGGTGTTCTGGGGGCCGCCGGGGTCCGGCAAGACGACGCTCGCGAGGCTCATCGCCCGGCACACCGATCGTGAGTTCGTGCCGTTTTCGGCGGTGACGGAAGGGGTGCCGCGCGTGCGTGAGATCGTGGCCGAGGCGCAGTCGCGCCGTGCGCTCGGGCGCGGCACGATCCTGTTCGCGGACGAGATCCACCGGTTCAACAAGGCGCAGCAGGACGCCTTCCTCCCACACGTCGAATCCGGGACGATCACGCTCATCGGCGCCACGACCGAGAACCCGTCGTTCGAGATCATCGGGGCACTCCTGTCGCGACTGCGGGTGTTCGTGCTCGAGCCGTTATCCCCCGAGGATCTGCGCACGGTGCTGCGGTCCGCACTCGGCGATGCCGAACGCGGGCTGGGCGGGTGGCGACTGGCCGTGGACGATGAAGCGACGGCACTGATTGCGACGGAAGCAGACGGGGATGCCCGCCGTGCACTGACGGTGCTCGAAGCGGCGGCTGCGCACGTCGGCCGCGGCGGGCACATCGACCTGGCCGAGTCGCGGGAGGCCTTGCAGCTCCGGTTCGCGCGTTTCGACAAGCGCGGCGAGGAGACCTACAACATGCTGAGCGCCTACCACAAGAGCCTCCGCGGCAGCGATCCGCAGGGAGCGCTCTACTGGATGGCGCGCATGATCGACGGAGGCGCCGACCCGATGGTGCTGTTTCGCCGGGCGATCGCCATGGCGGCGGAGGACATCGGCCTCGCGGATCCCGAAGCGCTCAAGCTCGCGGTGGCCGCCCGCGACGCCTACCACATGCTCGGCGCACCGGAGGGGTATCTGCCGCTGGCCGAGATGACGGTCTATCTGGCCACGGCCCCGAAGTCCAACAGCACGGTGCGGGCGTTGCACGCCGCCCTCGACGCGGCGCGCGAATCGCCAGCCGAGCCGGTGCCCCTGCACATCCGCAACGCACCGACGGCGCTCATGAAGGAACTGGGCTACGGTCGCGGGTATCACTACGCGCACGCGGTGCCGGAGGCCTACACGCCCCAGGAGTATCTCCCGGAAGCCCTCCGCGGGACCACGTTCTTCGAGCCCGGCCGGTTCGGGTTCGAGAAGGAGATCGCGAAGCGGCTCGCGTGGTGGGCGGAACTCAAACGCAAGGCCCGCGAGGCGGGCGAATCGGAGTGACGTGCACGTGTCGACGCGTCTTCAAGCTCGGTGGCTGATCGGGGCGGCCCTCCTCGCGGCGGTGTCCGGGTGCAGCCTCATCGGGCGGCAGCTCTTCAAGCAGCCCACCGTCGTGCTGCAGGACGTCCGCCTCACCGGCCTCGGCGTGTCCGGCGGGAACCTGGACGTCGTCCTGCGCGTTTACAACCCGAACGACTACCGTCTGGACGCGACGCGTATGCACTACCACCTGATGGTCGACACCATTCCGGTGGCCGAGGGCGAGATCTCGGACCGGAACAGCTTCCACGGCGGCGATACGACCACCGTGCACGTGCCGGTGCGCTTCAGCTACGCCGGAGTGGGCGCCGCCGGCCGCCAGCTCCTCCAGACCGGCGCCGTCGACTATACCGTCGTGGGCGATCTCACGGTGGATTCGCCGATCGGCAGCCGCAGCTTTCCGTTCCGATCGTCGGGACGGTTCTCCACGATCAACGCCCGTATTCCCTGACCGGAGGCGCGCATCGGACGCGATCTGATCACCGTCACGGCACCGGCCGACCGGGCGCTGCTCGTCGGCGCGCCGATGAAGCGCGCCGGAGGCCGGCGCATCCTCGAGGAGCACCTGCGCGAGCTGGAGCGTCTCGCGGACACGGCCGGCGCGGACGTGGTGGGCGAGATCACTCAGCAGATCGACCGCCCGCATCCGGCCACGTATCTGGGTTCGGGGAAGCTGGATGAGCTTCGCGCCGAGGTCGCAGGTTCGGGCGCAACGCTCGTCATCTTCGACGACGAGCTGACACCGACCCAGGGAAAGAACATCGAGGACGCCGTCGGGCAGCGGGTCGTGGATCGTGCGGAGTTGATCCTGGACATCTTCGCGACCCGCGCGCGGACCGCCGAGGCGAAGATGCAGGTGGAGCTGGCACAGCTGGAATACATGCTGCCGCGGCTGACCCGTATGTGGACGCACCTCGAGAAGACGCGCGGCGGGATCGGGATGCGCGGCCCCGGGGAGACCCAGCTCGAGACCGACCGCCGGCTGATCAATCATCGCATCAAGGTGCTCAAGGAGCGGCTCCGCGAGGTGATGAAGGCCCGGACCGTGCAGCGGCAGGCGCGGAGTGGGGCGTTCAAGGCATCGCTGGTCGGGTACACCAACGCGGGCAAGTCTTCGATCCTGCGGGGGCTCGCCGCGGCGCCCGACGTGTTCGTGGAGGACCGCCTGTTCGCGACGCTCGACCCACTGACGCGCGAGGTGGAATTGGGGGAGCACGCGCGGGCGCTGGTGACGGATACCGTCGGGTTCATCCGGAAGCTGCCCCACGATCTCGTGGCATCGTTCCGGGCCACGCTGGAGGAGACGCGCGACGCCGATCTGCTGCTCCACGTGATCGACGCGAGCCATCCGCTGTGGGACGATCAGCGTGAAGTCGTCGACCAGGTGCTCGCGGAGCTGGGGCTCCAGGAGACGCCCGTGCTGCTGGTATTCAACAAGATCGACGCCGTGTCGGACGAGGCGCTGTTGGCGTTGCAGTCCCGCGTGGCAACGGGAGGCGATGACGCGGTATTCGTGTCGACGGTGACCGAGGGCGGGCTGGAGCCGTTGCGCCGGGCGCTGCTCGCGGCCGTCCACGCACGGCGCCCGCTGGCCGACATCCGGCTGTCCCCCGCGGACGGCAAGCTGCTGGCGGCCATCCACCGCGAGGGCGAAGTGCTCGACCAGCGGGCGGACGGCGACCGCCTGGTGGTGCGTGCGCGGGTCGACGACGTCCTGGCGGGACGCCTCCGGAGTGCCGGCGCCGAGGTCGATCCGGTCGGCACGGGGTGAGTCCGGGACGGAGGCGTCGAGGCCCCACCGTCGCCGCGGCCCGAACGCGGAACGGGGCGCCCGATGGGACGCCCCGTTGATCCATGGTCGCGCAGGGACTTGAACCCCGGACCTCTGGTATGTGAGACCAGCGCTCTAACCACCTGAGCTACGCGACCGGACGGCGCGTCTCGACGCGCGCAGTTGAGAGAACCTAACCCTGCCTCCGGAGGGACGGTAGCCCCGCATGGCTCGACGCGCGTCGGCCTTCGGGGACGGTTTCCGCCTGCGTTCCGGCGCGTATTCGGGCGCAGATGCGGGCCAACGCGCCGCTCCAGTGGTCGATGCACTGGTCCTCCTCCCCCTGCCCGTACAATTTCCGAGTGATATACTCCCACAACACTCGCAACTGCATCCGTGACGGGGCTCCGCATGGCACCTGCTCGAATCTTCCGCTCGAACGCGACCGCGGCTGGCGCGGCGTTGTTGCTGGCTCTCACGACCGGTCCGCTACGCGCGCAGCAACCGCGCGACGTCACCGTGCGGGCTCAGGTGAGCCAGCGCAACATCTCCCTGGATCGTGGGTCCGCCGCGCTCTGGCAGACGCTGTTGAAGCTCCATACGCGGGCCAGCCTCATCATGATCGTCGCGCATCCCGACGACGAGGACGGGGGGCTGCTTGCGTATGAATCGCGCGGCCAGGGGGCGCAGGTCACGCTGCTGACTCTGAACCGGGGCGAATCGGGACAGAACCTGATGAACTCCGACTACTGGGAAGCGCTCGGTCTCGACCGCACCGAGGAGCTGCTGGCCGCCGACCGGTATTACGGCGCCAACCAGTATTTCACGCGGGTCATCGATTTCGGGTTCTCGAAATCGAAGGCGGAATCCTTCCAGAAATGGACACACCAGCGGGTGCTGGCCGACGTCGTGCGCGTGGTGCGGATGGTCCGCCCGCTGGTGGTCACTTCGGTGTTCGTGGGCGGGCCCTCGGACGGGCACGGACACCATCAGGTGGCCGGGCAGACGGCGCAGGAAGCGTTCAAGGACGCCGGCGACCCGAACATGTTCCCCGACCAGATCCGCGAAGGGCTGCGCCCGTGGACGCCGCTGAAGGACTACGCCCGCGTGCCCACCTTCGCCATCCGGAATCACCAGATCTGGGACTACGCCAACGGGCAGACCTATCCGCTCCGCTTCTTCAACTACATCAGCGGCCAGTGGATCGACGGCATGCTGCCGACCAACGTCGTCATTCCCGAGGGCGATGAGGATCCGCTGCTCGGCGGCTCGTTCGCGCAGATCGCCCGACAGGGACTCGGCTTCCAGAAGACGCAGAACGGCGGCGTCATTCCCCCGCCGCCGGGCCCGGACAATTCCGGGTACCACCGGTTCGGGTCGCGGGTGGCGTCGTCCGACGACGAAGCGTCCCTCTTCGACGGGATCGACGTGTCCCTGGGGGGCATCGCCGATCTCGCCCGCGGGCAGAACGACGCGTTCCTGAAGGAAGGCCTGGCGAAGCTCAGCGCGGACGTCGACCGGGCGATGCAGCACTTCGATGCCCGCCGGCCACAGGCGATCGCGCCGATCCTGGCGGAAGGCGCCAGGGAGAATCTGGCGCTGATCGCGCAGGTCGAGCACAGCACGCTCTCGGCCGATGCCAGGTACGACGTGCTGCACGAACTGCGCGTGAAGGCGGCGCAGTTCAACACCGCCCTGGCCGAAGCGTTGGGCCTGAACGTGACGGCCACCGTCACGCCGGCGGGACGGCGTGGCGGAGCACGGAACCCGTTCGCCGGACCGCCGACCACGTCCCGCGTGGGGATTCCGGGACAGACACTGGAGTTGAACGTGCGTGCGGCGAACCAGGGCGATACGGCCGTCGCGATCCGCCGCGTCTGGGTGCAGACGCCCGCAGGAGAATCGTGGACGACCGCGCCCGCCGACGACGTTCCGGCGCCTGCAGCGGTCGGCGCCGCGCGCGTGGTGGCCGAGCGGTTCCGGGTCGGCATCCCGCAGAACGCGGCGTACACCCGACCCTATTTCTCGCTGCCGTCGCTCGAGCAACCCTACTACGACATCGACGATGCCAAGTACCTGACGCGCCCCTTCGTGCCCTATCCGGTGTCCGGTTGGGTGGAATTTGACTACGACGGCGTCGCGATTCGGGTGGGGCAGGTGGCGCAGACGCTCGGGCGGGTGCTCGGCGCCGGGGAGGTGGGCCAGCCGCTCGTCGTCGCGCCCGCCATCTCGTTGTGGATCGCCCCGCACGCGGGCATCGTGCCGATCGGCGCCCGGTCGTTCCCGCTGTCCGTACTCGTGCACAGCAACGCGGACAGCGTGGCCAGTGGGACGCTCCGGCTCAGCCTCCCCGCCGGCTGGCATTCCGTTCCGGAAACGGCCCGCTACTCCCTGGCCAAGGACGGCGACAATCAGACCGTCGATTTCCGTGTAGTGCCGGGGACGGTGCAGGCGACGACCTACCACCTGCACGCCGTCGCCGAGTATGACGGCCGTGCGTATCGCGAGGGCTACGAGACGGCCGGGTATACCGGCCTGCGCCCGTATAACCTGTACCGCGCCGCCGACTACTCCGCGACCGGCACCGACGTGAAGGTGGCGCCGGGCTTGAAGGTCGCCTACGTCGTCGGCACCGGCGACCAGGTCCCGCAGACCATGGAGGACCTCGGCATTCACGCCGCGTTCCTGAACAAGCAGGACATCGCGTCGGGCAACCTGGACCAGTACAACGTGATCGTGTTGGGGGAGCGGGCGTATTCGGCGCGGCCGGAGCTGGCCACGTACAACCGGCGGCTGCTCGACTATGTGCACCAGGGCGGCAATCTGATCGTGGAGTACCAGGCCGGGGAATACGACCACGACTACACGCCGTACCCGCTGACGCTCGGGCGCGGTCAGACGGTAACCGACGAAACGTCCGCGGTGCAGTTCCTGCTGCCGCAGAATCCCGTGCTCACCTGGCCGAACAGAATCGACCAGGCGGATTTCAAGGGCTGGATCGAGGAACGCGGGCACGGATACCCCGAATCGTGGGATCCGCACTGGCAGGCGCCGCTGGAAATGCACGATCCGGGTCAGGCGCCGCAGAAGGGCGGTATCCTGATCGCGCCCTACGGCAAGGGGGTCTACGCCTACGTCGCGCTCGCGCTCTACCGGCAGCTGCCGGAGGGTGTACCGGGCGCATACCGCATCCTCGCCAACCTGCTGAGCCTGGGGGTGAATCCCGGCCTGAAGCACTGAGCGTCGGGCCGGACCAGGCCGGAGCGGCGCTCCCCAGCGCTCGCCATGGGGTGCGCCGGGCGCTGCGCGCAGCGCCCGGCACGCGAGTGGGGCCTGCAGGAATCGAACCTGCGACCGTTGTATTATGAGGCCACTGCTCTAACCAACTTAGATAAGGCCCCGGCAATGCGCCTTCTAGTTATCCGCGACGCTCCTGCCGCGCAAGCGCGTCACGGCTGAGCGTCAGCGTTCGCCCGCGTAGCTGTTCGGCCGCTCCATGAACGCGTCGTACGAAGCCACGATCTCGGCCGGCGTCACGGTGGCAGCGCCCAGCTTTCCGACCTCGGCGCCGGCGGCGAAGTTGGCGACGACCGCGGCCTCCTGGGCGGACGCACCGGACGCCAACATGGCCGCGAGGTAGGCGGTGACCGTGTCGCCCGCTCCCACCACGTCGTACACCTCCCGCGCCATGGTGGGGATGCGGGTCACCGATCCATCGTGCGAGAGCAGCGCCATCCCGAGCTCCCCGAGGGTCAGGAGCATGTGGTCGACGCCGAGGCGCGCGAACGTGTCCGGCAGCGCCTGCGGATGGTCGAGACTGATGGCCGCCCCCAGCGCCGCTTCGAGCTCGCGGCGATTCGGCTTGAAGATCGTGGCGCCACGATACGCGAAGAAATTGCGGAACTTGGGATCGACGATGATCGGGATCCCGCGCTCCCGCGCCCATTCGATCGATCGGGCGATCACCTCGGCGACGAGCACGCCCTTGTTGTAGTCCTGGAGCACGAGCGCGTCGGCGGTCGCGACGGCGGCGCGCACCGCCTCCAGCAGCGTCGTGATCTCCTCCGCTGCGAGGTCGGTGTCATCCTCCTCGTCCACGCGCACCAGCTGCTGAGATCGGGCGACGATGCGCGTCTTCGTTGTGGTCGGACGCGCGACCTCGACGAGATGGTCGGCCTCGACCGCCATCGTATCGAGCATCGACCGGAGCGTCGTCCCGCCGGTGTCGGAACCCACCGCCCCGACCAGGGCGCACGCGGCACCCAGGGCCACGGCATTCTGCGCGACGTTGGCCGCGCCGCCGAGCGCGTACCGTCGCTCGTGGACCCGCACGACGGGCACCGGCGCCTCCGGAGAGATCCGCTCGACCTCGCCGACGAGATAGACATCCAGCATGGCATCGCCGACCACCGCCAGCCGTTTGCCGGTGGCGGCATCGAGAAGCTCAGTCAGGCGGTCGCGGGACAGGGTGTGCGGCATGGAGCAGGAAACTACCACCCGCGGGCGTCGTGGCCAATGCGGGATGGGGCGGGACGGGAAGTTGCACCGTGCCGGCTGTTCGCCGTTGACGGTTGGCTGTTCACGGTCGACGGCCAACCGCCAACCGTCGACTGCCCACCGCCCACCGCCAACCGCTGACTGCCGACTACGAGTTCCGAGTCTCCCGTCTACGGGGCCAAGTGAACCGTCGAGGCACGTTCTTGTGATACCCGGCGGCCGAGGGCTAGCCTTAGCGGTCACCCGCTCACGCCCGCCACCACGCTCAGCCCTCACGCCACGTGTCGCCTACGGTCGTCATCGCGTTCGCGATCTTCGGAGTCTCGCTCGCCGGGCCGCTGACGCGGCTCTCGGGGGCGCCGGCGCTGGCCGTCGCGGCGGGACGGCTGGGTTTCTCGCTGGTCGTGGTCATGATCGCACTCGTCGTCACCGGGGGATGGCGCCAGCTGGGTCGCTTGCGGCGGACGGACCTCGGCGTGGCCATCGGGGCCGGCACGATGCTCGCGCTGCACTTCTGGTCGTGGAACGCCTCGCTGAGTCTCACGACCGTCTCCGCGTCCGTGGTGCTGGTCGACATGCAGCCGGCGATCGTGGGGCTCCTGTCCGTGGTCTGGCTGCACGAGCACCCGACGCGCCGGCAATGGAGCGGGATCGCCATCGCGATGCTGGGCGCGGTGGTGGTCACGCTGCCGGACCTGCTCCGCGAGGGCGCCGGGTTGGGTGGGCGCGCGCTCTTCGGCGACGGGCTGGCGTTCGCGGGCGCCATCGCGGGGGCGTTCTATTTCGTGGCGGGCCGCAAGCTGCGGGCGACCTTCGACCTCTGGCCCTACGTGGCCGTCGTGTACAGTGCGTGCTTCGTAGTGCTGGTGATCGCCGCCGGCGCCACGCACGTCACCCTGCTGCCGCAGCCACCCCGGGACCTCGCCATCTTCGCCGGCCTCGCCCTGGGCCCGATGCTGCTGGGCCACACCGGATTCAACTACGCCCTCCGGTACGTGCCCGCGTACGTCGTCAATCTCGCGCTGTTGTGCGAGCCGATCGGCGCGACCATTCTCGCGGCCGTGATTCCCGGCATCCACGAGCTCCCGAATTGGGGGACCGTGCTCGGTGGGGCGCTGGTGATCTACGGCATCGCGCGGGCGACCCGGGCCGCCGCCGTCGTTGCCGCTCCGGAGTGAGCGGAGCGCACGGCCGGGCTGGTTATCTTACACGCGCTGTTCAACCCGCTACGGGCACGGGGACGGGCCATCCATCCATGCGCGAATTCGAGCTCGACGTGGTTGCCATGCGTGGCGATACCGTGGAAGCGGTCCACCGCGTGCACGCGGCGGTCGTCGACGCGTCGGGCCGCCTCGTTGGCGGCGCGCGCGAACCGGGCTGGGTGACTCACTGGCGTTCGAGCGCCAAGCCCCTCCAGGTGATGCCGTTCGTGGAGTCCGGTGGGCTGGAGGCGCTCGGCTGGGACGACGAGCGGCTGGCCCTGGCGTGCGCCTCGCACGGGGGCGAGCCGGAACACGTCGCGATCGCCGCCGCGATGCTCGAGAGTCTGGAGCTCGGCGAGGCGGATCTGGCCTGTGGCCCCCATGAACCTCTGACGGCGCGTGGCGCCGAGTTGCTGCATGCATCGGGGCGGGCTCCCACGCGCCTGCACAACAACTGCTCCGGGAAGCATGCGGCCATGCTCGCACGCGCCCGCACGGCGGGCTGGCCGACGGCCGGTTATCACCGCGCGGAGCACGAGGTGCAGAGGAGCTGCCTCGCCTCCGTGAGCCGGTGGACCGGACTGGCCCGGGACGACATCGGGCGCGCCGTGGATGGGTGCGGCGTCGTCGAGTTCTCACTGCCGCTCACGGCGATGGCCACGGCTTACGCGCGACTCGCCGACGCGGCGCAGCACGGGGACGCGGCGCCCGCACGGGTGCTCGCGGCCATGCGGACGCATCCCTTCCTCATCGGGGGCACGGGCCGCTTCGACACGATCCTCATGGAGGAGGCGGGCGGAACGGTCGTGTGCAAGGTCGGCGCGGAAGGGGTGCACACGGCGGTGAGTCTCGAGCGCGGATTCGGCATCGCGCTCAAGGTCGAGGACGGCGCCTCGCGGGCCCAGTACCCGGCGTTGCTCCAGATTCTCCAACAACTCGAAGTGCTCCCGGCCGAGCTGCCGGAACGTCTGCGGCCGTTCCTGCGCCACCCGATCGTGAATACGCGGGGCGAGACCGTCGGAGAAGTCCGGCCGGCGGCCGAAGCGCCGGTGAATGCGATGCATGGGGCGTCGCAATGATGACGCAGCCGGCGGGCGTTGAGCGCAGACTGGACGCATTCGACGACGAGTTGCGGTGCCTCGTCAGGCTCTCCGCCGCCGTCACCGCAGGCGGGGAGACGGAGCAGCGCGCTGCCCTGTCGGCAGCGCTCGGTCAGGTGAGGGCCCTCTGGGTGGAGGAACTGCTGCTGCAGTCCTATCTGTTCGCAGGATTTCCCCGTACGCTCAACGCGATGCGCGAATGGCGCCGGATGCGTCCAGAGCCGGCTGCCCCCGGTGCGCAGGGCCGTCCAGCGCAATGGCGGGCCGACGGCGAGCGGACGTGCGGCGTCGTCTACGGGCCGTTCTACGAGCGGCTGCGGGAGAACATCCGGCACCTCCATCCCGCCCTGGACGATTGGATGATCGAGGAGGGGTACGGGAAGGTGCTCAGCCGCCCCGGGCTCGACCTTGCACGTCGTGAGCTGTGCATCGTCGCCGCGTGTGCAGCGGCCGGACAGGACCGGCAGCTGCATTCGCACCTTCACGGGGCCCTGAACGCCGGCGTTGCCCCGGCAGCCGTCACGGCGTGCCTCGCCGCGCTCGATGGTGTGGTCCACGAGGGACGCATGCGGACGGCGCGCCTGCTCTGGGCGCGCGTGCAGGGGAAGTAGCCGTGTTCGTCGATCGCGCCGTGGTGAAGGTGGAGGCGGGCACGGGCGGCTCCGGTCAGGTCTCCTTCCGCCGCGAGAAGTACGTGCCGATGGGTGGCCCCGACGGCGGGGACGGCGGGCGGGGCGGCAGCGTACTGGTACGGGCGGACTCGAATCTGTCGACGCTCCTCGACTACACGTACCGCGACTTCTGGAAGGCCGAGCGCGGCCAGCACGGCGAGGGCTCCAACCGCACCGGCCGATCCGGCGCCGACATCGTGCTTCCCGTGCCACCGGGCACTGTGATCCGCGACGCCGACACGGGTGAGTTCCTCGGCGAGGTGCTGGACAGCGGCGACACGATCGTGGTCGCCCGCGGAGGTCGCGGCGGGCGCGGAAACGCGTTCTTCGTCACCGCGACGCATCAGGCCCCGCGCGAATGGCAGCCCGGTGAGGAGGGCCAGGCGCGCACCCTGGAGCTGGAGCTGAAGCTGATCGCCGACGTCGGGTTGGTGGGCGAGCCGAACGCGGGGAAGTCTACGCTGCTGTCCGTGATCTCCGCCGCGCGGCCCAAGATCGCCGACTACCCGTTCACCACGCTCGCTCCGAATCTCGGTGTGGTGCCGTTGTCCGGGCACCGTACGTTCGTCGTTGCGGACATTCCGGGTATCATCGAGGGTGCGCACGAGGGCAGGGGGCTGGGCCTCCAGTTCCTGCGCCACCTCGAGCGCACGAGACTTCTGGCCTTCCTGATCCCCATCGATGCCATGGACTGGCAGGCGGAGTACGACCAGCTGCGCGCCGAGGTGGCGGCGTATTCTCCCGAGCTGGCGGGCAAGCCGCACTGCGTGGTGTTCACCAAGATGGACCTCTGGGGCGACGATCCCCCGCCGGAGATCGAAGCGCCGGCCGCCTTCGGCGTGTTCGCGATCAGTGCGGCAGCGCGCTCGGGGCTGGAGCCGTTGCTCGCGGCGTGGTGGACGCAGCTTCTCTCGCTCCGGAAGCCCGGTGAGCCGGCGCGGGAGTCGTCCGATCTCCCCTGAGGCACGGGCCGCCCTCGCGCTCTCGATGATCGACGGCGTCGGGTGCGTGACCTTCACACAACTGACCGCACGATTCGGATCCGCTGCGAATGCGCTGGATGATGCGCAATTCGCCGGCCGGCGTCTGGAGGCGTTCGCGCGCGCCGACGATGCGCTGGCCAGGGCGGACCGGCTCGGGATGCGGCTGTTGGCCTTGGCGGACCCGGTGCTGCCGGCCTGCCTGCGCGACCTGGACGAGGTGCCGCCGGTACTCTGGGCCGTGGGGAACCTGGATCTGCTAGGCGATGTGCCGCGCGTAGCGGTCGTGGGGACGCGCCGGGCCACGGCATACGGCACGCGGATCAGCCGCGCGCTCGCCGGAGCGCTGGCCCGCGCCGGAGCGTGCGTGGTGAGCGGCATGGCGCGTGGAATCGACGGGAGCGCCCACCGCGCGGCGCTCGAAGCGGGGGCTGGCACGATCGCGGTGCTCGGTACCGGAGCGGACCTGGCGTTCCCGGCCGCGCATCGCGCGCTTCACGCCGAGATCGGTGCTCGGGGCCTCCTGCTGTCAGAGCACCCGCCAGGGGAGCGGGCGAACGGCGGGTCGTTTCCCCGGCGCAACCGGATCATCGCGGCGCTGGCCCGCTGCACGATCGTCGTCGAGGCGGGGGTGAAGAGCGGAGCCCTCATCACCGCCGACCATGCCAACTGCCTCAACCGTGCCGTGGCGGCGGTGCCCGGCGCGATCGACCAGCCGCAGAGCGAAGGAACCAACCGGCTGATCCGCGACGGGGCGCACATGATCACCGGGGTGGAGGATGCGCTGGCCCTCATGGGACTGACGCGCGCCGTCCGCCTGCCCGATCCGGCGGCGGGGGAAGACGCGCGGCGCGTCTGGGACGCGCTCGCCGCGGGACCGGTCGTCATCGACGATCTGTGTACGCGGACGGCGCTGCCGGCCGACCGGTGCCTCAGCGCCATCACCGAACTCGAGCTGCGCGGCGCGGTCGAGTGCGCCATCACGGGCGAGGTACGCCGGAGGATCGGCTGAACGGATGGCGGCGTGGAACGTCCGGCAGGCGCCGGCGCCGCCGTATATTTCGTCGTGCTGCCCCGCCATCTCTACGTCCACGTACCGTTCTGCGCGCGCCGCTGCTCGTACTGCGATTTCTCCATCGCCGTGCGGGCGCCCGTGCCCGTCGCCGACTTCACGTCCGCGATCGGGGCGGAGCTCGACATCCGGTCCGCCGGGAAGGAACCCTGGGAGCTGGATACGCTCTATCTCGGCGGCGGCACCCCATCCAAGCTGGGCGGCGACGGCGTGGCGCGCCTGCTGGACGAGATCCGCTCCCGCGCCCGGCCGGGTCCCGACGCCGAGGTGACGCTCGAGGCGAATCCCGAGGACGTTTCGGACGACGCCGCCAGGCGGTGGCGCGCTGCGGGCGTGAACCGTCTGTCGCTCGGCGCCCAGTCGTTCGACGACGAGGTGCTGCAGTGGATGCACCGTACGCATGATGTGGCGGCGATCGAGCGTGCGGTCGACGCGGCCGATGCGGCCGGATTTTCGGACGTATCGCTCGACCTGATCTTCGCACTCCCCGAGTCGCTTGCGCGACACTGGGCGCGAGACCTCGACGCGGCCCTGGCGCTCGCACCGACCCACCTGTCGCTCTACGGACTGACGGTGGAGCCGGCGACGCCGGCGGGACGGTGGCGCGCGCGCGGGCTGCTGCGCGAGGCCGCCGAAGAGCGCTACGAGCGCGAGTTCCTCGCCGCCGATGCGCTGCTCGCGTCGCGCGGGTTCGTGCACTACGAAGTCTCCAACTACGCCATGCCGGGGTACGAGGCGAGACACAATTCGGCGTACTGGGAGGGCGTGCCCTACGCGGCCGTGGGGCCGTCGGCGCACGCCTTCGACGGCCGGCGGCGGCGGTGGAACGCCTCGGCCTACGCGGCGTGGTTGGAGCGCGTCGCAGCGGGGACCGACCCGATCGAAGGCGACGAGCTGCTGACGCCCGATTCTCGAGATCTGGAGGCGGCGTACCTGGGGCTGCGGACGGCACGGGGCTTGCGCCTTCTCCCGGGGGAGGCTGCCACTCTGGACGCCTGGATCAACTCCGGTTGGGCCAGGATCGATCCCGGCGACCAGTTGAGGCTCACGCCCACAGGATGGCTCCGCCTCGACGCACTCGTTCAGCACTTGACCGACCTTCGAAGTCGTTCCTAGATTTGAACTTATGGGCACAGACCAGCTCACCAGTCGCGAGCACGCGGTCCTCGAGGCCGTGATCCGGACGTACGTGGAGACTGCCGAACCGGCGGGCTCGCGGACGCTGTCGCGCCGCTTCGGCCTCGGGGTCTCCCCGGCGACGATCCGGAACACCATGAGCGACCTCGAGGAGAAGGGATTCCTGGCGCATCCGCACACGTCCGCCGGTCGCGTTCCCACGAACAAGGCCTACCGAGCGTTCGTGGATTCCCTGCTCGCCCGAAGGCCGGTCCTCGTGGCCGATCCCGCCGCGCTGGCGGAGCAGATTGGTCGTGTCGACTCACCGATCGAAACGATTCTGCGCCGGGCCGCGCAGAGTCTTGGCGTCCTGGCACAGGAACTGGGCGTTGCCCTCGGTCCGAGTCTCGCGAAGACGGTGCTCCGGAAGCTCGATCTCGTGCGCATGAGCAGTGAGCGGCTGCTCATGGTCCTGCAACTGGAGGGCGGCGTGGCGCGGACCGTGTTCGTCGAGGTGCCCGGCGAGATCGCCCCCAGCGTGCTGGCCGAAGTGACGGCGGTGCTGAACGAGCGGCTCGGGGGGCTGACGCTGGAGCAGATCAGCAGCTCGGTGGGCTCCCGTCTGCGCGACTCGATCACCGGACGCGATGCGCGGGAACTGCTGAACATCTTCGTCCAGGACGCCGGCGCGCTGTTCGACTCGGCATTGCAGTTGTCCGAAGATTCGGTGCTGTTGGGCCAGGCGTCGGTGCTGGCGGAGCAGCCCGAGTTCTCGGCGGCCGACCGGATGCGCCGGCTGCTGGATCTCACGCAGAGTCCGCAGTCGCTGGCCGACGCGATCCGGGCGCGGCCGCAGGCGCCGGGCCTCACGATCACGATCGGCAACGTGCACGCCGATCCCCGGCTCGAGGAATTCACGGTGGTCACGGCGGAGTACCACGCCGGCACGCTGGCGGGCGTGATCGGAGTCATCGGCCCCACACGCATGCCCTACGACAAGGTGATCGCGCTCGTCTCGCACACGTCGCAACTGCTCACCGACCTGCTCGACTGAGAACATTTCATGGCTGATTTCTATTCGGTACTCGAGGTCGAGCGCACGGCGTCCGACGAGGAGATCAAGAAGGCCTACCGGCGGCTCGCGATGAAGTACCATCCGGACCGGAATTCGGGGGCGAAGGAGGCCGAAGAGCGGTTCAAGGCGATCACGGAGGCGTACGACGTCCTGCGCGATCCACAGAAGCGGGCCGCGTATGACCGCTTCGGCGAAGCGGGGCTGCGTGGCGGCGGGGCCGGTGCCGGGTTCCACCACGTGGACCTGGCCGAAGCCCTCGGCATCTTCATGCGCGACTTCGGGCTCGGCGGGTTCGAGGAGTTGTTCGGGGGCGGGATGGGCCGCTCGGCGGGCAGCGTGCGCACCGGGGCCGATGTGCGCATCTCGGTGCCGCTGACGCTGCAGGAGGCGGCCACCGGAGTGGAGCGCACCGTGGTCGCGAAACTGCTCGATACCTGCGACCAGTGCCAGGGCTCCGGGGCGGAGCCCGGCACGCGGGTCGAGACCTGTCCGAGCTGCGGCGGGGCGGGCGAAGTGCGCCGCGCGCAACGGTCGTTCTTCGGACAGTTCCTGACCGTGGTGCCGTGCCCCACCTGCAAGGGCGAGGGCACGATCATCCAGGCGCCCTGTAAGCAGTGCCGCGGGGAAGGCCGGGTGCGCGGTGAGCGAGAGCTCAAAATCCACATTCCCGCCGGGGTCGCGACGGGTCAGTACATGACGATGCGCGGCGCGGGGAACGCCGGCGCGCGGGGTGGGCAACGCGGCGACGTCCACGTCGTGTTCGAGGTGGCCGAGGATCCGCGATTCGAGCGGGACGGCGAGGACCTGTACACGGAAGTGCTCGTGACCTATCCGCAACTCGTCCTCGGCGCCGACATCACCGTGCCCACCGTGACGTCCAGTGTGTCGCTGCGCATTCCGCCCGGCACGCAGAGCGGTCAGATGTTCCACCTCAAGTCGCGCGGGTTGCCGCGTGTGAACTCGAACGGCACGGGCGATCTCCACGTGCACGTCCAGTTGTGGACCCCCGAGCGGCTCACGGACGACGAGCAACGGCTGATCCGCCAGCTCGCCGAGATCCAGACGGCGGCTCCGGTGGCCACACGCGAGAAGAGCTTCTGGAAGAAGATGAAGGAAGCGCTCGGCGCGTGAACTGGACCTGCGTTCGCGTGGGGCCGGGTCCACAGCGCGACGGCGTCCTCGCCGCCATGTTCGCGTGCGGCGTGAGTGGTGTGCAGGAGGACGGGGACGTGCTGGTCACGCACGTGGACGCGGGATTCGACCTCGAGACGTTGCGGGCAGCCGTCGAGCGCGCCTCGCCCGGATCACGCGTCGAGACGGCGCCGCTGTCACCGGTGGATTGGAGTGAGGCCTGGAAACAGGGCGTCACCGCTCAGCAGGTGGGTGGGCTGACCGTGGCGCCACCATGGCTCGCGCCGGGGCTCGATCCCGCGCGCACCATCGTGATCGAACCCGAAATGGCGTTCGGCACCGGCCAGCACGCCACGACGCGCGGCATGCTCGCCCTGCTGCAGCAGGTGCTCGTGCCCGGCGACCGCGTGGCCGACCTCGGGGCGGGCAGCGCCGTGCTCGCGATCGCGGCGGCGAAGCTGGGCGCAGCGCGGGCGGTCGGCATCGAACTCGACCCGGACGCCATCGGAAACGCGGAGCGGAACATCGCTGCGAACGGCACCGGCGACCGCGTGGCGATCGTGCCGGGGGAAGCGGGGCTCCTGCTCCCCCTCGTCGCGCCGGTGGACCTCGTGCTGGCCAATATTCTCTCGGGCGTTGTTCGGGAGCTCCTGCCCGTCGTGGCCAGGACCCTCTCGCGTGCGGGGCGGCTGATCGTCGGCGGCATTCTCGTTTCGGAAAGCGACGATATGCGCCGGGCCGTCGTCGACGCGGGATTCGCAATAACGGCTGAGCGTGAGGAGGACGAGTGGTGGACCGCCGCCGCGGCGCGAGTCTAGCGACGTTCTTCGTCGACGTGACGCCGTCGCCGGGCGCCCTGGTGCCGCTGCCCGAGGCGGCCGCGCACCACGCGCGGGTGCGCCGGCTGACACCCGGGGACGTCGTGGT
The DNA here is from genome assembly GCA_046704805.1 of Gemmatimonadaceae bacterium. Taxonomy (GTDB): domain Bacteria; phylum Gemmatimonadota; class Gemmatimonadetes; order Gemmatimonadales; family Gemmatimonadaceae; genus JAGWRI01. The sequence continues at coordinate 16,997 of JBJKRG010000189.1, forward strand.
ACTGACCGATGGGGCGGGGACCGTCGCCCGCGGGACGCTGGAGCACCTCGGACCACGCGACGGCGACGTGGCGGTCGAGTCCTGCGACCGCGTCGAGCGGGCGTCGCCACTGGAGCTCCTCCTGCCGGTCGCGGATCGCGAACGCATGCTCTGGCTGGCCGAGAAGGCTACGGAGCTGGGCGTGACCGAGTGGCGACCCGTGGTGTACGCCCGCTCGCGAAGCGTCTCTCCTCGCGGTGAGGGCGCGGCCTTCCGGCGGCGAGTGCGGGCGCGGATGATCGGCGCCCTCGAGCAGTCGGGGAGCGCCTGGCTGCCGGCCATGCACGACGAGTGTGGGCTGAACGAGGCCTTCGCCGCGTCGCCGCACGAGCACCGGTTCGTGCTCGACCGGAGCGGCGTACCGCTGCCGCGCTTCGCGCCGTTTCACGCCGCGGCCGTGGCCGTCGGCGCCGAGGGCGGTTTCGCGCCGGAGGAGCTCGAGTTCTTGCTCGCACAGGGGTGGCGCGCCGCCTCCCTCGGTGGTGCTACCTTGCGATTCGAGACGGCGGGACTCGCCGCGGTCGCGATCGTCCGCGCCGCACAAGCCCCGTGACCGTTTCCGGAGGAACCGTGTCGGATACCTGTCTATTCTGCCGCATCGTGCGCCGGGAGATTCCATCGACCATCGTGGCGGAGAACGACGAATTCCTGGCGTTTCGCGACGTGCACCCGCAGGCGCCGGTGCACATCCTGGTCATCCCGAAGGCGCACGTTGCGTCGCTCAACGCGACGGATGACTTCTCGCTCATCGGGAAGATGACGCAGCTGGCCACGGCGATCGCCGGGCGGGAGGGGATTGCCGAGCGCGGGTACCGGGTGGTCGTCAACACGAATGCCGATGGCGGGCAGACCGTGTTTCACCTGCACCTGCACTTGCTGGGCGGACGCTCGCTGGGGTGGCCACCGGGGTAACGCCGGGGTGGGCTCAGGTGGCTGCTGGAAGTATGCGGCGCCGGGGGATTGAGCCGTCTTCCATTGACAGTGGCGGCCATGTGTCGCTAAAGTAAAGGGCTACGCGTACTTAACTGGCGCCGCAAACGCCGCGAAGGGGGGAGAGAGCTTTTGTCGGAAGTCATCATCCACGACGATGAAAACTTCGAGCGCGCGCTCAAACGCTTCAAGAAGAAGTGCGAGAAGGCCGGGATCCTGTCGGATCTGCGCAAGCATCGCCACTACGAGAAGCCGAGCGAGCGCCGCAAGCGCAAGATGAACGCGGCGATCCGGAAGAATCGTCGGACCCGGTCCTCCTAGGTGTCCGATCTGATGGTGCGGTTGCAGGGCGATCTGACCACGGCCCGCAAGGCGCAGGACAAGCCGGCGACGCTGTTGCTCGGGACGATACTCGCCGATGTGAAGAACCGCGCCATCGAAGTGCGCCGCGAGCTCACCGACGAGGACGTCGTCGAGGTCCTGCGGCGCGGAATCAAGAAGCGGCGCGAGTCGATCGAGATGTACGCCAGCGCGAAACGCAATGAGCTCGCGGAGAAGGAACGGCACGAAGTGACGCTCCTGGAACGGTACCTGCCGCCGGCTGTGGATCTCGAGGAGATCCGGGTGGCGGTCCGGCAGGCGGTGGCGGGCGGCGCCGCCAATGTGGGCGCGATCATGGGTCGGGTCATGCCCCTGTTCAAGGGGCGAGCGGAGGGCGGTACCGTCAACGCCATCGCGCGCGAGGAACTCGCCCGAAAGGAGTGACGGTGTCCACCCCGCAGCACCCACCACCCCGAGGGGCGCCGCGCGGCGCTCACTCGGGGGGTGCATCCGGGAGCCGCTCGTGAACGCGCACGCGCTCGCCGTCCTCGAATTCCCGCGAGTGCTGGCCCTGGTGGCGGACCGCGCGTCGTCGTCGCTGGGGGCCGCGCTCGTCCGCACGCTCACACCGCAGACCGACCGCGTGTGGCTGGAAGCCGAGCACGTGCGCGTGGCCGCGATGCGTTCCCTGCGTGAGGGCGACCACCCCTGGCATCCCGAGCCCGTGCCGGACGTGACCGCAGCGCTGGGACGGCTCCGGGTGGCCGGTAGCCGCTGGTCGCCCGAGGAACTGCGTGCGGGGGAACAGCTGCTGCGTTCGTCCCGACTGACGCGCGACGCGCTGCACGACGAGAAGCGTCCGGCCGTGGCCCGGGCCGTGCTTGCGGGCTTCGCCGATCGATTGCCGTCGCAGCGCCCGCTCGAGGACGCGATCGACCGCACGTTCGACGACGAGGGCGGGGTGCGCGACGACGCATCGGCCGAGCTCAAGCGGGTGCGGCGCGAGCTGCGGAAGACCGAGGGCGAGCTGGTCCGGATACTCGAGCGCGTGATGGCGCAGCTCGCCCCGCATCACCGTCCCGTGGATCTGTCGATCACCGTGCGCAACGGACGGTACGTGATCCCCGTGCGCCGCGAGGGGCGTGGGGCGGTCGGGGGCATCGTGCACGACGCGTCGGCGAGCGGCGGGACGCTGTTCATCGAGCCGCCGGCGGCCCTCGAGTTCGGGAACCGGGTGCGCGAGCTGGAGGCCGTGGAGCATGCGGAGATCGAGCGGATCCTCGCCGAGCTGACCGAACGGCTGCGTCCGCTGCGGGACGCGTTGGAGGTGAGCCTCGCGGCACTCGCGGAACTGGACAGCCTCCATGCCCGCGCCCGGTTCGCCGACGAGTTCGACTGCGCGGGAAGTGCGTTCGCCGCGCCGCGGGACGGATTCGACATCGTGCGGGGGCGCCACCCGTTGCTCGTCGCCCAGAATATCCCGGTCGTGGCCTTCGACCTCCGCATGGAGCCGGCGGAGCACACGCTGCTGGTATCGGGGCCGAACACCGGCGGGAAAACCGTCCTCCTCAAGGCGCTCGGGCTGATCTCGGCCCTCGCCCAGGCCGGGATCCCGGCCCCGGTCGGGGCCGGGTCGCGCGTCGCGGTCGTGGACGACTTCTACGCGGACGTCGGGGACGAGCAGTCCATCGAGGCCAGCCTCTCCACCTTCAGCGCCCATCTGAAGAATCTCGCCGAGATCATCCGACGGGCGACCGCCGATTCGCTCGTCCTCATCGACGAGCTCGGGTCGGGGACGGATCCGCAGGAGGGCGCGGCCCTCGGCTGGGCCATCCTCGAAGCGCTCACCCGCCGGGGGGCGACGACCGTCGCCACCACCCATCTGGGAACGCTGAAGGAGCTGGCCAGCCTCGAATCCGGTGTCGTGAACGCGTCTCTCCAGTTCGACGCGGCGGCGCTGGCGCCCACGTACCGGCTGGTGAAGGGCATCCCCGGGCGCTCGTACGGGATCAGCATCGCGCGCCGACTGGACATGCCCGAGGGGATCGTGCATCGTGCCGAGGAACGGATCCCGGAGAACGAGCGCGACACCCGGGATCTCCTGGAACGACTCGAGGTGCGCGAACGGGAGATGGCGGAGCGTGAAGCCGAGTTGGCCGCGGTGCTCGATGACGGGCGCCGGCGAATCGCCGAGGTGGCGCGGCGGGAACGGATGGTGCGCGAGCGGGAACGGGAAGTCGAGCGGACGGCCCGCCAGGAGGCCCGCCGCTACCTGCTGGCGGCCCGCCACGACATCGACCGCACGATCCGGGACCTCCGGCGCGCCGGCGCGGCCTCGGTGGAAGACGCGGGGCGGGAGGCACGGCAGCGGGCGGAACAGCTCGCCGCCGAACAGGCGGTGGCCCTGGAGGCGCTGGAGG
>JBJKRG010000190.1:0-27127 GCA_046704805.1 Gemmatimonadaceae bacterium
GCCCGTACTACCACGGGCGCTACTTCGACGTGTCGTGGCAGTCGCCAGGGCCGTCGAACATCGGCCCGATGCCGTACATCCTGGCGGCGGAGAACGACCTGGCGCAGGCCGAGGCGCTGATCCGCACGGGCGGTGACCGGGCGCTCGCGGCGCAGCTGGTGAACAACACACGGGTCAATCGCGGGGGACTGACACCGCTGACGGCGAGCGACGACGACGCGACGTTCCTGGCGGCGATCACCTACGAGCGGGAGGTGGAGCTGTACGCCACCGACGGCTACGGGTTCTTCGCGATGCGGCACATGGACGAGCTGCAGACGGGAACGGTGCGGCACCTGCCGGTGCCGGCGAGCGAACTGCAGACGGACAACCTTCCGGTGTACACCTTCGGTGGCGCGGTGGAGGATCCGACCGGCTTGAACGTGGTGCCGGGCGCGAGTGCCGGCGCGACGTTCTCGGCGAACCTGGCGCGGTACGAGGCGGGCCCGTGGAAGTCGCTGGCCCTGCCGGACGGTCAGATGATGGAGATTCCGACGCCGCACGCGATCACGCCGCCCAGCCAGCCGACGCGGTACTAGGCACCGTCGCTGGACGGAGTGGAGAGACGCGTCGGGCGCATACCGAAGCCGGTATGCGCCCGATCGTCTTTCCGACCGCTGGATGTTCAGATTCTCGCGCTAGTCGTCGGAGCCACGCCGCCCGATGGTCAGGTCGGCACAGGTCAGGACCTCCGACTCGTCCTGCCCCATCGTGTTGGCGTTGAAGACGTTCACGTGGTACGCGCCGGAGATCGGCATGACGACCGAGAGCGTCGCGTCGAGCGATCCCTCGCCGCTGTTGATGGCGATCTGCGGGAACTGCGACACGGTCATGAGCGGCAGCGCGTTCGAGCCGCACGAGCCTGCCACGATCGCCCAGTACAGGCGCGCCCCGTCGGTCATCTGCGGGAGTCGCAGGGTCATCTGTACCCGCGTCTGGGTCGGGTTCGGGGCCGTGATCACGACGGATCCGGACGCCTCGGTGCGTACCGGTGCCGTGATGTGTGGGTCGTGCTGCATCTGGGACCGGAAATTCCCTGACCACTGCAGCAACGCCGGCCCCAGCTTGCCGGACGCTGCCTCTTGAGCTACGGAGCTTGAACCGGCGCTGGCGCCACCTGAGGCACATCCGATGGCAGCCGCTGCAAGGAGGCCGAGCGAACCGGCCCGGAGGATGGAGAAGCGCACCTGAGCACTCCTGTCTGTGTGGATGGAGGTACGATAGGGGGCGGCCGGCACGGGCGGAAGAGCGGCCCCGGGCGTCTGGACGGGACCCTAGCCGATTCCGGTACCGAGCGTAATGCTTACCGGGCAGCGCGGCTACCCCCCACCGGACGCCGCCCCGCCCGGTCCTTCCACCCCGAGACCCGTCCCTCCCATGCCACGAACCCCTCGCCATACCGGAACCCTGCTCGCCGCGGTGTCCTCCGCGGCGCTGGCCGTCGCGGCCCTTGCCGTTCCCACCCCCGTCGCGGCCCAGACGCGGATGCTGCGCGCGCCCACGGTGAGCGCCACGCAGATCGCCTTCGCCTACGCCCAGAACATCTGGGTCGTGGGCCGGAACGGCGGCAGCGCCCGGATGCTGACCTCGTTCCAGGGGCAGGCTTCCGATCCGTTTTTCTCGCCGGACGGCAAGCTCATCGCCTTCACGGCCAACTACGCGGGCAATGCCGACGTCTACGTGGTGCCGGCCGCCGGCGGAGAGCCGAAGCGGCTCACCTGGCATCCGGGGAACGACGAGGTCACCGGGTGGACGCCCGACGGGAAACGCGTCGTCTTCGCCTCGGGCCGGGCCACCGACGCCCCGACCGCGGCTCCCCGGTTCTGGACGGTCTCCGTGGACGGCGGCCCGGCGACGCCGATGCCGATGCCGCGGGCCTATCAGGGAGAGATCTCACCGGACGGGCAGTACATCGCCTACCGGATGAACAACTCGTGGGACGAGGAGCGCCGGAACTACCGCGGCGGCCAGAACCGTCCCATCTGGATCATGAATCTCAAGACGTACGACATCGTCACCCCGCCCTGGAAGGGCTCCAAGGACATGGAGCCCACCTGGATCGGGCACGTGGTCTACTTCATCTCAGACCGCGACGGCGTCGCCAACGTCTGGTCCTACGACATCGACACCAAGACGCTCAAGCAGGTGACCGACTTCTCGGGCTTCGACGTGAAGACGCTGGATGCGGGCGCGGGCGTGCTCGTCTTCGAGCAGGCGGGCTACGTCCACGAGCTCGATCCGAAAACCGACCGGCAGCACATCGTCGACATCTCGGCGGTCGGCAACTTCCCGTGGATGATGCCGCACTGGATCGACGTGTCCGGGGAAGTCACGAACATGGCCATCTCACCGACGGGGAAGCGGGCGGTGGTGCAGGCCCGCGGGGAGATCTTCACGATCCCGGCCCAGCACGGCAGCGTCCGCGACATCACGAACACCAGCGGAGCCGCCGAGCAGAACCCCATCTGGTCGCCGGACGGCAAATCGATCGCCTACTTCAGCGACGCATCGGGCGAGTTCGAGCTGGTGATCCGCGACCAGGACGGGCTCAACCCGCCGCGCGTGATCAAGCTCCCTCACCCGACCTACTACTTCACGCCCCAGTGGTCGCCGGACGGCAAGTACATCTCGTACACCGACACGAACCTCCACCTGTGGGTGCTCGACGTGGCCACGGGACAGACGAAGAAGGTGGGCGACGACCCGTGGATGGTGCCGACGCGCACGATGAATCCGGTGTGGAGTCCCGATTCGAAGTGGATCGCCTACGTAGCGCACCTGAATTCGTTGTTCCACGCGATCTTCGTGTACAACGTCGAGACGGGGCAGACGAAGCAGGTGACCGACGGGCTGGCCGACGCCGTGTCGCCGGCCTGGGATGCGAACGGCAAGTATCTGTGGTTCCTCGCGTCCACCGACTTCGGGCTCAAGTCGGAGTGGCTCGACATGTCGAGCTACGACCACACGGAGAACTTCGGACTCTACCTGGCACTGCTGAGCAAGCAGGACACGACGCCCTTCTCGCCGTTGAGCGACGAGGAGAACGGCCGGCCGCCCCGGCCGGAGAGTGCACGCGCGGGCCGGATGGGTCGCGGCGGCCGCGGGGGAATGGCCGAGGCCGGGGGCGGCAACGAGCCGGCGGCGCGGCGCGCCCCGGTAACGGTCTCGATCGACTTCGACGGCCTGCAGAGCCGCATCATCTCGGTGCCGGGCGTGACTACGGCGCAGTACTCCGATCTCAAGGCGGGTGCTCCGGGCACCGTCTATTACATCCGGGCCGGGCAGGGTGGAGGGGGACGCGGACGCGGACGGGGCGCCGGTAGCGCCGGCGGGCCCGAGCTGATGCGCTACCGCCTGAGCGACCGGCGCGAGACGCCGTTCATCGCCGGTGTCTCCGACTACGACGTGAGTCTGGACGGACACAAGCTGCTCTACCGGGCGGGCGGCGCCTTCGGCGGGCGGGGCCGCGGGCGCGGTGCCGCACCGCCCCCGGCGCAACTCTACATCGTCGACGCCGACCGCAACCCACCCCAGGCGAACCAGGGGCGCCTCGACGTGGCCCTCCGCATGTACCTGATTCCCAAGGAGGAGTTCAAGCAGATCTTCTACGCCGACTGGCGCCAGCAGCGCGACTTCCTGTACGTGCCGAACATGCACGGCGCCGACTGGCCGCGGATGAAGACCATGTACGGCGCCCTGCTGCCGTACGTGAACCATCGCGCCGATCTCAACTACCTGATGGACATGATGGGTGCCGAGATCGCCATCGGACACTCCTTCGTGCGGGGCGGGGACATGCCGGAAGTGCCCCGCACGACCACCGGCGTGCTCGGCGCCGACTTCAAGGTGGAGAACGGGCGCTACCGCATCACCCGGATCTACGACAACGAGAGCTGGAACCCCGACCTTCGTGCCCCGCTGGCCGAACCCGGCCTGGCCGTGCACGTCGGCGACTACATCCTCGCCGTCAACGGAGAGAACCTGGCGGGCACGGACAACATCTTCCGGTTGCTCGATGGGACGGCCGGGAAACAGACCGTCCTCTCCGTGAACTCGATGCCCTCCGCCGAGGGTGCGCACGACATCACCGTCGTGCCGGTGTCGAACGACGAATCGCTGCGCAGCCGCGCCTGGGTGGAGGACAACCGGCACATCGTCGACTCGCTGTCGCACGGCAAGCTGGCCTACGTGTACCTGCCGAGCACCGCGCAGCCGGGATACACCTACTTCAACCGCTACTACTTCTCGCAGCAGGAGAAGGAGGGCGCGATCATCGACGAACGCTACAACAGCGGCGGATCCGCCGCCGACTACATCATCGACGTGTTGCAGCGGAAGTTCGACGGCTACTTCAACAACGTGGCCGGCACACGGGTGCCGTTCACCAGTCCCGAAGCCGGGATCTGGGGACCGAAGGTCATGATCATCAACGAAATGGCGGGCTCGGGCGGCGACCTGATGCCGTACATGTTCAAGTACCGGAAGATCGGGACGCTGGTCGGCAAGCGGACCTGGGGCGGCCTCGTCCACACGGCGGACACGCCACGATTCATCGACGGTGGATCCGCCATTGCCCCGCGCGGCGGATTCTTCGGCACCGACCACAAGTGGCACGTCGAGAACGAGGGCGTCTCACCGGACGTCGACGTCGAGGACTGGCCGAAGGACATGATCGCCGGCCACGACAAGCAGCTCGAAACCGCCGTCCAGGTGGCGCTCAAGCAGCTCGCCGAGCATCCGGTACACCGCGATTCCACCGAACCTCCCTATCCCACGTGGGGCAAGCGACTGAAGCCGATGCCGGCGAACGTGGGTCGGACTGGGGATGCGGGGCGGGGTGGCACACACTAAGGAGGATCCGGCCGTTTCCGCTGGATCCGCCGCATCCGCGCTACTCGTATACAGAGGGGCATCGAGGGCGCCATGAACCAATCCATGCCCGGGATGACCGCCGAGCTCGTGGACATCACGACGCTGGACGTCGACGCGATCGTCAACGCGGCGAACGAAGCGCTGGCGCCGGGGGGTGGGGTGTGCGGCGCCATCCACCGCGCCGCCGGCCGCGAGTTGGCACGCGCCTGCGCCGCCATTGGTGGCTGCCCGACGGGCGAGGCCCGCCTCACACCGGGATTCCGGCTCAGGGCCCGCTACGTGATCCATGCCGTGGGGCCCGTGTGGCAGGGGGGCGCCGCCGGCGAGGCGGAGCAGCTTGCATCCGCGTACCGGAGTGCGCTGGAGCTGGCGGAAGCGCACGAACTGACCAGCATCGCCTTCCCGGCCATCAGCACCGGCATCTACGGATACCCGCTCGACGCGGCGACGGCGGTCGCCGTCCGCACGGTCCGGCAGGTGCTCCGCGGCACGTCGCACGTACGGCGGGTGGTCTTCGCCTGCTTCGGCTCGGACGCGCTGGACGCCTACCGGCACGCCATCTAGCTTCGCAGGAGTCGGGCCCTGGCCCCCCACGCGCCGATCGACCGGCGCGCCTTCCCGTTGCACCGCAGGACACGAGGCAGACCACCCATGCGCACCCCCCTTGTCGCCGGCCGTCCCGTGGCCGCGCTCATTGCCGCACTCGCGCTCGGCGCGCTTCCCGCCGCCGCCCAGCACAATGCATCCCCCGAGTCCCGGGCCGTCCGGCCGTCGATTCCGGCCTTCGGCACCGTCGCACCGCGCGACGCCCTGCGCCTGGGCCCGAACCTGGCCAGGAACCCGACGCTCTACGTCGTCGGATACGCGCACCTCGACACGGAGTGGCGCTGGGAATACCCGCAGGTGATCGATGAATTCCTGCCGAAGACGATGCACGACAACTTCGCCCTGTTCGCGAAGTACCCCGACTACGTCTTCAACTTCAGCGGGGCCAACCGGTACATGATGATGAAGGAGTACTGGCCCCTGGACTACGCGCGGCTGAAGACCTACGTCGCCACCGGCCAGTGGTTTCCCGCCGGCTCCTCGGTGGAGGAGGGCGACGTGAATGCGCCCTCCGCCGAAGGCATCATGCGGCAGATCCTCTACGGCAACGAGTTCTTCCGGAAGGAATTCCACGTGGCCAGCGAGGAGTTCATGCTCCCCGACTGCTTCGGGTTCCCGTGGTCCCTGCCGACGATTCTCGCCCATGCCGGGATCAAGGGATTCTCGACCCAGAAGCTCACGTGGGGCTCGTCGGTGCCCGACCAGCCGAGCACCCCGGTGGGGATGGAGGGGAAGGGCGTGCCGTTCAACGTCGGGCGGTGGATCGGCCCCGACGGCAGCTCGGTGATCGCCGCCCTCAATCCGGGCAGCTACAGCGGCAGCGTGACCGACAACCTGGCGACGGACACGACGTGGGTCGACCGTGTGAACCGCGACGGCCAGAAGTACGGCGTCTACGCCGACTACCACTACTACGGCACGGGCGATACGGGCGGCGCGCCCAACGCCAGCTCGGTGGCGTGGGTGGAGAAGGCCGTGAACACGAAGGGTCCGCTCGACGTCGTCTCGGCAACGGCCGACCAGATGTTCAAGGACATCACGCCGGCCGAAGCGACGCGGCTCCCCAGCTATGACGGCGAGATGGAGCTGCAGAATCACTCGGCGGGCTCGCTCACCTCGCAGGCCTATCAGAAGCGCTGGATCCGCGAGGAGGAGCTGCTGGCGGACGGCGCCGAGAAGGCCTCGGTGGCCGCGGACTGGCTGGGCGCACGGGCGTACCCGATGCAGCGGCTGAACCGGGCGTGGGTGCTCGCTCTCGGCGCGCACTTCCACGATCTCGCGGCCGGCACGGCCACGCCGCGTGCCTACGAGTTCGCGTGGAACGACGACGTGCTGGCGATGAACCAGTTCGCGGGCGTGATGACGAGCGGCAGCCAGGCAATCGCCGCCGAGCTGAACACCGACGGGCAGGGCACCCCGCTCGTGGTGTACAACGCGCTCAACATCGCGCGACAGGACGTGGTCCAGGCGACGGTGCCGTTCCGCACGCAGCCGGCCGGCGTGACCGTCGTCGGTCCCGACGGGCAGACCGTGCCGGCGCAGATGGACGCGTGGGCCCACGGGCAGGCGCAGATTCTCTTCGTGGCCAGCGCGCCGTCGGTGGGGTATGCCGTGTACCACGTGCGGGCGTCCGGCGCCGCGCCGGCGCCGTCACCACTCCGCGTCACGCCGCGCACGCTCGAGAACACGGACTACCGCGTGACCCTCGACGATGCCGGCGACGTGTCGAGCATCTTCGACAAGACCCTGAACAGAGAGCTGCTGTCGGCGCCAATCCGGCTGGCCCTGCTCGAGGACACCCCGACGCAGTGGCCGGCCTGGAACATGGACTTCGACGACGAGCAGCGCGCACCGCGCACGTATGTGGGTGCTCAGGGCCCGGCGACCATTCACGTGACCGAGAACGGCCCGGTGCGCGTGTCGATCACGGTGACCCGCACGGTCGACAGCTCGAAGTTCGTGCAGACGATCAGCCTGTCGGCGGGCGATGCCGGCCGGCGCGTCGAGTTCCGGAACGCCATCGACTGGCACATGCCGGCGACGATGCTGAAGGCGACGTTCCCGTTCACCGCGTCGGACAGTGTGGCGACGTACAACTGGGACGTGGGCACGATCGAGCGCGGCAACGCCTACCCGCGAAAGTTCGAGGTGCCGTCGCACCAGTGGATCGATCTCACCGATGCGAGCGGTGCCTACGGCGTCACGGTGCTCACGGGCGACAAGAACGGCTCGGACAAACCGAACGACAACACGATCCGGCTCACGCTGCTGCGCACGCCGGGGCTGAGCCGGCAGGGGTACTCGTATTCCGACCAGGCCTCGCAGGACTTCGGCCATCACGAGTTCCGGTACGGACTGGTCGGGCACGCGGGCGACTGGCGGGCGGCACAGACGGACTGGCAGGGCTACGGCATGAACGATCCGATGCGGGTGTTCGCCACCGACCAGCACGCGGGCCCGCTCGGCCGCACGTTCTCGCTGCTGAAGGTGAGCGATGCCCGCGTGCGCGTGATGGCCCTCAAGCATGCCGAGGCGAGCAATGAATACGTCGTACGCATCACGGAGATGAGCGGCAGGAATCAGCCGGACGTACGGCTCACCTTCGCGGCGCCTGTGACCGCCGCCCGCGAGGTGAACGGCCAGGAGCAGCCGGTCGGGCCGGCGACCGTTCGGGCCGGCGCCCTCGTCACGTCGCTCACGCCGTACAGCATCCGCAGCTTCGCCGTCACGCTCGCCCCACCCGCTGCTCGCGAGGCCGCACCGGGATCGGAGCCGGTGGCGCTGACCTACGACCGGGCCGTGGCGAGCAACGACGGCACGCACTCGGTGAGCGGCTTCAACATGGCCGGGGAAGCGCTGGCGGCGGAGATGCTGCCGGATACGATCCCGTACGACGGCATCACGTTCCACCTCGCGCCGGCAGCGAGCGGGCTCCGCAATGCGGTCACCGCTACGGGGCAGACCATCACGCTGCCGGCCGGCGACCACGACCGCGTGTACCTGCTGGCCGCCTCGGACAGCGGGGACCGCACCGATACGTTCCGCGTCGGGCGAACGGCCACGAAGCTCGACGTCGAGGCCTGGGACGGCTTCATCGGACAGTGGTACGACCGGACGTTCAAGCAGGTGCCGGCGCCGCCGCCGACGCCGGAGGAGCAGGCGGCTCAGGAGCAACGCATCGCACGGTTCCGGGCCCGGGCCGACTCGATGTACCGTGCGCGTCTCGACTCCGTCCGGAGCGCCGGCGGAGACACGCTGCCCGTCGTCCAGGCACACCAGGCCCAGGAGGCACGCTTCGCGCGCGGCCGTCGCCAGCGCATGCTGGAGGTGATGGACGGACTCATGCCGGGATTCATCAAGCGGGCCCCCGTCGCCTGGTTCTCGTCGCACAAGCACACGCCGGACGGCCAGAACGAGGCGTACCAGTACTCGTATCTGTTCGCGTACACACTGGCCATTCCACACGGGGCTACGACGCTGACCCTGCCCAACGATCCCCACGTGCGCATCCTCGCGGTGACCGTTGCCGGCCAGGAGCCGGCCGTGACGCCGGCGCACCCGCTGTACGACACCCTCGAGCCGGGCGGCAATCCGTAGTGCACGTGAAGGGGGAACGCCTGAGCGGGCGCCTGGCGGCGCTGGCACGGATCGGGCGCGACCCCCGGGGCGGCGTGTCGCGGCCGGCGTACAGCGAGGCCGACCGCGACGCCCGCGCTGCGGTGATGGACTGGATGCGGGCCGCCTCGCTCGAGCCCACGATCGATTTCGGCGCCAACATCATCGGGCGGCGACCCGGACGCGATCCGTCGCTCCCGCCACTGGTATTCGGCTCGCACGTCGACTCGGTGCCCAACGGCGGTGACCTCGACGGTCCCCTCGGCACCCTGGCCGCGGTCGAGGTGGCCCACACCCTTGCCGAGCAGCGCAGCGTTCTCCGCCATCCCATCGAGGTCGTGGTCTGGTCGAACGAGGAAGGCGGGCTCTACGGCAGCCGCGCCGTGAGCGGGCAGCTCCCCGCCCACGAGCTGGCCAACGCCTCCGCCGCCGGCGGCACCATCGCCGGCGGCATCCGGTTCCTCGGCGGCGACCCGGACCGGCTGGACGAGATACGACGGGCACCGGGGAGCATCGCCGGATATCTGGAGCTGCACATCGAGCAGGGCGCCGTGCTCGAGCGCGCCGGCGCGGACATCGGCGTCGTGGAAGGGATCGTCGGGATCGCGCAGTGGGACGTGACGGTCACCGGTGCCACGAACCATGCCGGCACGACGCCCATGGACCAGCGGCACGACGCCCTCCTGGCGGCGGCGCGGTTCGTCGACGCCGTGCACCGCGTGGTGACGAGCGAGCGCGGGCGCCAGGTCGGCACGGTGGGCCGTCTCGAAGCCTCCCCCGGTGCACCGAACGCGATCGCGGGCCGTGCAGTGTGCGCGCTCGAGCTGCGCGACCTCGACCCCGAACGCATCGACCGGCTGTTCGACCGCATCCGCCACGAAGCCGCCGACATCGGGGCCGCGACCGGCACGGCGTTCGATTTCGCCCCCATCATGCGCACCACCCCGGCGCCCAGCGACCCGCTTCTGCGACGTGCGATCGGCGAAGCCGCCCACGCCCTTGGTCTCCGCCCGCTCGAGATGCCCAGCGGCGCCGGGCACGATGCCCAGTCGATGGCCGTGCTGGGTCCGTCCGGCATGATCTTCGTCCCCAGCGTGGGCGGTGTCAGCCACTCCCCGGAGGAGTATTCCCGCCCGGAATCAGTGCTCGCCGGGGCCGACGTGCTGCTCAACGCCGTCCTGGCCGCGGACCGTCTGCTGGACGCGTGAACCTGCCGGCAATCTCAGGGATTGCTCCACCCGGGAAGGGGCGTGAAGTTTGCGCCCGACGAATTCACTTCATCCCGGATCCGCCGATGGCCGCTCGAACCCTGCTTCGTGCAATGCTCGCTCCCGCCGCCGCGCTCGCGCTGTTCGCCTGTGGCGGCTCGAAGACCGCCCCAGCCGCATCGGGTCCTGCTCCCGCAGCCGCCTCCGCGAGTGTGGCCGCCCCCGCCCCCGCCTCCGCCGCAGTGGCCGGTGGACTGCCTGCGGGCGTGACGGCCCAGATGGTCGCCGCCGGTGATTCATTGTTCAACGCGCCGCGGAACTGCAACGGATGCCACGGCAAGGGCGGACTGGGAGGGCGGGGCGGCCCCGATCTCACGACGGCAAAGCACATGCACGTGGACGGAAGCTACGCGTCGTTCGTCAGGATCATCACCGACGGCGTGCCGCGCGATTCGATCAGGGTCCCGACGCATCGCTTCCCGATGCGGCCCAGGGGAGGCCACGATTTCTCGGATGCGCAGATTCGCGACCTGGCGGCCTACGTCTGGACGCTGAGCCACAAACCCTGATCCGGCTGCACTGCCAACAGCCAACCGCCGGATCGTTCCTTTCCCGCCCCTCTCGCACCCTCAGATCGTCAACACGCCCTCACACACGACCACGCTCCTTCCCCCCACGCGCACGCCGGTGACCGAGTCGCCGGCCTTGTCGGCCTCGACCTGGAGGATGCTCGGGCGGCCCATCTCGAAGCCCTGCTCCACCACCCACCGCAGCGTGCCGCCCGTCTCGCGGCGGCGCACGGCCAGATAGCCGCCGAAGGCGGCGCAGGCGCTCCCCGTGGCCGGGTCCTCCGGCACGTTGAGGCCGGGCGCGAACATCCGGGCGCGCACGTCAGACCCCTCCCGCTCGGGGTCGAACGCGAACACGAACACCTCGCGCGTCCAGTAGTCGCGCAGCACCCGCTCCCACGCGTCCAGCCGGACGCGGGCGCGTGCCACCGCGCCGCGGTCCCGCACGGGCACGAACAGGAAGGGGAGTCCGCAGGAGACCGCCTGCGGCGCATACTCGCCTTCGAGCAGGTCGTCGGGCCGGAGGGAGAGCAGGTCGGCAAGGGCGTCGCGGGCGGGGGGTGGGGGACCGAATTCGGGAAGCTTGGCCACCGAGAGCTGCGCGAACACGGGACTCCCCGCTTCCCCGCGGATCACCACGGGAACCGGTCCCACGCCCTCCTCGAACACGACGCGCGTGGAGGGGCCGGTGAGCGGGACCTCCTTGAGGTGCGCCAGCACGTGCGCCGTGCCGACCGTGGGATGTCCGGCGAACGGCATCTCGCGCTCCGGCGTGAAGATGCGAACCCGCCGCGTGTGCGCGGGATCGGCCGGCGGCAGTACGAACGTCGTTTCCGAGAAGATGAATTCCCGGGTGATCGGGAGCATCAGCTCCTCGGGGATCTCGCGGGCGTCGGGGAAGACGGCGAGCTGGTTGCCGCCGAAGCGGCGGTCGGTGAACACGTCGGCGGTGACGTAGCGAACGGGCATCGGGCGGGCGGTGGCGGGTGAGTGTCCGATCCCCTGGAATCAGGGGTCGGGACCGGAAGCGGAATATATGGAGCGGAACGCCGGCGGCTCCGGCGCCGCGGCTCAGGGGATCCCGCCGCTCAGAATGGTGGCCAGCTTCCGGCTGTCGATGTTGCCGCCCGAGACCACGCAGGCCACGCGCTCGACGTCCAGGTGGTGGGCGAGCGCAGCGGCGACGGGCGCGGCGCCGGCACCTTCGGCGATCACCCGGGTGCGGCCGGCGAGCAGGCGCACCGCATCAGCCACCTGCTGGACCGAGACGACGAGCGATCCGGCCAGGACCTCGCGCGCCAGCGGCCAGATCTGCTCGAGCACCGTCTTGCCGCCGATGCCGTCCACGAACGTGGGCGTGTAGTCCACCGTCACCGGGTGGCCTGCGGCCAGCGAGGCGGCAAAGGGGGCCGCCGTCTCGACCTCGCAGGCATAGACCTTCACCTCCGGGCGGATCGCGTGGGCGGCACAGGCGATGCCGCAGGCCAGGCCGCCGCTGCCGTAGGGCACGAGAATGGCATCCACCTTCGGCAGATCCTCGAGAATCTCCAGTGCCGCGGTGGCGTTGCCGGCAATCACCGTGGGATCCGCTCCCGGGTGGATGAACGTGCCCGACTCGCCGGGTGCGGCGAACTCCACCAGAGCCTGCCACCAGTCGGCGAAGGGGACCAGTGAAACGGATGCGCCGAGCCGGCGGATGGCGTCGAGCTTGGTCTCGGGCGTATGATCGGGAGCGACCACTCGACAGGGGACGCTCAGCTCGCGGGCCGCCCAGGCGAGGCCCTGGGCCATGTTCCCGGCGCTCGCGGTGTAAACGCCGGCACGGAGCCGTTCCGGTGGGAGCAGGCGCACGGCGTTCACGGCGCCGCGCAACTTGAACGAACCGATGGGCTGCAGGGTTTCCAGTTTGAGGTGGATGGCCGGGGGCCCATCGACCTGCAGGCGCACCAACGGGGTCCGCACCGCCGTCCCGGCAATCCGCGTTCTGGCGGCTTGAACGTCGGTGAGCAGAATCGGGGTGAGAGGCGGGCGGAATGGGGACACGTGAGGTGCTCCGGAACTCGAAAGTGTTCGACGTAAACGTTCTGTGATTGTTGCGGCGGGACTCAACGGACGGGCCCCGCGAAGTGTACTAGTTAGAGGGGCCGGCCGGCGGGCCCCGAAGTCCTGCCATGCCCATCGGTCACCCCCCACCCTGAGATGTCCACCGCGCTCCACGCGCTGTTCGCGTTTCTGTTCAAGTATCCGCCGTCGGTCTTCCGCCAGGGAGATCTCGCCCTCGGCGCGCCCGCCCCCGTCGTGGTGCTGGTGCTCATCGGTTTGGTGCTCGGCGTGCCCGCGGTGCTCAGCTACTGGCGCGTCCGCGGGCGGAGCACGCCCCGCGACCGGCGTGTGCTGGCCGTGCTGCGCATCGCCGTGCTCGTGGTGCTGGTGCTGTGCCTGTTCCGTCCGATGCTGCTGCTCGCGACGGCCGTTCCCCAGCGGAATTTCGTCGGTGTGCTGGTGGACGACTCGCGGAGCATGCAGATCGCCGACCGCGACGGCAAGCCGCGCTCGGATTTCGTGCGGAGCGAGCTGAGCGGCGCGGCGCCGCTGCTGAAAGCCCTTCGCAGCCGGTTCCAGGTACGGATGTTCCGGTTCGGCGGGAGCGCCGAGCGCGTGGACAGCGTGGGCGGGCTCACCTACGACGCGCGCCAGACGCATCTGGGAGACGCCATCGAGACCGCACGGCGCGATCTCGAGGCCGTTCCGCTCTCGGGCCTCGTGGTCCTGACGGACGGTGCCGACAACTCGCAGCAGCCGATCAGCGACGAACTGCTGCGGCTGCGGGCGAAGCAGGTGCCGGTGTTCACGGTGGGGCTCGGGGCCCCGCAGTTCGACCACGATGTGGAGATCGAGCGCGTTGAGGTGCCCCATGCCGTGCTCAAGCACAGCACGCTGGTGGCCGAGGTGCTGGTACGCCAGCGGGGCTATGCCGGTCGGCGCGTGCCGATCACGATCGAGGACGCGGGGCAGATCATCGCCCGTACCGAGGTGACGCTCCCGGCGGACGGCGACGTGGCGCCGCTGCAGGTGCACGCGCTCATGGACCATGCCGGCCCCCGCACGCTGACGTTTCACATTCCCGTCCAGCCCGGCGAGCAGGTGACTCAGAACAACACGGCGACGGCTCTCGTGGACGTGAAGGCATCGCGCCAGAAGATCCTCTACGTGGAGGGCGCGCCCCGCTACGAAGTGCGGTTCATCCGCGCGGCCGTCGAGGACGACTCGAGCCTCCAGCTGGTGGTGCTGCAGCGGACGGCGCCGAACAAGTTCCTGCGATTGAACGTCGACGGGCCCAACGATCTGGCCGGCGGGTTCCCCACCACGCGGGACGAGCTGTTCGGCTACAAGGCGGTGATCCTGGGCAGCATCGAGGCGAGCTTCTTCACGCACGACCAGATGCAGATGCTGGCCGACTTCGTGAACCAGCGCGGCGGTGGACTGCTCTTCCTGGGCGGCCCCCACGCCTTCGCCGAGGGCGGCTACACGGGAACACCGCTGGCCGACGTGATGCCGGTGGTGATCAGCGGACCGGCGGTGCCGGATTCGGCCGGCTTCCTGGCCGACCTGCAGGTCAAGTTGACGCCGGCCGGCATGAGCGACCCCGTCACGCAGCTCGAAGCCACCGATTCGGCGAACGTGGCGCGGTGGGGGCGGCTCCCCATCGTCACGTCGGTGAACGTGCTGCACGGCGTGAAGCCCGGTGCGGTGACGCTGGTGCAGGGGTTCGTGCCGCAGGGGGGACGCGCCGGCCACCCGGGCGAGAAGCTCCCCGACTACACGCAGCCGGTGCTGGCCTTCCAGCATTACGGGCGCGGCGTGGCCTATGCACTGCCGGTGCAGGACACCTGGCAGTGGCAGATGGACCCCACCACCCCCATCGACGATCCCACGTTCACCAGGTTCTGGCGTCAGCTCCTGCGGCAGCTCACGAACGACGTGCCGGGGCGCCTCACGGTGACGGCAGGCGCCGACCAGGTGAATCCGGGCACTCCGATCCAGTTGACCGCGGAGGTCGTGGACAGCGCCTACGTGCGGGCCAACGACGCCCAGGTGGTGGCGCACGTGACCGGGCCGGACGGCACCACGCAGGACGTACCCTTCGAGTGGACGGTGAACCAGGATGGGGAGTACCGGGCCACGTTCACCCCCGACCAGCAGGGCGTGCTCGCCATCCACGTGGTGGCGACCCGCGCATCCGGGAACACGGCGATCGACTCGACGTTCGTGCGCGTGGCCGATCTCAATTCGGAATTCGTGGACGCCGAGATGCGCGCCGACCTGCTCGAGCGCATCGCGTCGGAGACCGGCGGGCGCTTCTACACGCCGGCCACGGTCTCCAGCCTGCCGGCGGACCTCGCGATGTCGAAGCGCGGCGTGACCGTCGTGAACGAGATGGATCTCTGGGACATGCCGATCAACTTCCTGTTGCTGGTGGTGCTGGCCTCGGCGGAGTGGGCGTACCGCCGCACGCGGGGGCTCGCCTGATGCGCGCCCGACACCTGGCCGCTCTGGTCGTGACGATGGCTGCGGCGGCCGGCACGGCGGCCGCCCAGACCCAGGTGCTCATCGTGAGCGGCCTGGGCGGCGAGCCGCGCTACACCAGCGAGTTCGCCGGTCTGTCGGCGCGGCTCGTCTCGGCCCTGCACACGCAGTACCACGTCGCCGACAGCAACGTGGTGTGGCTGGGCGAGCAGGCGGCCGCCCGCACCCCGGGGTACGCCGGCGAGTCCACGAAGGCCGACATCGAGTCTGTCATGCGGCGGATGGCGGCCCGGGCACGCCCCGGCGCCGAATTCGTGCTCGTGTTGATTGGCCACGGGAGCGGCTCCGAAGCGCAGACGAAGATCGCCATTCCCGGCCCCGATCTCACGGCGGCCGACTACGAGCGACTGCTGGCGCCGTTCGCCAGGCAGCGCGTCGCGGTGCTGGATCTGGCGAGCGCCAGCGGCGACGCGCTCCACATCTTCTCGGCGCCGAACCGCGTGGTGATCACCGCCACGAGGAGCGCGTACGAGCGCAACGAATCGCACTTCGCCGATTTCTTCGTGGACGCGCTCACGAAGAAGGGGGCGGACACCGACAAGGACGGCCGCGTCTCACTGCTCGAGGCCTTCCAGTACGCGACCCACCAGACGGAGCGGTACTACGCCGATGACAACCGCCAGCAGACGGAGCATGCGCAGCTGGACGACAACGGCGACGGGAAGGGGACGGAAGCGCCGACGGGGCGGTCGGGCGATGGACTGCTGGCGCGGCGGTTCTTCCTCGACGGCGGCGCGGCGGCGGTCACCGTCGCCGCCAACGATCCGAAGCTGAAGACGCTGTACGCACGGCGGTTCGCGCTCACCGATTCGGTCAACGCACTCGAGGCACGCAAGACGAGGATGGCGGCCACCGCCTACGACGCGGAGCTGGAGCGGCTGCTGGTCGCCCTCGCGCGCACCGGGCACGAGATCCGCGATCTGGAGGGTGGGACCACCGCCCCCTCCGGACACGGGCCGGGAACGGGGAGGCGGCCATGAGCCGGCGCTGGCTGCGGTGCATCGCCGCGCTGTCTCTGATCGCCTCGCCGGCGCTGGCCCAATCGGCCGTCACGGCGGCGCAGGACAGCGTGCTGGCCGGACGCTACGACGGTGCGATCACCGTGTTGTCGCGCGTGCGGAAGGGGGACAGCACCTGGATCGCCGCGCGGCGGGCCCTGGCGCGGACCCTCGCGCTGGTGGGCCGCTACGACGACGCCGAGCGCACGGCACGCGAAGCGTCGACAGCGCCCGGCGGCCGTGAGGTGCTGAACACGCTCGGCGAGATCCTGATGGCGCGCGGCAAGCGCGCCGCCGCCGAGAGCTCGTTCGTGCGCGCCGTCGCCGCGGGGGCGTCGGACAGTCTGACGGCGCGGCTCAACGAGGCGATCGCGCGCTACGCCGATGGCGACCACGACGGGGCGCTCCGGCAGTTCGACCACTTCATCGACGTCTACAACCTGCATGCCGATCAGCTCACCAGCGCGCAGATGACCGACGTGGCGCTCGCCGTCCAGCACCTCGGGGAGACGAACCCGGATCTGTTCCACGACGCGGTGCGCGCCTTCAACCGGGCGATCGCCCTCGACGGCGACAACCTCGACGCGCGCGACGCCCTCGGCGAACTGTTCCTCGACAAGTACAACAGCGCCGACGCGCAGACCACGTTCGCGGAAGCGCTGCGCATCAATCCATCGGATCCGCGGACGCTGCTCGACGCCGCGCGGCGGCACGCGTTCGACGGGCAGCCGGGTGTCGACTCGCTCCTCACCCGGGCCCTGGCGGTCAACCCCAACTACGTCGACGCGCTGGTGTTCCAGGCCGGAATGCTGGCGGACGCCGAGCAGTATGCGGACGCACGGCGGGTGGTCGAGCATGCGCTCCAGGTGAATCCGAACTCGGTGCGGGCCCTCGCCGTGGCGGCGGGCATCCGGTACATCACCGGCGACAGCCTGGGCTTCCGCGAGCTGGAGCAGAAGGCGGAAGCGGTGAGTCCGCACAACGCGGTGTTCTACACGCAGGTCGCCGAGATGGTGGGGCGCGTGCGCCTGTACGCCGCCGCGGCGCGTTTCGCTCAGGAGGGCGTGCGGGCCGACCCGCGCGCCTGGCACGCCTACGCGGTGCTCGGCATGAATCAGCTGCGCCTGGGACAGATCGCGACCGGGCGGGCGAGCCTCGACACGGCGTTCAAGGGCGATCCCTACGACGTGTGGACGAAGAACACCCTCGATCTGCTGGACACCTTCAAGAACTACGACGAGATCGCCGACGGGAAGTTCCACTTCATGATCGAGAAGGACGAGTCGGGGATCCTGTCGATCTACATGGAGCCGCTGGCCGAGAAGGCCTACGAGACCTTCCAGGCGACGTACGACTACACGCCGCCGCCGCCGATCCGCATCGAGGTCTACCGCACGAACGCCGACTTCTCGGTGCGCACCGTGGGCATGACGGGACTCGGCGCGCTCGGCGTGAGCTTCGGCACCACGCTGGCCTTCGATTCCCCGGCGGCGCAGGACGCCGGCCCGTTCAACTGGGGCTCGACGATGTGGCACGAGCTGGCGCACACGTTCACGCTCGGCCTGAGCAGGCACCACGTGCCGCGGTGGCTCTCCGAGGGGCTCTCCGTGTGGGAGGAGCACCACGGGCGGCCGGGGTGGGGCTCGCACGTGAGCGCCGGGTTCCTCCAGGCGTTCCTCGGCGGACGCCTGGTGCCCGTGAGCCGGATGAACGACGGGTTCATGCGGCCGGCCTATCCCCAGCAGGTGCTCTACTCGTACTACCAGGCCTCCCTCGTGTGCGACCTGATCGCACGCGACTGGGGGGACTCGGCACTGGTCTCGATGCTCCGGCACTACGCCGCCGACGAGAGCACCGAGGAGGTGTTCCGGAAGGTGCTGCACACCGACCCGAAGTCGTTCGACACGCGGTTCACGACCTACGTCCGGCAGCGTTTCGCCACGCAGATCGCGGCCATCTCGGACGACAGCAGCCGCGTGGACACGAGCCAGCCGACCGCGGCGCTGGTGAAGCGCGCCGACGGCGCGCCGCGCGACTTCCGCGTGCAGCTCCTGGTAGGCATGGCCCTCATCCAGCGCCGCGACACGAACGCGGCGATCCCGGTCATCGAGCGGGCGCGTGCCCTCTTCCCGGAATTCTCCACCGACCACGGGCCGTATCCGTGGCTGGCGCACGCCTACGAGGCGAGGCACGAGTACGCGAAGGCGGTCGCCGTCCTGCGCGGCATCACCGACAACGACGAGTCGGATTACGCGACGCGGCTCGAGCTGGCGCACGTGCTCGAGGAATCGGGCGATCTGAAGGGTGCCGAGCAGACGCTGTCGGACGCGCTCTACATCAATCCGTTCGAGGTCGCCGTCCACCAGCACCTGGCGGAGCTCGCCGAGAAGCTGAACGACCATCGGGTGGACGTGCGCGAACGACGGGCCATCGTGGCGCTCGGTCCCGTGGACCGGGCAGGGGCGCTCTACCAGCTGGCGCTGGCGCAGCACCGGGCCGGTGACGATACGGCGGCGAAGCGCACCGTGCTCCGGTCGCTGGAGCAGGCGCCGAATTATGCGCGGGCGCAGGAGCTGCTGCTCACGCTCGTGGGCGGAGGGAAGACACCATGACCGGACCGGTCGATCTCATGAAACGCGCACCCATGCCCGCGAAGGCCATCCGCGCGGCGATGCTCGTCGTGCTCCTCGTCGGCGGAGTCGCCGCGCCGGCGCACGCCCAGCGGCGGCGGTTCTTCTTCGGCCGCGAGCGTCCCGACACGACGACGCACAACATCCCCTACGACGGCCGCTTCACCTTCGCGCGCATCGCCTTCATCACGAACAGCGAGGCGGGCTACTACTACATGGGGCTGCCCGCGTGGGCGCACGGCTATCCGAACTCCGAGCGCAACCTCATGCGCATCATGAACACGGTGACGCTGCTCGACGGCCACGTCGATTCCAGCCAGGTCATCTGGCTCGGCGACCCGCTGCTGTTCAAGTATCCCGTGGCGTACATGACCGAAGCCGACTTCTGGGCGATGACCGATGCCCAGGCGAAGTCGCTGCGCGCGTACCTGCTCAAGGGCGGGTTCGTCATCTTCGACGACTTCCGCGACAATTTTCAGGACAACTTCGAAGGCTGGTCGACGTTCACGACGCAGATGCACCGCGTGCTGCCCAACGCGCAGATCGTCGACCTCAAGCCGACGGACCCGATCTTCCATTCGTTCTTCGGCATCGACTCGTTCGGGATCGTGCCGCAGTACTACGACCGCGGGCGGCCGATCTTCCGCGGCATCTACCAGGACAACGATCCGCACAAGCGACTGATGGTGATGATCAACTTCAATACCGACGTCTCGAACTTCTGGGAGTTCTCGGCCGAGGGCTGGTTCCCGGTGGCGGAATCGAACGAGGCCTACAAGCTGGGCGTGAACTACCTGATCTACGCGCTGACCCACTGACGCCTACCACCCCAACCGGACCCCACCGTGGCTACGACCGTTTCGACCCCCGCACTGGAATCCGCCGACGACCTGGCCCTCGCCGACCGGCTCAAGGCGGGCTGCGATCAGATCCGCGCCGAGTTGGCGAAGCTCATCGTCGGCCAGGAGGACGTCATCGAGCTGGTCCTGTTGTCGCTGCTCACCGGCGGCAACAGCCTGATCGTCGGCGTGCCCGGCCTGGCCAAGACGCTGCTCATCAACAGCTTCGCGCAGGTGCTGGACCTGAAGTTCGCGCGCATCCAGTTCACGCCCGACCTGATGCCGAGCGACATCACCGGCACCGAGATCATCCAGGACGACCCGAACACCGGGCGGCGCCACATGGTGTTCATGCCCGGCCCGATCTTCGCCAACATCGTGCTCGCCGACGAGATCAACCGCACGCCGCCGAAGACGCAGGCGGCGCTGCTCGAGGCGATGCAGGAGCACCGCGTCACCGTTCAGGGGAAGACGTACACGCTCGACGAGCCGTTCTTCGTGTTCGCGACGCAGAATCCGATCGAGCTGGAGGGCACGTACCCGCTGCCCGAGGCACAGCTCGACCGGTTCATGTTCCAGATCATCATCGACCACCTGAATGCCGACCAGGAAGTCGCCGTCGTGCAGTCCACGACCGCCGTCCAGTCGTACCGCTTCGCCCACGCGGTGACGGGTGCCGACCTGATTGCGTTCCAGCAACTGGTGCGCCGCGTGCCGGTGGCCGATGCCGTGGCGCGGTACGCCGTGACCCTGGCGCGCACCAGCCGGCCCGGGCCCGACGCGCCGGATTTCATCAAGCAGTGGGTCTCGTACGGCGCCAGCGTGCGCGCCCCCCAGCACCTGATTCTCGGCGGCAAGGCACGGGCCCTCATGAAGGGGCGCTCGCACGTGACCTTCGACGACGTCCGCGCGCTCGCCAAGCCGGTCCTGCGGCACCGCGTGCTCATCAACTTCCACGCCGAGTCGGAGCGCGTCTCGACCGACGAGATCATCGGCCGGCTGCTCGAGGCAGTGAAGCCGCCGAGGTCGGGGATGGCATGACCACCCCCGCACTCTCGACCACGAGTCTTCTCGACCCCGCCGTTCTGGCCAGGATCGGCAACCTCGAGCTGCTCGCGCGCGTGGTCGTGGAGGGCTTCATCAACGGGCTGCACCGCTCGCCCCACCTCGGCGCGTCCACCGACTTCGCCGAGCACCGGGCGTACATGCCCGGTGACGACATCCGGCGCATCGACTGGCGCCTGTTCGCGCGCAGCGACCGCCACTACGTCAAGGAGTTCGAGGCCGACACCAACACGAACTTCATGGTGCTGCTCGACGTCTCGCCGTCGATGCAGTACCGGGGCGCGAGTGCCGGCCCGGACGGCGTCACCAAGCTGCAGTACGCGTGCTTCCTGGCGGCGGCGCTGAGCTATTTCTCCGGCACCCAGCGCGACCGTGTGGGCCTCGCCGCCTTCGATCGCGATCTCGTGGACTACGTGCCCTGCACCGCCAAGCACCTGCAGCTCGTGCTCCACGCGCTGGACCGGGCCGGACGCACGCCGCACCGGGCGGCGCCGGCCCGCACGACCGACGAACCGAGGGCGCGGCTCCGCAACCCCCTCCGCAAGCTCGCCGAGTCGCTCCGGCGCCGGAGCATCGTCGTGCTGATCTCGGACTTCTATGAGGAGCCCGACGACGTGCTCGATGCGATCGCGTACCTGCGCGGACGGGGCAACGACATCATCGTGTTCCACGTGCTCGATCGCGACGAGCTGCAGTTCCCGTTCGTCGATGCGACGAGCTTCGTGGACGTCGAGAGCGGTGATCGGATGCCCGTGGTGCCCGAATACCTGCGCCGCCAGTACCGCGACCTCGTCTCGGCACACGTGGCCGAGCTCGAGCAGCGCATCCGGGAGCAGCGCATGGACTACGCGCTGTTCGACACCTCCCGGCCGCTCGACCAGGCCCTGTTCACCTATCTGCTGGCGCGCCAGCGCTACACCCGGGTGCGCTGATGGGCTTCCTCGCCCCCGCGTTCATCGCCGGCCTCGCGGCGCTGGCCGTTCCGGTGCTGATCCACCTCATTCACCGCGAGCGGAAGGTCGTCGTCGAGTTTCCGTCGCTGATGTTCCTCCACAAGATCCCCTACCAGTCGGTGCGCCGGCAGAAGCTGCGCCGCCTGCTGCTGCTGGCGCTGCGCTGCCTGGCCCTGGCGCTCCTGGTGATGGCGTTCGCGCGTCCGTTCGTCCGGAAGGCCGTCGCGCCGGGCCCGGCGATTGCCGGCGCGCGGGAGCGGGTGATCCTGCTCGACCAGTCGTACAGCATGGGGTACGGCAACCACTGGACGCGCGCCGTGGCCGCGGCCCATGCCGCCGTGCGCGACCTGGGGCCCGCCGACCGCGCCACCGTCGTACTGTTCGCGCGCGACCCCACCGCCGTCACCGAGCCGACCAGCGATCACGGTCGGCTCGACCGCGCCATCGACGACGCCCGGGTCACCTCGCTCGGCACCCGGTATGCGCCCGCGCTCAAGTTCGCCGCGCAGATCCTCAGCGGCTCCAACCTGCCGCGGCGGGACGTCGTGCTCATCAGCGACTTCCAGAAGGTGGGATGGAACCCGCACGACGCGATCGAGCTGCCGGCGGGCACCGTCGTCACCCCCGTCGACGTGTCGGAGCCGCACACCGCCGATCTGGCGGTCACCGGCGTGACGACCGACCGGGGCACCAGCGGCAAGGAAGACCACGTGACCGTGGCCGCCCGCGTCACCAACCTCGGCACGGCCCCACGCACCGTCGACGCCGTGCTTTCGCTGGGCGGCCGCGACATCCAGACGCGGCCGGTCACCGTGCCGCCGTCGGGAGCCGCACAGGTGCGCTTCTCCCCGCAGGCGATCCCGAGCACGCCCACGCGCGGGTCGGTGCGCATCACGCACGATGCGCTCAGGGCGAACGACACGTTCTACTTCACCCTGGCGCCGGACGAAGCCGTCTCGGTGCTCATCGTCGATCCCGTGCACGCCCGGCGCAATCAGAGTCTCTATCTGACCCAGGCGCTGCGCATCGGCAACCGGCCGCGCTTCGCGGTCGACGTGAAGACGATCTCGGCGCTGCGGCCGGCTGATCTCGCCGGGCGCTCGCTGGTGATCCTCAACGAGGTCGCGCCCCCCAATGGCACTCTGGGCGAACGGCTGCGCGCCCTGGTCGCGGACGGCACCGGACTGCTCCTCGTGCCCGGCGACGAGCAGACGGCGAGTTGGGCGCCGGCGTGGCGGAAACTGCTGCCGGCGCACGTGGGACCGGTCGTGGATCGCACTAGCACGGCCGGCGGCACGCTCGCGGCGGTCGACTATTCGTGTCCCATCTTCGAGATCTTCCAGGCGCCGCGGAGCGGTGACTTCACCACCACACGCATGTTTCGCTATCGGGCCCTCTCGGTGCCGGGAGACAGCGGGGTGCTGGCGCGCATGGACGACGGAACGCCGGCGCTGGTCGAGCGGGCCGATGGACGGGGCAAGGTGCTCCTCTGGGGGTCCACGCTCGACGAGTACTGGACCGACCTGCCCCTGCAGCCGGTGTACCTCCCGTTCATCCAGCAGTTGGCCAAGTACGCGGGGCGCTATGCCGATCCGCGGCAATCGTTCACGGCCGGCGACGTGCTCGACCTCTCGCGCCACGGCGAGCTCACCGCCATGTTCCAGAATAGGAATGCTCGCACCACGCCGGCCGGTGACGGTCCGGCGCTCATCCTCGAATCCCCGTCCGGCCACGTCACGCGCCTGCACGCCACGGGCAGCGACCACCTGGCCGAACTGAACGAAGCGGGCTTCTACGAACTGCGCGGAGCGGCCACCGCCATCGGAAGCGGCCGGCCGATTGCCGTGAACGTCGATCCGGCGGAGTCGAATCTCTCGCACCTCGACCCGCAGGAGCTGATCGCCGCCGTCACCAGCCGCGCCGCGGATGCGGCCAGTGCGTCGGTGGCCAGCAGTGCCACGCCGCGGGACATGGAGCGGCATGAGCGCATCTGGTGGTACCTGCTGCTCGGCGCGCTGCTCGTGATGGCCGTCGAGACGGTGTTGTCGAACCGGCTGTCGCGGGCGGCGGGGTGAACGGCGTGCGCGGGAGGGCCTGAGTCATGGAAAGCGTACACGGAGTCCCGTCCGAACAGAACCGGCTGGCCGGCATCGTGCGCGACGTGCGCACCCGGTGGCGGCTCAAGCGCCTGCTGCACGGCGCGACGATCACGCTCGTCGCCGGGTTCGTGGTGCTCGCGGTGGCCGCCTGGGTCATGGATGCCACCCGCTACGCGACGATTCCGGCCATGATCACTCGCGTCCTGGCCCTGGCGGCCGTGGTCGCGCTCGTGGTGCGCTATCTGATCCTCCCCCTGCGCCGCAATCCGCGGGATGCCGAGGTGGCGCTCTATCTGGAGGAGCACGACCCGGGGCTCGACGGCGCGCTGATGACCGCCGTGGACGTGAGCGCGGCCCGGAACGAGGGGGCCGCGCTCTCGCCCGCGCTCGCCGCACGGCTCATGCGTTCCGCGCTCGAGCGGGTGCGGACCCTGGACGACGGCCGGCGCGTCGACGCCGCCGATCTCACGCGCACGGGCGCCGTGTTCGCGGCCGTGCTGGCCACGGCTGTGATCGCGCTGCTCGTCGGGCCCTATTCGCTGCGCTACGGCA
Organism: Gemmatimonadaceae bacterium; assembly: GCA_046704805.1. Taxonomy (GTDB): domain Bacteria; phylum Gemmatimonadota; class Gemmatimonadetes; order Gemmatimonadales; family Gemmatimonadaceae; genus JAGWRI01. Next base: position 24,633 of record JBJKRG010000190.1, read on the forward strand.
TGGGCGTGTCGCTCGCGCCGTGGCGGGCGGCCAGTCCGGCGGCGCTGTTCTCGATCCAGGTCACGCCGGGCAACGCGACGGTGGCGAAGGGCGGTGATCAGCTGGTGACCGCCACTCTGCGCGGCTTCCAGTCGGACCGTGTGGAGCTCGTCGTGCGCTCGACCGACTCGACGAGCTGGACGCGGCTGTTGATGGCGCCGGACAGCACCGGCGCCTACGCATTCCGGCTGTTCGACGTCGGCGCTGCGATGGACTACGTCGTGGAAGCGAGCGGCGTCCGGTCGCCGACCTTCCATCTCGACGTGGCCAACCTGCCCTACGTGCGGCAGGTGGACCTGCAGTACCGGTACCCGGCCTACACCCACCTGCCGCCGCAGACGGTGAACGGCACCGGCGACATCGCCGCGCCTCCCGGAACGATGGTACGCGTCCGCGTGACCCCCACCGTGCCCGCCGAGGGTGGGCGGCTGATCCTGGACAGCGGCGACACGCTGCGGCTGGTGCCGACGGCCGACAGTTCGCTGATCGCGATGCTGCGGGTGACCCGGTCGGGGTTCTACCGCGTGGAGCTGCAGGCGCCGCACAACCACATGACCACGGCGTCGCTCGACTACAACATCGACGTCATTCCCGACCGGCCGCCCACGGTGAGTTTCACGAAGCCGGGGCGCGACGAACGGGTGCTGTCGGTGGACGAGGTGTACACCCAGGCCAAGGCGGAGGACGACTATGGCGTGGCGAAGCTGGACCTCGTGTACTCGATCAACGGCGGCCCCGACCACACCGTCCCGCTCAGCCGGGCGACGGCGCATCCGCCGCGCGACATGTCGGCCGGGTACACCTTCATGCTCGAGGACGACAGTCTGCAGCCCGGGGACGTCGTCTCGTACTTCGCCCGCGCCACCGACAACGACGCCGTGAACGGGCCGCAGACCGCCACCAGCGACATCTACTTCCTGAACGTGCGGCCGTACGAGCAGGACTACCGGCAGAGCCAGAGTGGGGGCGGGGGCCGCGGCCAGGGACAGGGAAACTCCGGCCGGCTCTCGCAGCAGGAGCGGGAGATCGTCGCCGCGACGTTCAACCTGTCGCGCGACAGCGCCACCTATGCGGCGAAGGATCTGCAGGAGAACCTGGCGACGTTGCGCCTGGCCCAGCAGAAGCTGCGCGAGCAGACGACGCAGCTCGCGCAGCAGCTCGTCCAGCGCGGAATCGCGGCGCGCGACAGCGGGTTCCGGAAGATCGCGGAGCTGCTGGGCCACGCCGCACCACCGATGGACACCGCCGAGCAACAGCTCGCCTCGGGCAGCCCGCACTCGGCGCTCCCCAGCGAGCAGCGCGCCCTGACGGAACTCCAGCGGGCCGAAGCCGTGTTCCACGACGTCCAGGTGTCCGAAGGTGGTGGGGGCGGCGGCGGTGGGGGGGGCGGCGCCAACGCCCAGGACCTCGCCGACATCTTCGATCTGAACAAGGACAAGCTGCGCAACCAGTACGAGACGGTGCAGCGCGGCCAGACCCAGCAGCAGCAACAGCGGCAGCAGGCCGAGCAGCAGGTGGACGAGCTGATGGAGAAGCTCAAGCAGCTCGCCGCCCGCCAGCAGCAGCAGGACATGCGCGCCCAGCGCAAGGCGGACAGCCTGAGCCGCATGGGCGCGGCCGGCTCGTCGTCCGGCAGCGATCAGCGCCAGCTCGCCGACCAGACCGAGCAGACGGCCCGGCAGCTCCAGCGTCTGGCCCAGCAGCAGCAGTCCCAGACGCTCGCCGATGCGGCGCGCCGCCTCCAGAACGCCGCCGACGCCATGCGGCGCGCCGCGGCTGACCGCGGACAGCAGGGCGCCGCCAACTCGCAGCAGGCGCTCCAGCAGCTCGACGCCGCCCGGCGTCTCGTGGACCGCGAGCGCAGCCAGCGCGCCGGACGCGACATTCAGGACGCCATGCGCACCCAGCGGGAGCTGGCCAACCAGCAGCAGCGGGTGACTAGCGACATCAACCGGCTGGGCCAGACCGGTGCATCGCCGCAGCAGGCGCTGCGCCAGCAGATCGCCGGCGAGCAGAAGGCGATGGGCGACTCCGTCCGGGCACTCACCAGCCGCCTGGACCGGATGGCACTCCAGAACCGCCGCGACCAGCCCGAGGCGTCCCGCGACATCGCCGCGGCCGCCGATTCACTGCGCAAGCGCGGCACGGCCGACCGCCTTGGCTACATGTCGCAGAACGCCGCCCGCACCGCGCCCGCTCCGTATCTGCGGCAGCAGCAGGACCCGATCGGCCGCGACATTGCCGATCTCGGCAAGCAGCTTCAGCAGGCCTCCACGGCGGCAGGCCGGCAAAGTGCCCAGCAGCAACGGGCCGAGGCGCTCGATCGGATGCGCGATCTCGTCCAGGGTCTGCAGTCGGTGGGTCAGCGGCTCCAGCAGCAGGAGCAGGCGGGCCCGCAGACGGCTCAGGCAGGCGCGCAGGGGCAGGCGGGCCGCCAGGGCAGCCCGGGCCAGCAG
>JBJKRG010000191.1:0-4460 GCA_046704805.1 Gemmatimonadaceae bacterium
TTGCCGCGGAGCTCCACGACCGCCACGAAGCGGAGGCCGGCGGCCCGGTGCTGTGCGACGAGGGAGTCCAGCGCGGAGTCCAGCGCCGCGCGGGGCGTGACGCGCACGACCTCCCGTGCGGCCCCCAGGAGTACCTCGCCCTGGCCGCGATTCAGGGCCGCCCGGGCGTCGGCGGCGCGCCGGCGTCCCGCCCAAGCCGTGGCGAGCAGTGCGGCGCCCAGCGCGAACGTCGTGGCCAGCCAACCCCAGCGCGCGATGCGGGACGGTTTCATGGCGGATGGAACGGAGGGAGCGGCGGCGTCGCCGCCGCGTGCCCTCCCAATGTGCCGTTCCGGTACCGTCGCGGCCAGGCGCGCGAACATGATCCCTGCTCGCCCCTATTCGTACCTCAGGGCCGCGATCGGGTCCAGGGCCGCGGCCTTACGCGCGGGATAGAACCCGAAGAAGATGCCCACGGCCGCCGAGAAGCCGATCGCGATGGCGATCATCCCGGGCGCGATGGCCGTGCCCCAGCCGGTGACCCGGTGCAGCACGGCGGCTCCCGTGAAGCCCACGAGGATGCCGATGGCGCCCCCGATCATGCACATCACGACGGCCTCCACCAGGAACTGGAGCAGCACGTCACCACCCCGCGCGCCGATGGCGAGCCTGATGCCGATCTCCCTCGTGCGCTCCGTGACCGAGACCAGCATGATGTTCATGATCCCGATGCCGCCGACCAGGAGCGAGATGCTGGCGATCGCCGCGAGCAGCAGCGTCATCACCTCCGTCGTCCCCTGCGCGGCCGCCGCCAGGTCGTTCTGGTTGCGCACCGTGAAGTCGTCGTTCTCGTAGCTCGCGAGCTTGTGGGTCTCTCGCAGGATCCCCGAGACCTCCTGCTGCGCCGCCGGGATCTCCGCCTTGGAGGCGGTGCTGGCCAGGATCTGCGGGATGAACTGGTGGCCGGACAGCCGCGTCTGCGCCGTCGTGTACGGCACGAGGATCACGTCGTCCTGATCGCTGCCCGAGGCGGTCTGCCCCTTGGGCGCCAGCACGCCGATGATCTCGAACGGCACGTTGCGCAGCCGGAGCTCGGCGCCCACCGGATCCTGGTCCGGAAAGAGGTTCTGCGCGACCGTCTGACCGATCACCGCCACCTTGCGCATGCCGCGCACGTCGGTGTCGTCGAAGAGGCGGCCGGACACGACGCTCCAGTCCCGGATGGACGCGTAGTCGGTCGACACGCCGTTCACCATCGTGCGCCAGTTGCCGACGCCGCCGATCGCCTGCACGGGCGCGACGATCATCGCCGACACTCCGGTGAGCAGCGTGCTCTGCTGCTTCAGCGCGTCCGCGTCCGCGATGGTGAGGCGGACGAACGTGCCCGCTCCCTGGCTCACGCCGCCTGCTGCACTCGCGCCCGGCGTGACCACGATGAGGTTGGTCCCCAGGTTGTCGATCTGGCGCTGGATCTGGTCCTTCGCCCCCTGTCCGACGGCCACCATGACCATGACGGCCGCCACGCCGATGATGATGCCGAGCATCGTCAGCAGGGTGCGCATCTTGTTCTTCATGATGCTGCCCGACGCGATGCCGATCAGTCGTGACGCGTTCATCTCAGTCCTCTACGTCGATGGGCTCGAGCTGCTCGAGGTCCCTCACGGCGTTGTGCCGGCCCTCCACGGGCTCGTCCCGGATGATGTGGCCGTCGCGCAGCTCGACGACGCGGCGCGCGTACCGTGCGATGTCCGGCTCGTGCGTGACCATGATCACCGTGATGCCCTGGTCGTTCAGCTCCTGGAACAGCGACATCACGTCCACCGACGTCCGGCTGTCCAGATTTCCCGTGGGCTCGTCGGCCAGAAGGATCGCGGGGTGCGTGACGAGCGCGCGGGCGATGGCTACGCGCTGCTGCTGCCCGCCCGAGAGCTCGCTGGGCTCGTGCTCCACGCGGTCGCCCAGACCCACGCGCTGCAGCGCTTCCAGCGCCAGCGGCCCGGTCTTCAGGTGTCGACCGGTCCGGTCGTAGAGCAACGGCAGCTCCACGTTGGCCAGAGCGGTGGTGCGGGCCAGCAGGTTGAATCCCTGGAAGACGAACCCGATCTTCTGGTTCCTGATGTCCGCCAGCTCGTTCTTGCTCATGCCGTCGACGCGCACGCCGTCCAGCCAGTAACCGCCGCTCGTGGGCCGGTCCAGGCAGCCGATGATGTTCATCAGGGTGGACTTGCCCGAGCCCGATGCCCCCATGACCGCGACCATCTCGCCGGGCTCCACCGACAGGTTCACGCCGCGCAGGGCGTGCACGTCCGTCTTGCCCGTGCTGTAGACGCGCTTCAGGTCCTCGACGTGGATGACCGCCGTCTCGCCCGCCATGGTCAGAATCCTCCGCGTCCCCTGAAGCCGCCCCGCTGCTGCTGTTGCTGCTGGAACGGGTTCGTCGTCGTCGCCGCCGCGGAGCCTCCGCTCAGGATGCCCGCGATGATCTGCATGCCTTCGTGGACGTCGGGTCCGGAGATCTCCGTGACCTGTCCGTTCGTCAGTCCCGTCTGGGCCCGGACCACGGCGACACGGCCCGCGGAGTCCACGTACCACAGCGTCGCGCGATTGCCTCGACCGGCCATGCCGCCACTCCGCCGCGCGCCGAAGATGCCCTCTCCGAACCTGCCGGTGCTCCTGCGCGTGCTGTCTCCCGCCGTCCGGCCCGCCGCGCCGCTGTCGCGCCCCCCGCCCATGCGTGCACGCAGCTCCGCGACCATCCGTGCGGTGGGCTGGAACCTGAGCGCCGCGTTGTTCACGGTCAGCACGTCGTTCGCCTCGGCGACATCGAACGTGGTCGTTGCGGTCATGCCGGGCAGCAGTGCGCCGTCCGGGTTCGGCACGCTCACCACCACCGTGTAGTTCACCACGTTCTGCACGGTCGTGGACTGCATGCGGACCTGCGACACCGTGCCGTTGAAGGTGCGGTTGGGATAGGCCTGCACCGTGAACGTCACCTTCTGGCCGTCCTTGACCTGGCCGATGTCGCTCTCGTCCACGGAGACCAGGATCTGCATCTTGGACAGGTCCGCGGCGATCAGGAACAGCTGCGGCGCCGAAAAGCTCGCGGCCACGGTCTGACCCACGTCCACGTCCCGCTCGATCACCACGCCGTCCACCGGCGAGTAGACGTTCGCGTACTTGAGGTTCTGCACGGCCCTGTCCAGGTCCGCCTGCGCCGACGCGTAGCCCGCCTTCGACACCGCCGCGTTGTACTGAGCCGTCCGATTCTGCGTCTCCGTCACCACCTGGCTGTCGAAGAGCTTCTGCTCCTGGGCGGCCAGGAACTGCGTCTGCTCCATGTCCGCATGCGCCCTGTCCAGGTCGGCCTGTGCCGACTGCACCGCCTGCTGCAGAAGCGTGGGGTCCAGCCGCGCGATGAGCTGCCCCTTCTTCACGTGATCGTTGAAGTCGGCGTACAGCTCCGCGATCTGACCGGAGACCTGCGTCCCCACCTGAATCGTCTGCACGGCGCTCAGGTTGCCGGTCGCCGTGACGACCGACTCGACGTTGCCCCGCTGCACCGGCACGAACCGGTACGTCGGGACCGCATCCGCGCCGCGAAGCACGAAGGCGAGGGTGGCTGCGCCCGCCACCACCAGCGCCACGACCGCAATGATCATCCGTCTCATGTCCATGGTCCTCGTGAAGGGTCCGGGCTCGAGCATGCTCCTCGCACCCGGGCGTCTCCAATGCAGAAACCGTGCCCGACGTAAGTCACTGCGGTGCAATATTTTATATTTCTGTGGCCGCGCGGCACTGCGGTTTATGCAGTCGCGGAGCTGCGGATTCCGCAGGTGGTGGGCTTGCCGCGCGACGGCGGCGGAGCTAAGACGTAGGCCGGTTCCCCGGTTCACGGAGGCGGAATGATGATCTCGCGTCGGCTCGGCTCTCTCTCCCTCGCGCTGGCGTTCGGTGCGGCTGTGGCGGCGTGCTCCGGCCGGCCGAAGGTGGCCGCGACGGCGTCGGCGGGCGCCACCGAGGTGCTGCGCGATACGCTCGGCAACGGCCTGCGCGTGGTGATCGTCCACGACCCGCTCGCGCCCATGGTGACCACGGAGATCACGTATCTGGCGGGCGGCTACGAGACGCCGAAGGGCTTTCCCGGGACGGCGCACGCGCTGGAGCACATGATGTTCCGGGACAGCAAGGGGCTCACGGGCGCGCAGCTCAACGAGATCACGGGCAAGATGGGCGGGCAGAACAACGCCTTCACGACGAACGACGCCACGCAGTTCTTCTTCGTGGCGCCGTCGGCCTACCTGGGGGTCCTGCTGAGGATCGAGGCGGCCCGCATGCGCGGGGCGCTGCTCACGAGCAAGGACTGGGACCTGGAGAAGGGCGCCATCGAGCAGGAGGTCTCGCGCGACATCTCCAGCCCGAGCTTCCTGGCCTTCGAGAAGGCGGAGGCGGACCTGTACGCGGGCACGGGCTACCAGCTCGAT
>JBJKRG010000192.1:0-7195 GCA_046704805.1 Gemmatimonadaceae bacterium
TCGCGCCCCCGGATCGGCTGCGTGTACTTCGGCACGCGGAACGACAGCTCGAAGTCGTGGAGCCACTTGATGGGCCACGACCAGAGCTCGAGGCGTCCGTCCTCGGTGCCCATGGCAATCGCACGGCGGCCGACGGCGGACACGAACATGCCCGGACGGACACTGCCACGCAGGGCGAGCGGCGACTCACCGAGCGGGAAGTACGGAATCGTCGAGCGGGTGGTATCGAACTGCGCCGTGGCGACGGCGGGCGGCGCGCCGGGCGCGCGCGGCGGCGGCTTCTGCTTCTGCCCGAGCGCCGGGCCCGCGAGCAGGGCGCTGGCGAGGAGGACGCAGGCGAGGATGGCCGGTCGGCCGGCAGTGGGACGTGGCATTGGCAGGCCGTGGAGAGGGTGGGCGGTGGGAATGTCGCGCTGCCCGACCGGCCTGTCGAGGCGCGACGTCCTCTGCCGGCACCTACGGCGGCAGCGGCGCGGGGTACGGTTTCAGCATGTCCGTGGCCCGATAGGCATCGATGGTGAGCACCACGCGCCCGGCACGGCGAATCGGAAACGCGCCCGCTGACTGCACGGAGCGGAAATACGGTGCGTACCGACTGAGGACTTCGCCCGGGGTCGGCCCGCGACCCGGCAGCGGCTCCCGAACGAGAATCAGTGCATCATGCCCGAGAAAACGTGCCGGTCTGTTCATATAGAAGAAGCTGCGGGGGTCATCGCTGAGGCAGAGCATCGGAATTCCCGGGCCCAGCGCGTAGCCGATCTTCGCGGCGCCGATCCAGTTCCACGCCGCGGCCACCTGCGACGAATCGCCCAGCAGGCCGGCGTCCGCCAGCTCCGCGCGAAGCCCCGTCCAATCGTAGGCCTCGAGCGACGGATCACCGTGGGTGAACAGCGACGGCGCGACCCGCGACACCCACCCGGTGGCGACGTCGCTGGCAGCGATCGTCGTGAGCCCGACGAGGACGATGCCCGCGGCCGCCAGCCAGCGTTGGAGCCGTAAGCGCTGCTGCGCGCCTCGCCCTTCGAGTCGCGCCGCCGCATCGCCTACGAGGGGCAGCAGCAGCAGATAGCCGGGCGCCGGCCAGTGCGGGAGTCCGGGATTGCCGCCCAGCGAGACCAGCGTGAAGACGAAGACCGGTCCGGCGCCGAGGCAGACCAGCAGCCAGCGTGCAGCGTCGCGGGGGCCGATCCGCAGCGCACGGTAGAGCTGATACACGAGCGGCACCCAGATCCACGGGAACAGGTAGCCCGCCTGCCCGGCGAGATTCTGCAGCAGCGCCGTGAAATGGTGGCGTTCGGTCGGGATCGCCCGCGCGCCCTGGAACCGGAACGAGGCGAATCCGTGTACCGCATTCCAGTACAGGTCGGGCGCGAAGAACGCGAGCGCCAGCACGCCGGCGACGTAGGGTTCGGGCCGCGCCAGCCACCGCCGCGCCTCGCGCCGGGTCAGCAGGAACACGCCCGTGCCGGCGAGCAGGAACGCGCCGTGATACTTCGACATGAGCGCGATGCCGGCGGTCACGCCCGCCACGAGCCACCACCGCCAGACGCGCTCGCCCGGGTCGGCCACCAGCACGTGGGTGAGCGCCAGTGCCGCGGCGACCATCGCGCAATCGAGCGGCCCATCCGGCAGGATCCAGCCGCCCGTGCTGAGCGCGAACACCGGCGCGAGGTTGAGCAGGAGCGCCGCGTACATCCCCGCGCGCTCCCCGAACAGCCGCGCGCCCAGCCGGAACATCAGCCACGTGGTGCCGGCGAACGTGACGATGAACGGGAGCCGCAGCAGCACGCGGTTCTCGCTGTGCGCGAGCTTCCCGAGCACGCCCGCCATCCAGAACGACAGTGGTGGATGGTCGAAGTAGCCCCAGGCGAGCGCCCGCGACACGACGACCTCGTAGGATTCATCAACACCCAGCCCGATGACGGCTGCGAGCACGATGCGCGCGATGAGGCTCGCGATGATGAGGAGCAGCACCATCCGTGCCTCGTGGGACAGACCCCCGCGCGCTCCGGGGCCGTCCCCGATCCCGACCGTGCTCTGCGTCGAAGCTGACGTCAACCGTTCGATTCCCAGGCCATCGCGTGCGTGCTCCCTGTTCGGGTCCGGGACGACGGTGGCCGACGATGCGGGTGCGGCACGTCCCCGGGCGTTACAAGGTACTGCGAGGGACGGCGCTTCGGACGCCGGCGCCGGGTGAGGGACGCGATGCGTCGCGTCTGCTACGAGCTAGGCGGCGCGATGAAAGGCGTAGAGGACCGATCCGTTCCGGATCAGGTCGATGATGCGGGTGGCGACCTTCTCACTCAGCGCCGGGCATCCCTCGCTCCGTCCCAGCCGGCCGAACTTGCGGATCATCTCGCGGCTCACGTACCACGCCCCGTGCACGACGATCCCCCGTTCCATGGCGTGATCGTTGATGCCCGGGTCCAGCCCTTCGAGCCGCAGCGAGAGGCCGTGCTTGCCGTCGTACGTGCTGCCGGTCACGAACGTGCCGAGGCTCGAGGCGTAGCTGTTGTCGCGATTCGAGAAGTGGTCGGCGACGTCGGCCCCGCTCCCACGGCCGTGCGCGACGAACTCGCGGGCCAGCACCTTCCCGTCGGCCAGGTCGAGCACCCAGAGCCGCCGTTCGTGGCTCGGCAGCGTGTAGTCGATGACCGTGAGGATCGGCCGCTTCACGACCCCCGCGCTCAACGCTTCCCGGTAGCCGCGGAGCGCAGCCTGCAGCGCGCCCGGCCGCAGCCCGGCGCGCTGCGCCGAGCGCTCAATGGCCGCGACGCCGGCGGAATCGAGGGCAGGCACCGGAGCCGTCGCGGCCGGGGCATGCCCCGGGGCGATGGCCGCGGCACGGCCGGCCGGCAGGCAGATCGCGAGCGCGAGAAGGGCCGCGCTCAGGCGGTTGGACGCACGAGTCAGAGAAGGCCTCACGGATTGTCGGGGAATACTTCAAAGCTAATGGCTCAGCGCATGCCTCTCAACGCGATGCCGCGGAACATCTGAAGCCGTTCACCATCCGTTTTGCGGAATCGTGTCGCGACCGTAGATATCCCGGACGAACCAGGTCGTTCCGTCGGGGCCGGTGAGCGCCGTCAGGTATTCCACGATCACCGGGATGGGACGGGACAGCGGGACCCGCCGGAAGTCCGGACCCGCCAGCGCCGCGTCGACGCTGTCGGCCGTCCACGTGGAGTCACCGGCAATCGCCCAGATCGCCAGCGCTCGCGCGTCCTCGAGCCGGATGCAGCCGTGGCTGAAATCGCGCCGCGTGCGCTCGAAGAGTGCGCGCTCCGGCGTGTCGTGCAGGAACACGTGTTGCGGGTTCGGTGCGTCGAACTTCAGACGGCCGAGTGCGTTGGCAGGGCCGCGCTTCTGTCGGACCCGCCATTTCCCCGTGCGAAGGTTCTCGATCACGATCGGGGTCACGCTGTCGCCAAGCGCGCGGTCCTCCGCTCCGACCAGCTCCATGTCGTGCCGGCGCAGGTAGCCGGTGTCCCTCGCGAGCGCGGGGATGATCTCGTCCACGAGAATGCTCCTCGGCACGTCCCAATCGGGCCAGAAATCCAGCGCCTCGATCCGCGTTACGAGTGACGGCGTCGGCGTGCGGGCGGCACGGCCGACGATGACCTTCATCTCGAGGGCCGGCGCCGTGTCCCCGGGTACGCCATCGTAGGCGAAGAGACGGAACGCCGGAACGTTCACGACGATGAACCGGCCGCTGTCGATCGGCGGCTCGAGACGGATCTGCTCCAGCGCGCGCTCGATCTCCGTCACGCGCTGGGCGAGGGGTGTCGCCAACTCGGTCGCCGTCTCGAGGCCGATGACGCCGTCGTCCGGAATCCCATGGCGCCTCTGGAAGTGCCGGACCGCGTCGACGACCGGGCCCAGGTACCGGTCCGCGGAATCCGGGCCCGACATGTCCGGGAGATCTCCGAGCGCGACGAGGCGGGCGCGGAGCCGCGCGACTGTGAAGAGCGTATCTCCCGGACGCACGGGCAGGATCGGCGGGGTGCGGAAGGCGGGGATCGTCGTGTCCGCCGCCAGCGTCCGGTAGCGCGCCAATGCGTGCAGCAGCTCGGTATAGTCGGGGCGGTGCACGACGAGGGTATCGACGACCCCGCGGACCGAGTGGGCGGCGTTCGCGACCGCGGCCGACGCCAGATGGGCGGGGCGCGGGGGGATGACGGCCGCGCCTCGTTCGCCGGCCCGCACCGCCACCGGTCGGGGGGCGTCCGGCCGGGCACGGTGACAGGTCGTCGCCAGGAAGGCGAAGGCGAACGCGCTGACGAGCCGCATCGACGAGGTCGACGACATGTACCCGGACGATCGGCCGAATCTGGCCCGCCGGCTGTCGGGAGAGCGTGCACACGCTGTAGGTCGATCGCGCACCGCGTGCCGCGACGCGGCGCAGACCCCGCTCAGCGTGTGCGCGAATCGATCGGATGCCGCAGCTCCGGCGCCAGCGGAACCATGGTCTCCACGTCGGCCGCCAACTCGTGCACCGAGAGCGGACGCCGCACGATCCGCGCCCAGGGCCCAGCCGGCGGCTCGCGCGTGGCGTGCGCCACGAGAATCGCGGGCGGCCTTCCCGACGCCGCCATGAGAGCGTCGAACGCGTCCGGGTCCGCCGCAACCGCGTCGTGATCGAGCACGACGAGCGCCACCGGGCCTCGACCAGGCGCGGGCCCCGCGTGCCGCACCGCGCCATGTACCGAACGCGCGCCCACGGCATCGTAGCCGGCTTCGCGCAGCGCTGCGCGCAGCAGCGCGCGCGGCCACTGATCGGGTATGATGATCAGGATACGGGGAGGAAACGTCATCTCCCATTGACATTCGCCGCGGGGCACGGAACGATCAACGGGAGCGCCCGCAGATCCGGACCAACGTGCGGACCGGGGCGGCAACGGAGGATGGAGCGATGAAGGGAACGGGCATGCGACGCGCGGCCTGGATCGCCAGGCTGCTCGCCGGCGGTACGGTGTGTACGGCACTCCTGAGCTGTACGCCGGGGAATGCGACGGCTGCCGCGGGCAGCGACACGACCGGCGTCATGGATTCCACGAGCACTCACGACTGGATGCGGTTCGGATGGGACGTAGCCGCCTCCGGGGCGCCGAGCGTGTCCATGGGCGTCACCGCCGCCAACGTGGCCTCGATGCAGCGCCGCCAGGTGACGCTCGACGGCACGGTCGACGCCTCGGCGATCTACCTGCACGGCGTGCAGGTCGGGGGTCGAGCCCACAACGTCTTCTTCGTCACCACGTCGTACGGGAAGACGATCGCCGTCGATGCCGACTCCGGCGCGATCCTGTGGGAATACACGCCGTCCAGCTACGCACAGCTCGCCGGGACGTATCGCATCACCACGGCGACGCCGGTGGCCGATCCGGGACGCGCGGCGATCTATGCGGCCTCGCCCGACGGCTACATCCAGAAGCTCGCCGTCGCCGACGGGCACGTCATCTGGCGTACTTCGATCACGACGCTGCCGACGCGGGAGAAGATCGCCTCGGCGTTGAACTTCTTTCACGGGCGCGTGATCGCCACCACCGGCGGCTACATCGGCGATGCGCCCCCCTACCAGGGCCACGTGGCGATTCTCGATGGCGCTACCGGGCAGCTCCTGCACGTGTGGAATTCGCTCTGCAGCAACCGGTCCGGACTCATCGATCCGACGTCGTGCCCCGAGAGCGACTCCGCCATCTGGGGGCGCGCCGGCGCCGTGATCGATTCGACCACGGGCGACATCTACGTGGCGACCGGGAACGGGCTCTGGGACGGAGCGACCAACTGGGGGGACGCCGTGCTCGAGCTGGACTCGACCGCCACGCACCTTCTTGGCAACTACACGCCGGCGAACACGGCACAGCTCGACGCCACCGACGCGGACCTCGGCTCCTCGTCGCCGGTCCTCCTGGGCGGCGGCCTTATTGCCCAGGGGGGAAAGGACGCGATCATCCGGGTGCTGGACTGGTCGAAGATGCGCGGCACCACGCCCCACCAGGACGACGAGGCATCTCACGTGCCGACGCCGTCCGGCCAACGTCTGTTCACCGCACCAGCGGTGCTGAGCACCGGCGGGGCCACGTGGCTCATCGCCGCCGATAATGGGGGCACCGCGGCGTGGATGCTCGACGGTGAGCAGCTCCTGCTGCAGTGGCAGGCTCCGTACGGGGGCACGAGTCCGGTTATCGTGGACGGGCTGGTCTTCGTGTACGACCCGAGCGGCGGGCTGCGCGTGTACGAGGCCACCACCGGCCAGCACGTCGCGACGCTCGACTGTGGCAGCGGACACTGGAACAGTCCGATCGTCGTCGACGGGCACATTGCGCTGCCCGAGGGCGACGCCAACGCGCACAAGACCACTGGCGTGTTGGACATCTGGCGGTTGCCGTAGACAGGTGGGTCAGCCGACGTCCGGGTTCAGGCGATTCCTTCGCTCATCGGCCGCATGCGGACTTCGATGACGCGCGAGTTCGATGACTGGGTGCAGGCCAGCAGCACGACGCGCGCCACGTCCTCCGGATCGAGCATGGCCGATTCGGCCACCCCTTCCGGCGTGCGCCCGCGGCCCAGGGCGAACTCCGTCTTCACGCCGCCCGGGCAGATGGCCCCCACCTTGATTCCGTCCGGGCGCAGCTCGCGATCCAGGGCCTGCGCGAACCCGCGTTGCGCGAACTTCGTCATGCAGTACACCGCCTCGCCGCCGAACCCGTAGACGCCGGCGACCGACGAGATCATCAGGATCGTGCCCGACTTCTGGCGCTGCATGACCGGCACGGCATGGCGGGTGAACAGGAACGTCGATCGGACGTTCGTGTCCATCAGCTCGTCGTATTCGTCCGCGCTCGTATCGACGAGGTTCTTGTAGTTGCCGGCGCCAGCATTGTTGACGAGGATGTCGAGCCGGCCGAACGAGCCGGTCGCGGCACGCACGGCGTCGAGCGCCGTCTGTTCGCTCCGGGCGTCGCCGGCGACGACCGCGGTGCGGCCCCCCGCCCGTTCGATCTCGCGTATCAACGCCTCCAGCCGGTCTCGGCGCCGCGCCGTGAGGACGACGTTCGCCCCGTCACCCGCCAGGGCGAGGGCGGTAGCGCGGCCGATGCCGGAGCTGGCGCCGGTGATGAGCGCGGTCTTTCCCTCGAGTCGGTTGGACATGGTATCGCGGGCTCCTCGCGGTGAGTACGTGACGGTTGACGAT
>JBJKRG010000193.1:0-3357 GCA_046704805.1 Gemmatimonadaceae bacterium
GGCACGGGCGGCAGCCAGATGCTGCCGCGTCCCAGCGCGAGCCGACGGGGGTGCTGCTGGTCGGCGCCGATGATCGCGAAGGGCAGCACGTCCACGCCGGCACGAATGGCCAGTCGTGCGAAGCCCGTCCGGCCCTCCCAGCGCAGGACGTCCGGCGGACCATACAACTCGCGCGCGCCGCCGGGGAAGATGAGCAGCGACTCGCCGTTGGCCAGCGCCGCCAGCGCGTGCTCCTCGGTGGCCGGCACGGCGTTCACATGCCGGCGCATCCATCCCAGGAGTGGCGTCCGATGGATGGATGTGCCGGTCTTCTCGAGGACGCGAATCGCCGGCCGATCGTTGTCCCAGAACGTGAACAGGCCCAGCATCACCGTCTCGATATAGAGAAACGTGCGCGGATGCTTGGCCACATAGATCACCGGACGATCGGCGGGAATCCGCTCGTTGCCGAACGCGCGGGCGCGAAAGTACCACCGTGCGAGGAAGCGGGCCATCGGAAGGATGACGTGTTCAAGCGCCCCATTCCGTTCGAACGGTGCGATCCGGGGAGCCGGATCGGTCACGCCGGTACGCCGATGGCGTCGCTCCGCGCTGCGCCTGCCGCGGCGTCCTCGTACAGTCCGTTGATCGTGAGGGCGACGCGGCTCCACGCCAGCTGGTGCGCCCGCTGCCATCCCTGGTGCACCGCATGATGCCGCAGTCGTTCGTCGTCGGCCGCGCGCGCGATGGCCGCGGCCAGCAGCTCCGGATCGGCGGGTGGAACGAGAATCGCGGCCCCAGCGGTGGCATCGCGATACCCTGGGATGTCGCTGGCCACGACCGGTCGGCCGCTCGCCATCGCTTCGATGAGCACGACGCCGAAGCTCTCCCCGTGGGTGGAGGGCGCACAGAACACGTCGCACCAGCGGTACATGTCGGCGAGGCCCTGATCGTCCACGCGGCCGAGGAAGGTCGCCCCTGAGCGCCGGGCGAGATCGCCGAACGGCACCGGGTCGCCATGTCCCACGACGCGGAGATCGATCGCCCGGCCGCGCTCGCGCAGCAGGGCGACGGCGGCGAGCAGATGGCGCAGCCCCTTGCGAGGCTCGTCGAACCGGCCGACGAACAGGAGGCGCAGGGGGCCCTCGTCCCGCAGCGTCGGCGCCGTGCATTCGGGGCACCCGGTGACGTGCGGGCTCGCGAACGCGGACGGATCGATCCCGTTCGGCACCACGTGGAGCGCGCCGTCGAACACGCGGCGCGCGAACTCCGCGGCCGGCTGGGAGACGGCGATCCCGAGCGTCAGCCGCCGCAGCGGCCGGGCCAGGGCCCGGCGGGCGAACGTCACCATGCCGTGCTCGGATTCGGCGAACGTATGGAATGTCCCGACGACCGGCGTGGCCGCATACCGGACAGCCGTCCGACCGGGCCCCGGCACCCAGGGTTCGTGCACGTGGACGAGATCGAACCCGCCACGCCTCAGATAGCGCCGCACCGCCGTCTTCGAGACCAGCAGGCCCACGCGCGCCCGTGACCCGTTCGCCCGCACCGGGACGACACCGGGAAGACTGTCGCAGCGTGAGGGTGTGGCCCCGCTCGCAGGGCCGAGCACCCGGACGTCGTGGCCCAGGCACCGCAGTGCCTGCGCCAGAGAGATCACGTGTCGGTTGACGCCACCGTCATAGGAAAGATCATATGGTGTAACCAGACAGACGCGCATGCCGGCGGGGTTGAAGGTAAGAAAGGACCGACGAACGGCGGATGAACCTGCTGCCTCTCCTCGGACCGGTACACCGCTCCGGCCCCGGCGCGCCCGCCCCAGGGCGGGCGAGCACACCGTCACGCACCAAACTATTACCCGTGCACCTCTGGCAACAATGACCCGAAACTACACCCGCCACCACGCCTGCATCAATCCGGAATCTGCCTCCGAAAGCGGCCTTCGCCAAGCTAGCCCTTTGCGGCATCTTGACTTGCGCCCATTCCGGCGCACCGAACGCCCCCCGATGTTCCCGCAGACATGATTGGCTGCGATGCTTACGCCGTGGCGGGAATCTCCGGACACACGCGCCGCGCCCGTGGGTACAATCTCCACGACGCTGGAACCTCCGGCGGCGCAACCCCGCGCCGGCGTGATTCCCGCGGCACTTCGATAGCGGAGCGTCCGATGACGCCACAACCTGACACCGGCCTGACACCGCGACGCGCCGCGTCCGGTGTGATCTGGCTCGCCCTCACCCTCATCCCGCTCGTGCTGCGCGCCCAGCCGGCGCCACAGAACGATGCCGACGACCCCCCGGCGCGGGCCGCACGCCTCAGCGTCGCCGTCGGGGCCGTCTCCCTGCAACCGGCGGGAATCGACACATGGAGCATCCCGGCCGTGAACTCCACGATCACGACCGGCGACCGCCTGTTCACGGGACGCGACGCGCGGCTCGAGCTCGAAGTGGGCTCGTTCGCCGTGCGGCTGGCCGACAGCACGGACTTCACGGTCACCGACCTCAGCGACCATGTCGGGCAATTCGCGCTCTCCCAGGGCACCATGCGTCTCACCGTGTATCGGCTGCCCGGGAGTGATACGCTCGAGGTGGACACCCCGAACGCGGCGATCACGATCAACGCTCCCGGATCGTACCGGTTCGAGATTCCGCTGGGCACCGACTACACCGTCGTCACGGTGGACGAGGGCAGTGCGCAGGCCTTCGGCCCCGGCCTGTCGCAGGAGATCGGCACCGGCCAGACCATGAGTTTTTCCGGATATAGTCCGATCCGCGCCGACGCAGCGCCCCCGCCGGCACTCACGGCGTTCGACCGCTGGAGCCAGGACCGGGACCGCCGGGCCCTCGCCGCGCCGTGCAGCCAGTACGTGAGCGCGGACATCCCCGGATGCGCCGATCTCGACCAGTACGGCCGCTGGGTCGTGTCCGCGGACTTCGGTCCCGTCTGGTATCCGGCGAATGTCGCGCCGGGCTGGATCCCGTACCGGGTCGGCTACTGGGTGTGGGTCCATCCGTGGGGATGGGTCTGGGTCGATCGGCAGCCGTGGGGATTCGCGCCGTTCCACTACGGCCGCTGGGCGTTCATCGGCGGGGCGTGGGGCTGGATCCCGGGACCATTGACGCCACGACCGTACTACGCGCCGGCGCTGGTCGTGTTCGTGAGCGGTGGCACGTTCGGCGCCGGGGTCCAAGCCTGGTTTCCGCTCGGCCCGCGTGAGCCGTACTTCCCGTCGTATCACTACGGGCCGCTCTACCTGCGGGCCGTGAACGCCGCGAACGTGCGCGGCGTGCACGACATCGACGCCTTCGTGCGCGTCACCGACATTCAGCGGGTGCGCTGGGCGAATCGCACGCGTGGATTCACGGCTGTGTCCAGCAC
>JBJKRG010000194.1:0-3789 GCA_046704805.1 Gemmatimonadaceae bacterium
CGTCGTGACGCGCGATCCAGCCGTCGGGGCACCGGCCCTCGTGCCGCTGCGCGGCCCGACCCACGCCGCGTCCCCATTCACCCTTCGACCACCTGACCGATGACCCGAGTTGTTGCCGTCCTCACGATTCTTGCTGTCGCGTCGGTCGCTGCGTGGCCGCTCGAGGCGCAGACGCGCGACACCGCGCGCGTCCGTCCCGTCGTCACCACCGCTACCCGCACGCCGATTCCCGAACGCGACGTCCCGGCGGCGGTGACCGTCATTACCGGCGCACAGCTGCGGGCGCTCGGCATCACGTCGGTGGCCGATGCCCTGGCCGCGACGCCCAGTGTCATGGTCGCCCGGAACGGGTCGTTCGGCGGACTGACCTCGCTCTTCCTGCGTGGGGGGCAGAGCGACTATGTGAAGGTCCTCGTGGACGGCGTCCCGGTGAACGACCCTGGAGGAGCCTTCGACTTCGGATCGCTCACGACGGACAACATCGAGCGCATCGAGATCCTGCGCGGGCCCGCGAGTGTGCTCTACGGCGCCGATGCGGTGAGCGGCGTCGTGCAGATCTTCACCCGCAGCGGCACCACGCCGCCACGCATCGACCTCACGGCGCGCGGCGGCAGCTACGGCACGGGCGATGCGTCGGTCGCCGTGCGGGGCGGCATTCCGTTGCAGGCCGGGGCCGGCGCCGGGTACTCCCTCTCCGTGTCGCGCCACCAGACCGACGGCATCTATCGCTTCAACAACCGCTTCACCGACAACGTGGTGAGTGGGAGAGCGGACTTCCGTCCCGATCAGGCCGACAGTCTGAGTCTCACGCTGCGCTACACGGATTCCCGGTATCACTATCCCACGAACAGCGGCGGGCAGGTCGTCGACCACAACGCCTTCGACGCCGGAGACGGCGTGGTGCTGGGCGCCGCCTACGAACACGCATTCTCCCCACTCGCCTCGCTCGACGTGGATCTCACCTCGGACGGGACCAACGGCGGCACCACCGACCGTCCCGACACGGCCGGCGGCGACCAGACCCTGTCGATGGACGACATTCAGCGGCACGCCGCCGACGCGCGCCTGATCCTGCGCGATGCCGAAGGGCGGGGGAACGTCACCCTCGGCGCCTCGCTCTCGGCGGCCGACGAGCACTCCCAGTCGCAGTCCGTCTACGGCGGCGTCCCCTACACCTCGGAGTTCTCGGCGTACCGGCGGAACCGCGCCGTGTACGCCCAACTGCTGTGGAGACGGCCGACTCCGCTGACGGCAGTCGTGGGGGCACGCCTGGACGACAACCAGGAGTTCGGGACCTTCGCAACGTACCGGGCCGGGCTGAACTACGTCACGGCGGGCGGCACGCGTCTGCGGGCCAGCGTGGGCACCGCGTTCCGCGCGCCCACTTTCTATGAGAACTTCTCCACCGGCTACGTCACCGGGAATCCGTCGCTCCGTCCCGAGCATGCGCTCAGCTGGGAGGGCGGCATCGATCAGTCGCTGTTTGCGGGGCGGGTGACGCTCGGCGCCACCGTGTTCTCACAGCTCTTCCGTGACCTGATCGACTACACGGGCGGGACGACCGCCTGCGGATACAGCTATTGCAATGTTGCGCGTGCCCGGGCGGCCGGCATCGAGTACTCCGTCACCGCCGCGCCGGCCTCGTTCCTCTCGGCCAGCTTCGGGCTGACCCATCTGCAGACCCGGGTGCTCACAGCCGGCTTCGACACGACCAGCGGCGGTCTCTACCACCTCGGCCAGCCGCTCATCCGTCGGCCCACCACGAGTTGGAATGCGAGCCTCCAGGCCGCTTCGGCTTCCCGCGGGTCGGTCGATCTGCGGTGGATGTACGTGGGGCAACGGGCGGACCGCGACTTCCGGTCCTATCCGGCGCTTCCGGTCACCATGCCCGCCTTTCTGCGCGTCGATGTTGGGGCATCCTATCCGCTGGCTCGCGGGCCCGACGACCGCGGCACCACGCTCACCCTCCGCGTGGAGAACCTCACGAACGCGGACTACCAGACCGTGTTCAATTTTCTGTCACCCGGCCGGACGGTGCTCGCCGGGGTGCGCGTCGTGATGTAGCAGCCGGGCGGGCGGGCCGGATTATCTTTCCGGCATGCCCGTCCTGGTGAGCGATGCCATCGTGCTGCACGCGTTCGACTATCTCGAATCGTCGCGTATCGTCCGGCTCGCCACCCGTGAGGGCGGGGTCCGGTCCGCCCTGGCGAGGGGGGCCCGCCGCTCGCAGCGACGCTTCGGCAGCGCGCTCAATCTCTTCGCGCAGGGGACCGTCGAGCTGTCCACCAGGCCCGGCCGGGACCTCGATACGATGACCGGCTTCGACGTTTCCACGTCGCGGCCGGCGCTCGGCGAAGACCTCGACCGGTTCGCCGGCGCCTCGACGATCGCCGAGTTGGTCCTCCATTTCTCCACGGAGCACGCCGATCCTGCGCTCTTCGACGCCGTGGCCGCTGCGCTCGACGGCATTGGCGCGGCCGGGCACGGCCGCGCCCGGGCGGCAACGCTCGCCGGCGCCTGGGGCGTCATTGCCGCGCTTGGCTTCATGCCGGCGCTCACGGATTGCGCGGAATGCCACACGCCGATCGACGACGCGGCCGAAACGCGGTTCGACCATGCGGCCGGCGGGGTACTCTGTGACCGGTGCGCGCGCCGCGCGCCCGCGGGGCGGCGCCTCCCCGCCGATGCGCGACTCGCCATCAGCGCGTGGACCGGGGGGCATGACGGGCCGTCCCTGGGGCCGGAGGCTGCCCGTGCCCACCAGCGGCTGCTGCGCGAGTTCCTCCTGCATCACGTGGTGGACGGCCGCCCGCTCCGGGCCTACGAGTTCTGGGAGCGCGGGAGCTGGAACGGCACATGATCGTCGGCACTGCGGGACACATCGATCACGGCAAGACGACACTCGTCCGCGCCCTGACCGGTGTGGATACCGACCGGCTGCCCGAAGAGAAGCGTCGCGGCATCACCATCGAGCTCGGGTTCGCCCCGCTCGTGCTCGACGGCGTCGGAACTGTCGGGGTCGTCGATGTCCCGGGGCACGAAGCCTTCGTTCGCACGATGCTCGCCGGCGCGGGCGGCATCGACGTGGGCCTGTTGGTCATCGCGGCGGACGACGGTGTGCGTCCGCAGACGCGGGAGCACCTGACCATCCTCGAGTTGCTCGGCGTGGCGGGAGGCGTGCTCGCCCTCACCAAGTGCGACCTGGTGGACGCCGACTGGATCGACCTCGTCGAGGACGAGGTACGGGCGCTGGTTCGCGGGACGGCATTCGACGGCGCCCCCATCGTCCGCGTTTCGCCCGGCGACGCCGAGGCACTGAACGCCATGCGCGCCGCGCTGGCGGCGGCGCTGCGCGCTGTAGCGGTGCGGGAAGCCGACGAGCTCTTCCGCCTGCCCATCGACCGCGCCTTCACGGTCCGCGGGACCGGGACGGTCGTGACGGGGACGACGTGGTCGGGTACTCTCTCGGCCGATGCAGAAGTTCGGATCCTCCCTTCGGGGCGGAGGGCACGTGTGCGGGGCATTCAGGTGCACGGTCGGCCGGCCGACCGTGCGGAGCCGGGGCAGCGGACCGCGGTTGCCCTCGCCGGCCTCGACGTGGACGAGATCTGCCGGGGCGACGTCGTCGTAACCGACGGCGCCTGGGTGCCGGCGCGCGCGATCCGCGCGGATGTGCGCCTGCTGGCGGAGGCGGCGGCGCCCCTGGGCCCACGGAGGTCGGTGCGGTTCCATCTCGGCACCACCGAGGTCGGCGCGCGCGTCGTCGTGCAGGGCGGGGCCCTCGAGCCC
>JBJKRG010000195.1:0-6867 GCA_046704805.1 Gemmatimonadaceae bacterium
CGCTCCACCGGATGACCGGAGCCGCCAGCCGCGTGGCGCGCCGGTGCAGCCGGATAACGTCGACGTCCACGCTGATCGCGAGCCCGGCCCGCTGCACGGCGCGATAGGTGCCCGGACGCGCCAGCCACGCCGGGGCGACGAACCCGATTGGCTGCAGGCCGGCGCGGCGCAGGCAGTCGACGCCCCGCTCGATGCGCTCGGCGGCCGCCGCTTCGTCCAGGGAGAGGAACTCTCCTTCACGGGCCGTGGCGCCGAATGCCCGCACGTGGTCGCCGAGCGTCCGGGGCAGCCCCGCCTCATCGTGGCGCTCTCCGTGCAGGAAGATCTCCGCGCCCTCGGCGGCCCGGGAGCGCAGCCACGCCGAGAAGCGCGGATACTCGTCCAGCGGCCACGCCCCGTGCCAGTTGGGGACCACGAACAGGGCGGGCGTGATGCCGCGCTCGGCGCACAGGTCCCACAGCGTCCGCACGTCGCGCTCGAGCGCCGGCGTTACGTCGTGGATCGAGACGAGTAGCTTCATGCGGCCGCCAGCCCGTCGTACACGGCGAACAGCCGCGCCAGCACCTGCGACCATCCGTGCTCGCGCTCGGCGTAGGCACGGCCGCGCCGGCCCAGCGTCACCAGATCGGTCTGCAGCAGTCGGACGAGTTCCTCGGCCACCGACCCGGGCGATCCCGTCTCGAAATGGCCGCCGGCCCCCGATCGCTCCACCAGCTCGGTCACGCCGCCGGTGTCGGCGGCGAGCACCGGCAGCCCACTGGCGAGCGCCTCGATCGCGGCGAGTCCGAAGGTCTCCGTGGAACTCGGTGCGACGTAGAGCGTGGACGCTGCCATCAGACGGGCCAGCCGCAGCCGGTTCCCCACGTACGGCACGAACCGGACGCGCAGCCCCTCGGCACGCGCGCGGAGCAGCGCCGCCCGGGGGCCGTCGCCCACGATCACGAGCTCGGCATCCGTCGAGCGCTCGGCGAGCCGCCAGCCGTCGATGAGCATTTCCAGTTCCTTGTCGCGCGCCAGCCGCCCGACGTAGAGCACGATCGGACGCATCGAGAGTCCCGCCAGCCGCCGGGTGGTCGTGGCGGCGTCCCGGTGTGCCGGGTCGAATAGCGTCAGGTCCACGCCCAGTGGTACCCGCGTGGTCCGGTCCATGCCCGCGGCCGCGAGCTCGCGGGCCACGTAGTCGGAGGCGACGATCGTCGTCGTGAAATGGCGATCGAGCGTCCGCAGGTAGTGCCAGGCCAGCGCCTCGCCGGCGCGGCGGTGGACGGGAGCCCGCCGGCCCGACGGCGCGATCTGTCGCGGCAGGTGGCTGTGGTAGAACGCGACGAGCGGCACCCCCGCGCGCCGGGCCGTGCGATGCACGATCCACGGGACGAGTCCGATGCTCCCGACCTCGATGACGTGCGGCTGCTCATGCTCGACGATGCGGCGGCTCGAGCGCGTGGCGAGCATGAACCGGTAGGGGGCCTGCGTGGGCACGCGCGGGCCGCGCAGACGGTAGCAGCGGACCCCCGACGTCTCGCTGATCGCGTCGCGCCGGCCGGGCACCACGACCACGTGCCGCAGGTCGGTCCGTGCCTGCACGTAGCGCGCCTTCTCGAAGAGATAGGTGCGCACGCCGCCGCTGGTCTCGCCATAGAACTCGGTGATGTCGAGCACGGCCCGCCGCGCCCGCGGGCGGAGGACGGGCGGGAGTGCGTCCGTGCCGATGCTGAGCCCGGGCTGCGGGGCCGGCACATGAAGCATCACCCGCTCGACGGCCGCCCGATCTGCTTCCGGTAGCGCGTCGGCCGCCGACCCGGTTTCGGCGGTCGCCCCGGTCACCGGGCGAGCACGGCGAGCGCGGTTGCCACGGCGATGAGCTGACCGGCGATCACGTCCCCGGGATAGTGGACCCCGAGGAACACCCGCGTGAGTCCCACCGCGGTCGCGCCGAGCAGCACGGGCACGGCGACCACCGGGAAGGTCACCGCATAGACGACCGCAATCGACATCGCCGCCGCGGCGTGCCCCGACGGGAACGAGAACCGATCGGGCTCGGCGATCGCGACGCGTGACGAGAGCGTGTGCGAGGGGCGCGGGCGACCGACCGTGCGCTTGAACAGCTGCACGATGAGGTGGGACACGACGAGCGCGGCCATCGGCTTCCACCCGGCCTCGGACAGCGGGCGGATGCCCAGCAGCGGCAGCGACGCCAGGGCGATGCTGCTGCACACGCCGCCGGTGTGCGTGACGGCCACCAGCGCGTTCCGCAGCGCCCGGGTCGATCGCTCGGTGAGCGCCCAGCGGAAGTACAGATCGCGATCGCGCTCGGCGAGTCGTACCAGCAGTGGGGTCTGCATCACCCGGGAGACTAGCCAGACCCTGTCACCGGTCACGCCCGGGACGGCAACGAAGCTGTCACTCCCCGGGCACGACGGTGCAACGGATTCCCGAAGGCGTCAGGCGGCGGATCCGTCCCCGTCGTCGGGAAAGAGAACGCTGATCGTGCTCCCCTGGCCGGCTGCGCTCTCGGCCTTCACTGAACCACCATGCGCCTCCGCCAGGTGTTTCACGATCGCGAGTCCCAGGCCGGTGCCGCCTTCCTCCCGCGATCGGGCGGCATCCACGCGATAGAAGCGCTCGAAGATCCGGTCCAGGTGCTCAGGCGAAATTCCGATTCCCGTATCGCGCACGCCCACGCGTACGCCGCCCGGCTCCCGGGCGGCGAACACGGTGACGGAGCCCGACGACGTGTAGCGCACCGCATTCTCGGCGAGGTTGGCCAGGATCTGCCGGAGCGCGATCGGGTCGGCGCGCACGATGGCCGCCTCGTCGGGAATGTCGCGGGACAACTCCAGGCGCTTGGCCCCCGCGGCCCGGTCGAGGCTGCCCACGACGTCGGCGGCGACCTGGCGGACGTCGACCCGGCGCGGTTCCGGCTTCCAGCCCCCCGACTCGTAGCGCGACAGGTCGAGGAGGTCGTCGACGATGCGCTGCATCCGCTGCGCATTGCTGCGGATCATCGCCGAGAAGCGGCGCCGATCCTCCGGGGCCAGGTCAGGATCCACCAACGTCTCGGCGAAGCCGCTCACGACCGTGAGCGGCGTCTTCAGCTCGTGCGAGGCGTTGGCCACGAACTCGCGCCGCACGGTCTCGAGGCGCCGCCGCGCGGTGAGGTCCTGCAGCGCCAGCACGGCCCCGCCTTCCGGCAGCGGCCGCCCGACCAGGGCGAGGATCCGCCCGTCCAGCTCGATCTCGGCCGGGTCGGTGGACGCTCCTGCCATCGCGGTGCGCAGGCACTCCCGGAGGACGCGCACCGGCGGCAGCCGGTCGGCCGGGAAGGGCACTTGTTCGGCGGCGGCGAGCATCCGGCGCGCGCTGCTGTTCAGGCGCACCACCTGGTTGCGGGCGTCCACGATCATGATACCCTCGTCGAGCGCCTCGATCGTGGCGTGCAGCAGTGCCTCCTCGGACTGCAGCGCGGCCAGCCGTCCGGCCAGCTGCTCGGTCATGCGGTGCACCGCCGCCGACAGGTCGCCGATCTCCCCCGGTGCATTGAGACGGGGGCGGCGGGTGAGATCCCCGTCGGCGACCGCGCGGGCGACGTTCCGCAGCTCCACCACGGGCCGCGAGACGGCTCGCGCGAACAGCGCACCGATGAAGAACGCCGCGACCAGCGCGACGAGCCCCGCGACGAACACCTCCCGCCTGGCACCCCCGAGGGGCGCATCGACGCTGTCCGGACTCACCGACACCCGGACGAAGCCCAGCGGGGCGCGCACGGCGGCGTAGATTTCCTCGTCGCCCCCGGTAGCACTCACTCGACGGGCAATGCCGCTGCCCATCGCTCGGGCCTCGGCGATCTCCGGGCGCTTCGCATAACTCCCGAGACGCCGCAGGGCCGCAGCGGTGAATCTCGAGTCGCCCCGCACGGTGCCGTCCCGGTCGATCAGCGTCACCCGGCAGTCCAGCACGTCACCGACAGAGTCGGCCAGGGAATCGGCATCCATCCCGGGCTGCCAGATCCGCGCGACCAGTCGGGCCGACTGCGTGAGGTTCCGGGCGGTCTCCGCTTCGAGGTCGCCGCGCAGCCGCTGGCCGCCCAGCACGAGGATCGTCGTCACCAGGAGGACGATGACGACCGCGGAGCCGAGCAGCAGCCGCCGGGTGAGGCTCACGCTCCGCGCCAGGCCGGCCCGCGCAACCGGTAGCCGAACCCGCGCACCGTCTCGATCAGCTCGCCGGCCTCGCCGAGCTTCGCGCGCAGCCGCTGCACGTGCATGTCGACCGTGCGCGTCTGGATGTCCGGCGCTGCCTCCCAGACCGTCTCCAGCAGATGCGACCGGGCCTGCACGCGGCCCCGGCGCTCGTAGAGCAGCAGCAGCAGCCGGTACTCGGTGGGGGTGAGCTCCACCTCCTGCCCGTTCACGCGCACGCGGTGCGCCGCCCGGTCGATCTCGATGGGCCCGTGCGTCACCACGTCGCCGGGTCCCACGCCGGCGGCCGTGACGCGGCGCAGGATCGCCCCCACGCGCAGCACCAGCTCCTGCGGACTGAACGGCTTCGTGAGGTAGTCGTCGGCTCCGATGCAGAGCCCCTCGATGCGGTCCTGCTCCTCGCGCCGCGCCGTGAGCAGCAGCACGGCGATGTCGCGCGTGCTCTCGGTGCCGCGCAGCTCGCGCAGCACGTCGAGCCCCGACATGCCCGGCAGCATCAGGTCGAGGACGACGAGCATCGGCCGCTCCTGGCGCGCCGCAGCCAGCGCGTCGGGTCCGGTCGCGGCCGTGGACACGCGATAGCCGGCCTTCGCCAGGTGGAACGCTACGAGGGCGACGATGTCGGCCTCGTCGTCCACGACGAGCACGCGGGCCCCGGTGGCGGGCGCGTCGGTCACACGCCCGCCCCGTCCAGCTGCTGCCGGATGCGCGCCACGATCATTCCGATCGCCACTGCGTTGTGCCCGCCCCGGGGCACGATCACGTCCGCGTAACGTTTGCTCGGCTCCACGAATTGCAGGTGCATCGGTTGCACCGTCTTCACGTACTGATCCAGAATTTCCTCCAGCGGCCGCCCACGCCGGGCCATGTCGCGCCGAATGCGTCGGATGAGCCGGATGTCCGCGTCCGCGTCGACGAACACCTTCACGTCGCACAGATCCCGGACCGCCGCCTCCACGAAGAGCAGGATGCCGTCGATCACGACCACGTCGGCCGGCGGCACGGACACTTGCCGCGGACTCCGCAGGTGCTGCACGAAATCGTACACCGGCTTCTCGATCCGCCGGCCCGCCGCCAGCTCGGCCAGCTGCCCTTCCAGCAGCGCCCAGTCGATCGATTCCGGATGGTCCCAGTTGATGCGGCGGCGCCGCTCGAGCGGCAACTCCGCGTAGTTCTTGTAGTACGCGTCCATGTCGAGGAACGCCACCGAGGTGCCCGTCAGCGATTCCGCGACCCGCCGCGCCACCGTGGACTTGCCCGATCCCGTGCCCCCGGCGATGCCGATGATCAACGGCTTCACGTGGCCCCCCGGTGGGTGGGGCGGCGTGACCCGAATCTCGCCGAACCGAAGCCAGAACGTCGCGAATGGGCTGTCACGATCCTGTATCGCCTTGAGGGTAACGAGCGCGTGTGGCGAAAGCTGGCCGGGGGCTGAAGTCTCCGTCAACCGCGGGCTCCCGGCCTCCGGGCTCTCCGGCTAGCTTCTCCGCATGAGAACGACGTGTTCGGAGCCCGGCGCGACACGCTCTGCATGGGGTGCGCGGTGAGCGAATCCGTGCGCGTGTTCGTGAACGGGGCGCCCCTCGCGGTGCCCCCCGGGTCGACCGCGCTGGACGCGGTGCGCGCCTGGAAGCCCGCGGAGGCCGACGCCGTGGTTGCCGGAGAACGGCTGATCGCCGACAGTCGCGGACTCCCCACCGACGCCGCCCGGCCGCTCGAGGCCGGCGCCATCCTCCGCACGATGTCCCGCCGGGACGCGGCCTCGGACGATCCCGGCGACTCCGCGCCGGCATGACGCCGCCGATCGACCGGGACCTCCTGCGCCGGTTGCCGAAAGCCGAGCTGCATTGTCACCTCGACGGCTCGGTCCGGCCGGCCACGCTCCTCGAGCTCGCCAGCGAGTACGGGCAGGCCATGCCGCGGCCGGACGCCGCCGCGCTCGCAGACTACATGCGCGTCTCCGGTGCCCACAGTATCGAGGAGTACCTGCAGCGGTTCTCCGTCACCCTCTCGGTCATGCAGACCGAGGCAGCGCTGGAACGCATCGCGTACGAGCTCGCGGTCGATGCCGCCGCCGACGGCGTGCGCTACCTCGAAGTCCGGTACGCCCCCATTCTGAACGTCCGCCACGGCCTTTCGTTGGGGGACGCCGTCGAGGCGCCACTCCGCGGGCTCGCCCGCGCCGAGGCGGAAGTCGGCGTGGTGGGGCGGGTCATCATCTGCGGCATCCGCAGCATGGCGCCCGAGGTGTCGCTCGAGCTCGCGGAATTGGCCGTGGCATTCCGGGGGAGCGGCGTCGTGGGATTCGACCTGGCCGGCGGCGAGGCAGGGCACCCGGCATCGGCGCACGAGCGCGCATTCGCGCACGCGCACCGCCACGACCTGCCGTGCACCTGCCATGCCGGCGAGGGCGCCGGGCCCGAGTCGGTTCGCGAAGCGCTCCACACCTGCTGTGCCGATCGCATCGGACACGGGACCCGGCTGGTCGAGGACGCGGCGCTGCTGGACTACGTGAACGATCGCCGCGTGCCGGTCGAGGTTTGCCTCACCAGCAACGTGCAGACCCGGGCGGCCGCGTCCTACGAGCAGCATCCGCTCCGCGTGTTCTACGATCGGGGGCTGAACGTCGTGCTCAACACCGACAATCGATTGATGAGCGGGACCACGC
>JBJKRG010000196.1:0-3840 GCA_046704805.1 Gemmatimonadaceae bacterium
CCCCGTTGACCTTCGCGTCGGAGTGGAAGACGGCGTTGACCGGGAACCACTGGGTCGCGGTCGAGTCGGACGGGATCCGGTCGACCACGGTGTCGCCGGCGGAGCGGTGGATGACGAGGTCGACTTCCGTGATCCCCGAGCACGGCACCTCGGTTGGATCGGCATTTCCGGCCACGGTAATCGAATCCGTCACCGAATCGAGGTTGACCGGCTGCGTGCCGGCTTTGGTGATGGCGGTGATGCTGATCGCGGGCAGCAGGCCACCCATCACCGCGACTTGCGCGGAACCCTTCACCGTGGTGTCCGTGACGCTGGTGGCGGTCACGGTCCCCATACCCGTGGTGCACGTCGACGAGACGACCCCGCTGTCCGATACCGACATCGTGGACGGCACGATGCTCCAGGTCACGCGCTGGTCGGCGGCGAGTGTGCTGTCGGCGGCGAACACCGTGGCGTGGAGCTGGAGGCTGGCGCCCGCGGCAAGCCCGGTGAATGCCGGCCAGACCACGACGGACGCGATGGACGCGGGCCCATGGAGATGGGGAGGCGTCGTCTTCGATTCGCCGCAACCGGCTATGGCGATCGTCAGGGCTGCGAGGCAGGTCCCTCGAACCGTCGCTCGTGCATTACGGATTCGCCAACGTGATGCTGACACCGCTGCCACTCCGGGTTCCCGAATATCCCGTGTAGTGCACGTTCAGGGACAACATATACACGTTATTCGGGAAGACGTAAGCCCCGCTCAGCTTGGCGTCGGAATGGAAGGTCAGATTGACCGGGATGTTCGTGGCCGTGCCCACGCCGCTCAGATTCTCGTGATCGACCACCGTATCGCCCGTTGGGCCGTTCAGCACGAGGTCCACGCTCGCCACCGGATAGCACGGCGCGCCGTTGGGGTCCGCTCGGCCGGTGACGTCCACGGAGCCGGTCAGGGAATCCACGGGGACCGTATCGGTGGTGCCGGCCCGCGTGATCGCATCGATCTCGGCGGCCACCGGCGGGTTCGGCCCGGTGATCGCCGCGGCGGTACCCGTGATGTTGGGGTCGGCGGCGCTCGCCGCCGTGATGGTCGCCCGGCCCCCCGGGTAGCAGGCGTGCACCACGCCGCTGTCGGTGATCGCGAACGGACCGCCCGTCGGGGCGATGCTCCAGACGACCGCCTGGTTCGCGACCGTGTTGCCGTTCTGGTCCACCACGACGGCCTTGAACTGTTGCGAGCCGCCGAGGTCGACCGTGGCCTCCATCGGGGAGATTTCGATGGCGCGCGGCGGGCCGGGCTGGGCGCCGGTTAGTTGTGTGTTGTCTGCCGTGCCCGCCACGCACGCGACGGTCCCCGCCACCAGCGCCAGCAGGCTCAACCCCCCGATCGATCTTCGCTTCATGATCTCACCCTGATCCGCAGTCCGCCCACCCGTCCGTTCCTCCGCCGGCGCGGGCGCTTGCCCGCCTGCCGTGCCGGGACTACCATTACCCTCAATGTAGCCGGGTGATGGAGCTCACCCAGAACCGCCGGAGCGTCCGGCTTATGGCTCCTACGCAAATCAACGCGCGGGGGCCATTTTCATGTCGATGACCGATCTCCACCCGGTGCTCAACCAGCACCAACGCCGGCACTTCTCGGTGCTGCTGGTGAGCCTCGACGAAGCGCTGGCGCGCATCGAACAGTTGTCAAACCCCGATGGACGCGCCTGGGGTCCATTGACGGAGTACACGGCCGACCTGCCGCCCGACTTCGCCGCGGTCGCCGCCCCGCTGATCGCCGACCTCCGGCGCCGGATCGTGGAACTCAGTGTCACCCTGGGCACGGAGGGCCGGGAGATGTCGCGGTCCCGGAGCATCCGGGCCATGGTGACGTCGGCGACGATCCGCCTCGAGGACAGCCGGGCGCGGGCCCTCCGCGGCTACGGCGCCGTGGACCCGAGCGTGCACGAGCAGCTCGATCCGGTGCTCGACGATCTCATCGAGCGATTCCGGGCGATCGCCCGGCTGGCGAGCCAGGAGAGCGGCCGGTCGCACCGGCCGGATGAGACATGAAGACGCTCTCCAACATCCCCTACGTCGCCCTCGGCGCCGCGCTGGGCGGAGTGCTGCGGTACCTCGCCACGGTCTACATTCAGGGGCGCAGCGGCACGACGTTCCCGATCGCGACCATGCTCATCAACGTGTCGGGCTCCCTGCTGCTCGGCTTCCTGTCGGCCTACATGGCGGAGACGCGCGTGATCGATCCGCAGATGGGGCTGCTGTTGACGACGGGCCTGTGCGGGGGCTATACGACCTTCTCCACGTTCACCTACGAGACCATGACGCTCGTGCGGACCGGCGAGTACCGCCGGGCCGCGTTCTACATCGCGTTGAGCGTCGTGCTCGGTGTGGCGGGCGGCATCGGAGGGTTCGCGGGCGCGCGCGGGGTCATCCAACTGCGGCGGGGGGTCTGAGCATGGCGACACCACCCAGGAGCATCACGCATGGATTCAAGGGGGAGCGCGTCCTCATGCGAATCCACATCGGCGAGGGCGACAAGTACCACGGCAAGCTGCTCTACGAGCACATCGTCGAGATGCTGCGCAGCCGGCACTTCGCCGGCTGCACGGTCCTGCGCGGGATCATGGGGTTCGGGGCGCACTCGCACCTGCACACCGACCGCTTCCTCGAGCTGTCGAGCGACCTGCCCATCATCATCGAGTGCGTGGAGACCGCCGAGAACATCGAGTCGGTGCTTCCCGAGCTGGACGCGATTCTCGAGGGAGGGCTGATCACCCTCGAGCGTGCGAAGGTGATCATGTATCGCGGGCATCTGCCCCCGGACCGGCGGACCGGAAGCTGGTCCATCGATCTGACGGGCGACTCGGAGACGCACGACCCGTCGGACGGCGAGTAGCGGCCCGCGCGGCCCGGGACTGCACCCACCGTGACCGGCGACCCCTCCCCGGCGCCCCTCGCCCGCATCGAATCCATCGCCGCCGAGCTCGACGATGCGGCCGTCCGCGACGACGCACGTCTCCTGGCGGAGCGGGCGGTGGAGGGACGGTTCTACGTGGCCGGCATCGGGCAGTTCAAACGTGGAAAGTCCACGCTGGTCGATGCACTGATCGGACGCGCCATCCTTCCGGCCGACGTCCTCCCCGTCACCGCGGTCCCGACCGTGGTCCGGTACGGCGAAGCATGGAGTGCCCGCGTGCGGCTGGCGGCGGACGGCTGGCAGGACATCCCGCTCGAGGCGCTGGCCGACTACGTGTCGGAGGAGAGAAATCCGGAGAACGCGAAAGGCGTGCGCGTCGCCGAGGTCTCGGCGCCGGCCCCGCTCCTGCGGGACGGGATGTGCCTCGTGGACACGCCGGGACTCGGATCGGTGTTCGCCGGGAATGCGGAGGCCACCCGCGCCTTCGTACCGCACATCGACGCGGCGATCGTCGTCGTGGGTGCCGATCCGCCGATCTCCGGCGACGAGCTGCAACTCGTCGAAGCGGTGGCGGCGCAGGCGGCCCACCTGATCGTCGTGCTGAACAAGGCGGATCGCGTGGCCGCGCCCGACCGGGCGGCCGCCGTCGCGTTCACGCGCACGGTCCTGGAGCGCCGGCTCGGGCGGCCGGTCGGTCCCATTCTGGAGGTCAGTGCGCTGGAACGGCTCGAATCGCGAGGTCCGCCGCGGGACTGGCCGCGGCTGGTCGAGACGTTGGAGCGCCTGGCCGGGGACTCGGGGGCATCGCTGGTCGAACGGGCCGTGCGACGCGGCGAACGCCGGCTGAGCCACCGCCTGCTGGACGCCGTGGCGCAGCGGCGGTTGGCGCTCACGCAGCCCGTGGAGGAGTCCGAGCGCCGCACGGCGGCGCTGGCCGACGC
>JBJKRG010000197.1:0-6332 GCA_046704805.1 Gemmatimonadaceae bacterium
GCGCCGCGGATCCCCAATTACCGCCTGCAGGCGTGCCACGACGCGAGCACGCTGTTCCAGCACTCGCCGGTGGTCACGCTGCGCTCGGGAATCGTCGCGTTGCGGCTCGCCCTGTGGGACGAAGACCGCCGGCGGTTGGTCCGCTTCCGGGATGTGCGCGATGTCTGATACGGGGTCCGCATGCCCGAATTGAAGCTGGACGAATCGGACCGCATCGAGTGGGCACTGAAGGCGTTCAAGCGGAAGATGCAGAAGGCGGGAATCCTGGCCGAGCTGCGCCGACGGCGGCACTACGTGAAACCGGGCGAGGCCCGGCGCCTCAAGTTGAAGGCCGCGAAGCAGCGGCTGCGCAGCAAGGCTCGAAAGTCACAGCGGCACCCGTAAGCCGCCGATCGCGCGTGCGTGGCGGTGCGGCAGCCGGCGGGACCGCGCCGGTCGTGAGACCGGAAGGAGCAAGTCATGAACATCCCGGATCGGGTAGACGCCCATTGGATTGCAGCGCTCGGTGACGATGAGCTCGTGGCCGCCGACCTCCAACTGCACGCCGATTTCCACGAGCTGGAGCTGGCCGAGAAGGGCAGGAAGGGCGGCCGGTACGTGCTCTTGCAGAGTCCCGCGGGCGTGGTGAATGCGTGGCATCGCTGGGCGCTGGTCAACAACGAAACGCGATCGCGAGGGCTCGCTGTCCGCTATCCGCGATGACGCCATGCCCTTGGCGTCCTTCCGACCAATGAGCTCCCGCGCCTCGAACCTCGGCTCCTTCACCTCCCGCGCGAACTTCTGATTCCACGGGCAGCAAGCTTGGGAGGTGTGCCGACATAACTGTATTGAGATTTCGTTGAAAACGGGCGGGCGAACCCGCGTCAGGAGACGTAGCTGCTCGATCGTCCGACTGGGGCCCGAGGTGGCGAGAATGAGGCCCGGCGACGCCGGGTGGCGGCGGTTCGCTGGAGGAAGATCTAGTCTGGGCTACTCCCGATGGCGCACGCGAGCCTCGAATCGATCGAGCGGTGTCCAGGCACCGGAGCACGCGACAAATGTGGTCGTCTCTCCGCGTGCGCGGCCGACGACGTAGGCCAGGGCCCGCAATTCACACCCGGGGAACCCGAGGACCGCGGACGCGAGGTGGCTGAGGCCCATGTAACCATGGATGATGACGGCGACGGCCACGGCGAAGCATGCTGTCGGCAGCGACCACCAGGTACCCCACATCGCGTGACCGCCCGCTGCGACCGCAGCGAATGCGACCATGAGCCACCAGCGCGTGCGCGTGCCGGATGTCCGTTCGCGGATCGCGCCGAGATTGACCGCAGGCGCCACCAGCCAAAATGCCCCCAAGACCAACACCCAGAACGCGCCCTCGGTCGGGGGGACGCGCACGATCGCGGCGAGGTGGGTGAGAACGGCGTATACAAAAAGCAGCTGAAACGCACCGGCGCCCAGCTTGCCGATCCGCCCGACCACTCCGGCCGGCGGGATCGGGTTGCCATCTCGTGCTGCGAGAGGAGTGTTCACCGGCTCATCACCGCCCGGCGAATTGTTTCGACACTCGGAGCCCCGGCCACACGGCAGCTCGCCGCGGCGGCTGCCGGCGCGTCCCCCGACACGTCGCGGCCGTTCAGGAGCACGGTTGGGGATGGGTATCCCTGGACGTAGGCGGGGGCGGCCGGGTCATCGCGATCCCATTCCTGGACCGGCATGCGCATCCCGGCCGCGGCCAGGGCCGCGTGCAGATTGGATCTCGCGTCCGCGGCGTGCGGACAATCCCGGAAATGGATCAACTCGAGTTTCATTCATGCCCCTCCAGCGCATCGAGCATCGGGCAGCCCGGCAATGCGCGTCGCTCGCGACAGGCGTCCGTCAACGTGCCGAGGGCCGCCCGCATCCGCCGCAACTCACGGATCTTGCCGTCGATTCGCCGGATCGCCGTCTCGGCGTCGGTGACCGCCTGCCGGCATGCGGTTCCGCGCTTCACGCGCAGACCGAGCAGAACGGCGATCTCGGCGAGTGTGAACCCGAGCGACTGGGCGCGCTTCATGAACCGCACCCGCCGTACCGCGTCGTGGCTGTACTGGCGGTAACCGGCCGGCGTTCGGGGAGGCTCCGGCAGCAGCCCCTCCCGTTCATAGTATCGAATCGTCTCGACATTCACATCCGCTGCTCTCGCAACCTGCGCGATCGTCAACGACATGCGCTCCTCCGCGACGTGACACCGCCGCACCCCGACAACGTACACCCTGGACTAGAGTACAGAGTCAAGGACTGTCAGCACAACGCGCGCCTCCGGGGCGTATCGTTGAACCGTCTCCGGCGCCGTGCCCGGGGCGGCTAACCACACGCCCGGGAAGCGGCGAGGCGCCGGCAGCGGCGTCGCGGATCGGAGGCCCCCGAGCTTCGCCCGCTTCATCGCCGAGCCCCTGAATGCGGCGCGGAACTCGTTCTCACTCATCGCGGGGACTTCCGTTGCGAGCATGTTCGTGGCCTTCCCCGCAATAGCCACCCTCGCCTCTAACCTCGGCTCCTTCACCGGCTTCGTAAACCTCACGTTCCAGGGACAGCACGATTGGGAGGTGCGCCGACAAAACTGTATTGAGATTCCCTTGGCCACCGGGAGCCGAACGTCTTCTGGGGCAAGGGATTAGGGAGCGTCCACGATTCTGCCCGTCGGCGCCCGTCCGCCGCGTCGGCTTCCCCCCACGCCGGATCCGTGTCCCGGTTTCGACCTGGCGGCCGTGCCTTGCCGATCCCGCCCGTCCGCGTCAAGTTAGTATGGGTTGCCAATAGGAGAGACGCGTGGGCGGGAAGCTCGATGTGCAGCAAGGCACGCTCGTGTTGATGGTCCTTCGGACCCTCGACGTTCTGGGGCCCCTGCACGGCTACGGCATCGCACGCCGCATCGAGGAGACGAGCCGCCAGGAACTCACCCTCAACTATGGGACGCTGTACCCCGCGCTCCTCAAGCTGGAACAGGAGGGGTACATCAAGGGCGAATGGCGCCAGTCGGAGAACAACCGGCGCGCACGGTACTATGCGCTCACCAAGACAGGGCGCAAGCGACTCGCGCGCGAGACCGAGCAGTGGTCGCGGACGAGCGCTGTGATGTCGTGGTTTCTGTATCCCGAGGGTCAGACCACGTGAGCGCGCTCCGGCTGGTGGCCGCGCGCGTGAAGGGCCTGTTTGGCCGTGCACGGTGCGACCGTGACCTCGACGAGGAATTCGCCGCGCACCTGCAACTCGAAATGGACGAGAACCTCCGTCGCGGAATGGCACCGGACGAGGCGCGGCGACAGGCGCTGGCGGCTTCTGGCGGGATTGAGCGGGCGAAGGAGGCGTACCGCGACCAGCGCGGGCTGCCGTGGATCGAGGCGATTGGCCGAGAACTCGCCGGAGCGATCGCCCGGCTGCGTCGGCGCCCCGCGACGTTTGTCGCGACGGCAGGGTCGCTGGCCCTGGGCATGGCGCTGGCCACGGCGGTGTTCAGCATGGTCGATGCCCTCTTCCTCCGCCCCCTCCCCTATCCGCACCAGGAGCAGTTGGTGCGCCTGTACCAGCGCGACCCGCTCTACAAGAGCACGACCGCCTGGATGCCCGCGCGCGACCTGCTGGCCGCCATGGATCATGGTGGCTCATCGATCGCCGGCGTGGCTGGCGCTCGCAACCGGGGGCCGGCGGCTGTGGGCATTCCGGGATCGGCGGTCGTCGGCGCGAGCGGTACGGCGGAGCGCGCCCAATTCGCGGACGTCACGCCGAACTACTTCGCCGTACTCGGCGTCCGGCCACTTCTCGGCCGACCATTCACAGATGCCGACGCCACGGGAAGCGAACCGGCGGTGATCCTTGCTCACCAGATCTGGATGGCCCGGTTCGGCGGTGACTCGGCCATCGTCGGCACGTCCACGCTGGTAAACGGTCACTCCGCCCGGATCGTAGGGGTGATGCCCGCCGACTTCGATATGCCGCCGGGGACGGGCGTCTGGCGACCCCTCGGCCACGACGAACTGGTGCGGATTGCAGCGCTCGGCCCGAAGGACGCCCCGCAGTTCATGGCCATCGCGCGCCTGAAGGCCGGCACGTCGCTCCGGCGCGCCGATGCGGAACTGTCGTCGGCCTATCGCGGCGCCGATGCCGGGCTCGCGATCGGGCGCGTGCCGCAGTCAGCGCTCACGCCGTTGGCAGACGAGGTGACCGGACAGTACAAGACGCTGGTGGAACTGTGGGTGGCCGCGGCCATCGTGATCATTCTTCTCTGCGCGGTAAACTTCGCCACGCTGACGGTGGCGCGCGGCATGCGGCGCCGCGAGGAACTGGGCGTGCGCCTGGCGCTCGGGGCGACCCGACGCCGCATCGTCGGCATGATGATGTCCGAGACCGTCGTGACGGCGGCACTGGCGGCCGTGCTGGCGGCGGTCATCGCCGCGTGGATGCTCGCCACGCGGCATCTCCTGTTCGGCGGCGACTTGCTCCCGGTGGCGCCAGTCCTCGATTGGCGCACGCTGACCTTCGGATTGGTTGGCACGGTAATCGTCGGGATGGCATTCGGCCTGGCGCCGGCGGTCGACCTCTCCCGGGGAGACCTCGGCGCGGTGCTGTCCGGCAGCGCCAGAATCACGAGCGGGTCGCGTGAACTCAGGAGCCGGCGGGGGCTTGTGGCGTTACAACTCGGATTGTCCCTGGCGTGCATGGCGGTGCTGGGCGCGTTGGTAGCTGCGGAAGGTGACCAGCAGGGCGTCGGCCCCGGCTATGACTACTCGCACGTCGTCACGGCGCAATTATATGTGCCCGACTCCCTGGCGCGGGTGAGCGGCACGGCATCGCTGGTGGAGGCCCTCCGCGCGATTCCGGGCGTGCGTGAGGCCGCCGTCGTGCGCTCGCCCGACGACGTCGGGGCCACCTTGATCTACCGAGATCGTCACCCCAGAGACTATCCGTACTTTGCCGTGAACTGGCGCGACGTGTCGGCCCGGTACTTCAACGTGCTTGGGCTCACGCCGTTGATGGGGCGGCTGCCGACCGCCGATGAGGTGGTGGCTCGCGCTCCCGTCATGGTGCTCTCCAAGAGCACGGCTCGCTGCGCATTCTACGGCGATTCTTCGCCGATCGGTCGCAAGCTCGGTGTGCCGGTTATCGACAAACAGCACCTCACGTGGTTCACCGTGATTGGTGTGGTGCCGGATGTCCGAACTCGGTTCGATCCGTATTCGGCGCCCGTGTACACGTTTCAATCGTTGCCGCTGGGCGTGAGTTCGACGGCACTCGTGCTCCGCATGGCCAGCGACCCGCGACTGCATTTGCAGGCCGTCAAGGAGGCCGTGGGTCAAGCGGATCCGCGTCTTATGGTGAGCGACGTGGAACCGGTGAGCACCCAGGTCGCGACATGGCTCGCCCCGGCCCGCGCGGTCACACTCTTCTTCGGCTTCATCGGTTTGATCGCACTGGTGCTCGCCGTCGTCGGCGTCTATGGCCTCACCTCGTACGCCGCCGAGGTGCGCGCGCGGGAGTTCGGGATTCGATCGGCGCTCGGGGCCTCCCGCGCACGCCTGGCGCGGACGCTGATCGCGGATCTTGGTGGTGTGACGATCGGCGCCGTGCTCGGCGGGCTGTTGCTCGGGGAGCGCGCGATTTTCCTGGTGGATCACGTTCTGCCGCATCCCGTGTTGCAACCCCCGCTTCTTTCTCTGCAGATCATCCCAGCGCTCGCGGCGACCGCGACGCTGGTGTTAATCGTCGCGGTTGGCACTGCGGTGCCGATGCGGCGATTGATGAAGCAGGACGTCGTCCGCGCGATTCTCGGTGGGAGCTGAAGGCCGTGGCAGTAGTGCGCCCCGTCGCGATCAGGTGGGTCTGAGGAGAGCGGCGTTCCTCCGGAGCCCGTTCCGCTTCGCCCGCTTCATTGCCGAGCCCTGGAACGCGGTACGGAACTCGTCTTCGGTCATCGCGAGGATATCCGCCGCGAGCGTCTTCGCGTCCTTCTCGCCGATGACATCCCGCGCTTCAAACCTCGGCTCCTTCACCTCCCGCGCGAACTTCACGTTCCACGGGCACACCTCCTGGGAGATGTGCCGACAAAACTGTATTGCGATTCCGTTGGAGACGGGCTCCCGAACCCATTTGCCGGTGGGAACGTAGGCCGGGTTTTCCGTAGATGCGGCGCCGGAGTCTCTCGGGGGCTGTTCTGCTCGCTTCGCGGATCGGCGTGATGCGCGTCGCCTGGCAAACGGGCACGCCGGCCCCGCGACGCCCTCCAAGCCATCCGATGGCCAGGGGGCACCCCACGCCCAGCACAAACACCTTTCCTGTTGACACTCGGGAGAAGCGACCGCACTTTCCTCCCG
>JBJKRG010000198.1:0-9005 GCA_046704805.1 Gemmatimonadaceae bacterium
GTACAGGAGCGGAAAATCGTCGAATTTCTCGACAGTGCCATCGGTTGTGCGGGGATAGATCCGCGCGCTCCGGGTGTCCCGGAAATCATCGAAGTCCAGAACCTGCCGGCGGGTGTGGAAGAGCCCCCCGGCGGCAGCCGGGGGGCTCTTGAACGGCGGCGGAGCGGCGCTCAGTGCGTCGGTCCGGTCTCGCCCTCGTGCTCCGTGCTCTCGATGAACTTCGCCACGTTCGCCTTGAGCCGGGCCGCCGAGGCCTGATTCAGGTACGCCATGTGCCCGCTCTGGTAGTACTCGAACTGCACACGCTTCGGGTACGAGTTGTTGAGCTGCAGATGGCGGAAGGTGTACTCGGCGTTCGCGAACGGCGTCGCCATGTCGTAGTAGCCCGCATTGACCAGCACGTGCAGATACGGGTCCTTCGACATCGCGCTGCGCAGCGACTCGATCTCGCTGGGGTAGCCACCGTAGCCGGCGCCGCCGTAATCCCAGCGGCCGGCATGCCCGCCCATGTAGTACTGGAGATTCGTCGAGTAGTCCAGGTCGTTGTGCAGGTATTGCATGTACGCCGACATGAACGCCCCAGAGGGCGCCACGTCGCTGGGGTCGTAGTCCTGGCGCTGGCTCGACGGGTTGCCCTGCGTGCCGACGAGGCGGCTGTCGTAGCGGCCCACGCTGAGGCCGCGATCGCGCAGCAGCTGGGTGCGGAACACCCCGGGGTCGATGCGCAGGTTCGTATTCAGCACGAACTTCTCCGACACGCCGGTGAGGCTCGCGAGCTTCTGGGCCACCGCCGTCTTCTGCGCCGCCGTCAGCTCGTTCCCCTTCGCCAGGTCCACCAGATAGTCGCCGAACGCGAACTGGCGCGACTGATCCGTCACCTGCTGGATCGACTCGTTCTCCATGCTGGCGGACAGCTTCTTGTGGTACCACGCCGTGGCCGTGTAGGTGGGCAGGTACATGGCATACGCCATGTCGTTGTTCGGCGAGGGGGCGATGTAGCCGAGGTCGAGCACCGTCCCGAGCAGCATGATGCCGTTGAGGTAGATCCCCTCGCTGCTCTGCAGCTCGCTGGCCAGTCCCGCCGACCGGAAGGTGCCGTAGCTCTCACCGAAGAGGTACTTCGGGCTCGCCCAGCGGTGGTACTGGTCCAGGTAGTCGCGGATGAACTGGCCGAACATCGCGATGTCGTTGCGCGCGCCCGTGAAGTCCGTGACCGGCACACCCGGCGCGGGCCGGGAGTAGCCCGTCATCATGGCGTCCACCTGCACGAGGTCGGTGACGTCGAGGGGCGAGCTGGGATTCGGCACCAGGTGATACGGCGGGGAGGGTTCCGTCCCGTCCGGCCCCATCTCGGCGTGCATCGGGCTCATGAGCCCCATGCTGAGCCAGATCGACGACGACCCCGGTCCCCCATTGAAGAAGAAGGTGACGGGGCGGTCGGCAGCCTGTTCGCCGTCACGCGTGTAGGAGACGTAGAAGACGGTGCCCTGCGGCTTGCCGTCGCCGTTGCGCAGGACCATCGTGCCGACGTTGGCGGTGTAGTCGATCTCCTTGCCATCGATCGTGATCTTGTGGTGGGTCGTGGAGACCCGCTCCACGGGCCGGACGCCGGCGGAGTCGGAGCCGCGGGACATCGCCGCGGGGGCGCCGGGGAACCCGCCGCGGCCCCCCCGTCCACCGCGGCCCTGCGCCTGGGCGGCGGGGACGAAGGCGAACGATGACGCGGCGAGAGTGAGCAACAACAGCCGAACACGCATGACAGACCCTCCAGTTCTCCGGACTTCCGGTTCGGGACAGATGGTGCAGCGGATGTGAACGGCGCAGGCGGGCGCGCACCGGGAAGGGGCGGCAGCATCGGAGGCCTGCGGATGGACCGGGGGGACTTCCAATGTAGTATCGGGGCACGGGGCCTGCACGTGGCGTGGGAACCCCGCCCCCCGCCCGCCGGTATGTCTCCACGCAAGCGCCGGCCGCCACGCCGTCGGGGGTCCGGCACGGGGCATCTTCACGAGCGGACCCACCACCGTCCAACTTCCGTGAGGCTGAGAGACCATCATGAAACTGGAGAACACCATCCGCGCCGCATTCGCCGTGGGCTTCGCCTTCGCCCTCGCCGGTCCCGGGACGCCGCGCTCCGCGCACGCCCAGAACGTCAGCGAGACGGCGAGAGCCGGCCTGTATTCGGTGAACCTCAAGGTGCTCCCCGCCGAATCGTTCAGTGGCCCGCACGAGGCGATGTCGTGGGACGGGGGCGCGAAGCCCGACAAGCTCGGCGGCGCGAACGGCCCCAATCACCACCTCGTCGTCTTCGTGAAGAAGAGCGGGAAGCCCGTGAACTCCGGCACCGTGACGATCAGCTACCGCCGCCTGCCGTCGAAGACCGCGAAGTGGACGACGCTGCCGGTGGCACAGATGCACGTGGCCGGCAAGAGTCTCCTGACCACGCACTTCGGCAACAACGTGCGGCTCGCAGCCGGCACCTACCAGGCCCGCGTGACGGTCGACGGCAAAGGGCCGGCCACCTTCAAGTTCACGCTGAAACCCACCAAATGAAGGAGCGGCGCTCCGTGCGCCCGCCGGCCGCGGCCGGCGGGGCCGGGGCCCGTCGTCAGGCCGGCTCGTGGGGTGGAGCCGGCCCGGCCTCCTTCGGCACCGGAACGTGCAGCACCGGCCGCCGCCGCACCCAGAACGCGAACGGCACGCCCACGATCACCATCAACGCGCACAGCACCTGCCCCTCGCTGAACGGCCCCAGCACCAGGCCGAGCTGCGGATCGGGCTGCCGGGTGAACTCGAGCAGGAAGCGGATCACGCCGTAGCCGATGAGGAACGCCGCCGAGAGCACGCCGGCGCGGTACCACCCGCGCTTCACCGACCGGCGCTCCAGCCAGAACAGGAAGATCGCCAGGATGACGCCCTCCCCGATCGCCTCGTACAACTCCGAGGGATGCCGCGGGATGTGCAGCGGATCGGTGGGGAAGATCATCCCCCACGGGAGCTTCGTGGGCCGGCCGTACAGCTCGGCGTTGAAGAAATTCCCCAGCCGTCCGAAGAACAGCCCGGGCGTGCCGGCCAGCGCCAGCGTGTCGGCCACCTGCAGGAAGGGCAGCTTGTACCGGTGGGAGAAGATCGCGGTGGCCGCCACCATCCCGATCACGGCACCGTGGAACGACAGGCCGCCGTGCCAGATGGCGAAGAACTGGAGCGGCTGGTTCAGGAAGTGGCCGGGCTGGTACACCGCCGCATACATCAGCCGGGCGCCGAGCAGCATGCCGATCATGAGGTAGCCGATCAGTGAGCCCACGTCGTCGCGGGTGAGGCGCACCAGCCCGCGGTCGGCCCTCCGCTCGGCGATCCGCGCACCGACGAGGTAGCCCACGACGTACATGATGCCGTACCAGCGCACCGTCAACGGACCGATGCGGAAGGCCACGGGGTGGAGCGGAGGATAAGGTATGCTCATGGACCGATCAGGTTTTCATTGGCGCACGAGATCGAGCGCCGTCGGCGTCTGTCCCGGCGCCTTCCAGGTGCCGGACAGCTCGTTGGCCGAGACGATCCGGCCGCTGAAGGTAAGCGAGTCACCCGGGGTGCGCGCGACGGCCAGCCACACGCTCGCCCCCGCGGCGCGGCCGGCCACTCTCAACGTATCCTTTACGCGGCCCTCGATTCCGAGCTGGTACCCGAACCCGGTCACGCTGTCGCCGCGCATGGCGAGCGACAGCACCATCCCACGCCCCGAGGGTGTCGCCGGCGCCTGCCAGGTGCCGGAGAGATCCGCGAGGGGCTCGGCGGTGTATATGCAGGCCGCGGCGGCCAGTAAGAGCAACACGGCCGCGCTGCGCACGGCGCGCTCAGCGGGCACGGAGCGCTTCTTCTTCACCGGATGACACCATTGCAGATACCCTCGATCGGGCAGCGCGTTCGGCGCCACAACGTTTTCTCAACATCGCCGCGCCTGCGGCCGCCTGCACCATGACGCGCCCTCAGATCCGCAGCCGGGCCGGCCGGAGCGCCCGGATCCTGGGCTCCGCCCTCGCCGCCGCCCTCGTCCTCACGGCCTGCGAGGCCCCGCACGCCAACGCCGGCTACACGGTAATCGGGCACTTCCCGCACGATACCGCCGCCTTCACCGAGGGACTCCTGTACAGCGGCGGCTCGCTCTACGAGAGCATCGGGTTGTACGGCGCCTCGGAGGTGCGACGCGAGGATCTCACCACGGGACGCGTGCTGGCCGCCACCCCGCTCGCCGCCAACCGGTTCGGCGAGGGCCTGGCGCTCTTGCACGGCACCTTCTACCAGCTCACCTGGAAGAGCGGCATCGGCTACGAGTATAACGCCACCACCCTCGCCCGCACCGACTCCTTCCACTTCGCCGGGCAGGGGTGGGGTCTCACGACGAACGACACCCTGCTCATCATGAGCAACGGCACCGACACCCTCCAATTCCTCAACCCGTCGACGTTCGCCATCGTTCGCACGTTGGCCGTGCACGACAACGACGGGCTGTCCCTGGGCTCCCTGAACGAGCTGGAGTACGTGCACGGCGAGATCTACGCGAACGTCTACGAGAGCAACTGGATCGTGCGGATCGATCCGCAGACGGGCACGGTGCTCCAGTGGCTCGACATGAGCGCGCTCGTCCCATCGGCCGACCGCTCGTCGCCGGACAACGTGCTCAACGGGATCGCGTACGACGCGAGCACGGGCGACCTGCTCGTCACGGGCAAGCGATGGCCCGTGCTGTACGAGATCCGGCCCAAGAGCACGAGCGGATCGTAGCGGCGTTCACGTCCCGGTTCCGTTGACGCGATGCATGGTGCGCCATACGTTTGCGCGTCCCGAAACCGGAGGACCCGCATGCGAACACCGATCTGCGCTGCCGCAGTCGTGTTGACCGTCGTGGCGTGCTCGCCCACGACCAGCCACCAGCCCGCGGCGGCCGCCCGCGCGGCGGCTCCCGCGCCGACCACCCCGACCCTGGTCCGCGTCGTCGCGCACGACTTCGCCTTCGACAGTGCCCATACGGCTCCGGCCGGGCTGCTGGCCATCCGCCTCGTCAACCACGGACACGCCATCCACATGCTCGGCATTGCACGGCTCGACTCGGGGAAGACCCTGAGCGACCTCGTGCGCGCCCTGCAGGCCAAGGGGCTCCCGCCGTGGATGTCCGAGCTGGGCGGACCCGGCCCCGTCTCCCCGGGCGACAGCGTGACCACCTACGCCGTCCTCGAGCCGGGGCTCTACTCCATGATCTGCTGGTGGGCCGACTCGACCGGCAAACCACACGTCGCGGACGGCATGATGTCCACGCTCACCGTCACCGGCACGGACGCGGGCGCGCCGGTGCCACCACGTCCGGACGTGTACGTCCGCGAGAGCGACTACCGCATCGACATGCCCGACACGCTCGCGGCAGGACGTCACATCTTCCGGGTGGACAACGACGGCCCGCACGACCACGACCTCGCGATCCTGCGGATGCT
The DNA here is from genome assembly GCA_046704805.1 of Gemmatimonadaceae bacterium. Taxonomy (GTDB): domain Bacteria; phylum Gemmatimonadota; class Gemmatimonadetes; order Gemmatimonadales; family Gemmatimonadaceae; genus JAGWRI01. Next base: position 5,487 of record JBJKRG010000198.1, read on the forward strand.
GCCCGGCCGGACCGTGGCGCAGATCGAGTCCTGGCTGCTGAAACCGCGGATGAGCGACGCACCGGTGCAGGCGTTGGGCGGCACCGTGGGACAGGTCCGCTGGGGACACACGGAGTTCGCCACCGATCTCGCACCGGGCCACTACCTGTTCCTCTGTCTGATGCACGACTCCACGTCGCCGAAGCCGCACTTCGAGCGCGGGATGCTCAGACAGGTGACCGTGGAGTGATGGTCGGGGGAGCGGCCGTATGGCCGCTTCCCCGCCCCGCCGCGCGCTACGGCGCCAGCACGGCCGCCACGAGCTGGAAGTTCTCCCGCGACGTGCCCTCGTAATAGAACACGTACAGCTTGTGCGTCCGCGGGTCCACGGCGCACGTGCGTGCGGCGCCCCCGGTGGGGAACTTGCCGACGACCGTGAACTTGTTCGGCGAGTCCTCGTGGATCACGGTCACCGTCTTGTCCACGCGGTTCGGGTTGAACACGAGCTTCGCGGCCGGATCGAAGCAGTTCATGTCGGCGCGGCTGGGCACGCTGACCTTCTGCACCACGTGCCCGTTGTCGGCGTTGATGACCATGACGTCCGTATCGCAGGCCATGAACAGCCGGCGCGTCCTCGTGTCCATCGACAGACCCTGCGCATGCCCGCAGTCGGGGATCTTGTAGACGGGACCGATCTTGTAGGTGCGCGTGTTCAGCCGCTCGACGAACCCCGAGTCCTCGACGTTGAGGAAGAAGTACCCGCGCCCGTCGGCCACGCCCGACTCCAGTCCGTCGCCGATCGGCGTCGTGCCGATGAGCTTGCCGGTGCGCATATCGACCTCCCAGGCGCGACTTCCCTCCCAGCTGAAGGCCTTGTGCGTGAACGGGTCGTAGCGGATGCCGTCGCCATGGACGTCCAGTTTCCCCTCGACGGCGAGCGTCTTGAGGTTGAACACGGTGCCGTTCCGCACGAGGCCGCGATTCAGGTCGTGCGCGATGGCGTAGCCGCCGCCTCCACCTTCGACGGTGCCGATGATGCTGTCGTGGTCGACGTCGACCACCTTGTCGCCGAGGCCGTACAGGCGCCGGCCGGCGGGGTCGAGATTGAGGTAGTCGGCGCGGGTATGGCCGAGGTGGAAGGTCTTGACGACGTGGTAATGGTATGACTGCGCCGAGAGATTTGGCGCCGCGGCAATCGCCAGCGCGACGACTGCGCCGGCAGCCAGGCGAATGCGGAACATGAGCAGTCTCCGGAAGGGGGTTGGCGTGGGGGGAACGCCTGGCGAAGGTAAGGCGTAAACCTTCCACCAAGATGACAGGAATCAGCGGTTCTGGATGGCTCCGCCCCCGGAGGTGTAACGGGGGTGTCAGGTACCGGCACTAGGCTGGCAGGCACGCCAGGGTGCTTCCCCGCACCCGGTGAGAACCTCCAGCACGGATTTGCTGCCATGCGCAAGACATCGCTCGTACTCGCCGCCGCTCTCACGCTGACGTTCGCCGCCGCCGGGACGGCCGCCGCACAGGCGCCGGCCTACAAGCGGGACGTGCCGCCGGCACTGGCCAGGCGCGCCAAGGTCAAGGAGGCCGATGCCGCAGCCGCCGCACGCAAGCTCATGCCCAGAGCGAAGATTGCCGCGCTCGAGCTGGAGCGCGAAGGGGGCCGCCTCATCTACTCGTTCGACATGAAGACGGCGGGCCGGGACGGCATCGACGAAGTCAACATCGATGCGATGACCGGGAAGCAGGTGGGCAAGATCGACCACGAATCGTCGGCCGCCGAGCGGAAGGAAGCCGCCGCCGAGGCTCGGGCGAAGAAGGGCAAGGGAAAGGGCACGGGCGGCGGCGGTCGCTGAGTCCATGCCCACATCCAGGTCGCGGGGCCGCGGGCGCTCGGGGTGGTGGTGGCTGCTCCTGCCCGCGGTGCTCATCCTCTGGACCACCGCCACGGCTTCGGGACGCACGCTCCGGCGCCGCTTCTTCGCGGCGCTGCGCATCGCACGCCCCGAAGCGGTGAGCGTCAACGTGCCCGCCTTCTCGGGCCCCACGGGCTCGCACCGGCTGCAGGACGCGGTGGCCGACATGCTCGCCGGAAAGGTCACCGTGCCCGAGGAGACGCGTGACACGAGCGTCGCCGACTCGGCAGCGGCCGCACGGCTCGCGGGCTACGCACCGCATCTCATCGCCGCGCGCTCCGACCGGCCGGTGTTCGTCGTACAGACCGCCCGCCGCATCACGATGACGGTGAACCGGAGCAAGCTCCAGACGACGATGATGGAAGCGGGCGAGTCGGGCACACCGGTGCCGGCATCCGTGGACGGCGAATCGCTCGCGTTCGAGACGCCGGCCGCCGTCATCGCCCGCTACGGCCACTGTCCCGTCTTCGAAGGCCAGACGCTCACCAATCAGATCGCGCAGCGTCCGCCACCGTCCGCCGAGAACGGGGACTGTGTGATCCTCGAGCAGCGGCCCGTAGTCTCGGCGCAGGCGCCCGCCGGCCTCGACATGCGGCAGCTCACGGGGATCGCCCTGGAGGTGGCGGGGATGAGCCCCAACCAGACGGCGGCCTTTCAGCGCGCCTTCCCCTGGTCCGCCGCGTTGACGCTCACCATGCCCCGCTTCATCCGCTCGTACGACACGCTCTCGGTGCGCGGCGCGCCGGCGATGCTGCTCCACACCGCGGGCCGCCGCGCGCCGAGCTACGAGCTGCTGTGGACCGCGGGCGGCCGCGTGTACTCGCTCTCCGGCTACGGCGGCTCGGCGAATGCCCCCGCGCTCGCAGCGTCGATTCCCACCACGGAGACCCACCGGTGACCGATACGAACGGCGCCGCGATCGAGACGCAGCATCTGCGGAAGGAGTTCGGCGCCCAGGTGGCCGTGGACGATCTCTCGCTCACGGTGCCCCGCGGCGAGATCTTCGGGTTCCTCGGCCCCAACGGCGCCGGCAAGAGCACGTCGATCAAGATGCTGCTGGGCCTGGTACGCCCGACCGCCGGCACCGCGACGGTGCTCGGCGCCCCGCTGGGCGACGTCCAGATCCGCCGACACATCGGATTCCTCCCCGAGGACTTCCGCTTCTATGAATGGCTCACCGCCACCGAATTGGTGAAGCTGCACGGACGCCTGTCGGGGATGACGGCGGCGCAGCTCCGCACCCGCGTGCCCGAGGTGATCGAGATGGTCGGGTTGGCCGCGCACCGCGACCGGCCCCTACGCGGCTTCTCGAAGGGGATGCTCCAGCGCATCGGGCTCGCGCAGGCGATCGTGCACGAGCCGGACCTCGTCTTCCTCGACGAGCCCACGTCGGGGCTCGACCCCATGGGCCGCCGCATGGTGCGCGACATTCTGCGGGCCGAGCGCGATCGCGGCGCCACTGTCTTCCTGAACTCGCACCTGCTGAGCGAGATCGAGATCACCTGCGACCGCGTGGCGTTCATCAAGGACGGCGCCATCGTCGACACGCGGGTGCTGGGGACGGGGTGGGAGGAAGGCATCCGGGTGGTCGTGCACGCGCGCGGCGTCTCGCCGGCCGCCGTCACCG
>JBJKRG010000199.1:0-7567 GCA_046704805.1 Gemmatimonadaceae bacterium
GGCGAGCCGCTTCAGGGACGTCGCCTTGCGCGCGCCCGCGGGGGTGCCCTGGAGGGGCTCCTCGTTGCCGATCGACGAGCAGAAGATGCTCGGGTGGTTGCGGTCGCGCCGCAGCATCCGCTCGAACTGGCTCAGCCCTTCGGGGCTGGACGAGAACATGCGCGTCTCGTCGAGCACCAGCATCCCCAGGCGGTCGCAGGCCTCGAGCAGCTCCGGGGTGGGTGGGTTGTGCGACGTGCGGTAGGCGTTGCCCCCCATCTCCTTGAGCCGGGCGATCCGGTAGAACTGCAGCCGGTCGGGCAGCGCCGAGCCGACGCCGGCGTGATCCTGGTGGTTGCACGTCCCCTTCAGCTCCACGCGCTTCGCGTTCTGGAAGTAGCCCCGGGCGGCATCGAAGTGCAACGTGCGCACGCCGAACGGCGTCTCGTAGTCGTCGACGGCCCGCCCGTCGGTCTCCACGGTGGTGAGCAGCCGGTACAGATGCGGCGTCTCCGGCGACCACAGCTCGGCACCGGCGAGGGTGGCGATCTGGTCCATCGTGGTGCGGCCCCAGGGCGGCACCTTCACGGCATCGCCGGCGACGGTGGCGTGCGTCGCGCCGGCGGCGTCGACGATGCGGGACACGACGCGACACATGGCCATCCGGTCACTCGCATTCGCCACCGTCGTCTGGATGTGTACGCGGGCGGTGGATCCACGCACGTCGGTCGTGACGTACGTCCCCCACTGGGGCACGTGGAGCGGCGCGGTCTTCACCAGCCACACGTGCCGGTAGATGCCGGCCCCTTCGTAGAACCAGCCCTCGTCTTCGGTGGCGTCCACGCGCAGCACGAGGACGTTGTCGCGGCCATAGTGCACGAAGTCGGTGACGTCGAGGCGGAAGGGCGCGTAGCCGCTGAGCGCGGTGGTGAGATAGACGTCGTTCACCGTGACGATGGCGTTGCGATACACGCCGTCGAACTCCAGGGAGATGCGGCGCCCCGCGTCGCTCGCGGGGATGGTGAACACCTTCCGGTACCAGCCGATGCTCGTGTCCGGATAGGCGCGCCCGAGCGGCTTGTACCCGTGCGACATGAGCTGGCGATCGTCCACGAACGGCAGCTCGACCGCCCAGTCGTGGGGCAGATTGAGCGACCGCCAGTCGCTCGCGTCGAAGTCCGCCCGCGCCGGCGCGAAGAAGTACCCCGTCTTGGCGAACACCCCGCTGTTGCCGCGCCCATAGCCAAAATCCTTGGTGGGATCCGATGCGTTGCCGGGATGGAAGTGCCAGTCGAAGTCGAGCAACAGCCGGTCCCGGATCTGGCCGGTGGCCGGGAGGGGGGCGGGCGGTGCCGGATGCGGGTGGACCGCGCCGTTGTCGGGCCCGGCGGTCGCCGCCGGCAGTTCGAACGCGCTGCCTACGCCGGGGATCATGGCGGCGCCGGCGGCCATGAGGCCGCCCTTCACGATGTCGCGCCGCGACCACTTGCGCATCGGATACCTCCACATGGAATGGATGGGAGAAGGCCGTACGGTCTTCCGTTCGTGGACCGGGAGGGAGCCCACCGACTATACTTCAGAATCTCACGCGCCACCGGCCCGCCCGCCAGAGAGCCCCCGTTTGCGGGGGTGCGGGGCCGGAGCGCCGCCCGCCCCAGGGTCGAACCCGCGCCGCAGATTCCGCGATGATCATCGACTGCCACGTCCATCTCAACAACTACCACGACCAGATCGCCGTCTCGCTCGACGAGAGTCTCGACAAGCTCCAGGCGGCGATGGCCGAGGCCGGCGTCGATCATTCGATCGTCCTCACGAGCTACGTGGTGAATCCGAATCGGCCCAGCACGGCCGAAGTGGTCCGGGCGCTGGAGCAGGTGAAGAACCTCAGCGTCGTGGCGGGCATCAGCTATCTGCACTACAAGGAACGGGATCTGCGCGAGCTCGCCGATTTCCTGAAGGACGGGCTCGTCGTGGGGCTGAAGCTGTACCCCGGATACGAGCCGTTCTATCCGCACGATCAACGGCTCCGCGTCGTCTACGAGCTCGCCGAAGAGTTCGACGTGCCGGTGATGATCCACAGCGGCGACACGTACAGCCCGCGTGGCAAGCTGAAGTACTCCCATCCGCTCGAGGTGGACGAGGTCGCCGTCGACCATCCCAACGTGAAACTCGTCATCTGCCACCTCGGGAACCCGTGGCTGGTGGACTGCATGGAGGTCGTCTACAAGAACCGGAACGTCTACACCGACTTCTCGGGCCTCGTGCTCGGGGAGTTCACGGAAGCGTTCGAGGATTTCATGGAACGCCAGATCGAGGAGGCGATCCTCTACGCGGGCGAGCCGAACTACCTGCTCTACGGCACCGACTGGCCGATCTGCTCCATGAAGTCGTACGTGGAGTTCGTGAAGCAGCTCAAGATGAGCGAGGACCAGAAGCACCAGATCCTGTACGAGTATGCGCGCCGGCTGTTCAAACTGCCGCTGCCGGCACGCGACGCTCCGGCCGATTGACCCCCGCCCCCCGGGAGGCGCATGCTCCGTGTACGCGAGATTCGTTCAGCGAAGGACCCGGCGTTCAGCGGGGCGCACCGGCTGCTGCGGCGCATCTTCCCGCGTTCCGAGATGATGCCCCGCCGCGCCTGGGTCCAGGTGCTCCGGGAACGCACGCAGGGCCTGTGGACGGATCTCAACTGGCACCTGTTCGTGGCCGAGCAGGACGGGGCCGTGATCGGCGCCGCCAGCGGGTCGTACCTGGGCAACGTCAACGTCGGCGTCATCGGCTACGTGGCCGTCGACGCGGCGGCACGCGCGCAGGGTCTGGGGCCGCGGCTCCGGCGAGCGCTGGTGCGGGCGTTCGTTCGCGATGCCCGCGACGTGAACGGGACCGATCTCCGGGCCGTCGTCGGCGAAGTGCACGCCGACAATCCCTGGCTCCGCGTGCTGGTGTCCCGCCATCACGCGATCGCACTCGACTTCCCCTACTATCAGCCGGCGCTCCACCGCACCGAGAAGGGGGTGCCGCTGGTGATGTACTACGAACCCATCGGGGCGCGGCGCCGGTCGCTGCCGGTGGGCGAGGTGCGGCAGCTGCTCTATACCATGTGGCGCCGCGCCTACCGCGTGCCGAGTCCGCTGGGCAACGCCAACTTCCGGCGGATGCTGCGTGCGCTGAACGGCCGCCGGCGCATCGGATCGCGCCTCCCCATGGCACGGACCCGCCGCGCCCGGCATTCGGTGAGCTGATCCGCGGCGCTCCCGGGCCGCACCGTACCCTGAACGTTCCGGAGGGATGATGGAGGCGTTGCTGAGACAGATCGAGCCGATCCTCATCGTCGTCGGGTTCACCCTGGCGGGATTCGTCGTCGCCTGGATCGTCCGGCGGCTGGTGTTCCCCCAGCTCGAGCGGGCGGCGGCGCTCACGGCAGGCAAGGCCGACGACAACGTCATCGCGGCCCTCCGGAAGCCGCTGCTGCTGTGGGGCGGGCTTCTCGGTGCGCACATCGGGATCGGCACCGCGCCCGGGTTCGAGCGCTGGTCGCACGGAGCCCAGCTGACCATCGAGGTGCTGCTGCTCCTGTCGGTCACGTGGACCCTGGCCAAGATCGCCTCCGACCTCGTCAGCTCACGTACGGCCGGTGCCACCCTGCCGTCGGCCAACCTCATCCCCAACCTGACCCGCGCCGGCGTTCTGATCCTGGGCTTCCTGGTCATCCTCCAGGCGCTGAACGTCAAGATCACCGGCATTCTCACCGCCTTGGGCGTCGGCGGCCTGGCCGTCGGTCTGGCCCTGCAGGACACGCTGGCCAACCTCTTCGCCGGCATCCAGCTCCTGCTCTCGAAACAGGTGCGCGTGGGCGACTTCATCCGGCTGAGCAGCGGTGAGGAGGGTTTCGTCACCGACATCACCTGGCGCTACACCACCATCCGCCAGCTCCCCAACAACTACACGATCGTCCCCAACGCCAAGCTGTCCAGCGCCGTCACCTCGAACTTCACGATGCCGGACCCGGAGCAGTCGATCGTCGTCCAGGTCGGCGTGGCATACGATTCCGACCTCGAACAGGTGGAACGGGTGACGATCGAGGTGGCGCGCGAGATCATGCAGCGGGTCGACGGCGCCGTGCGGACGCACGAGCCGTTCGTTCGCTATCACACGTTCGGAGACTCGAGCATCAACTTCTCGGTGATCCTGCGCGGGCAGGAGTACACGTCGCAGTACCTCATCAAACACGAATTCATCAAGGCGCTGCACGTCCGGTACAACCGGGAGGGGATCGAGATTCCGTTCCCGATCCGCACCGTCTACATGAAGCAGGCCTGAGCGGCGCCGGCTACGGGCTGTGGCTGGTGGCCGCGCCGGCGGCCAGCCATCGCAGCAGCTGGATCACGGCGGCAGGGTCGGGCAGGCGATAATCGGCCACGCCGCCCGCGGGCAGGGACCCCTCGGCCACCTGGATCGAGCGCCCGATGCCGCGGAGCGACTGGAACGCGTCCTCATCGGTGACGTCGTCGCCGATATAGAGGGCCCGCGTGCGGGCCGGCCAGTCGGCGCCGTGCCGCTGCATGAGCACGTACAGCACGGCCTGCCCCTTGTGCCAGTCGAGGGGGGGGCGTCCCTCGATCACCATCTTGCCGTGCGTGACGCGCAGCCGCAGCCGCTTCAGGATCTGCTCGGCATGGCGCTCGGCGTCGTGCCGCAGCTCCGGGTCCACGTGGCGCACGTGATAGGACACGGTGGCGGCCTTGCGCTCCAGGTGCGCTCCCGGCACGTCCAGTGCCTTGAGCCGCGCCGCTGCCGCATCGATCGCCGCCCGGTAGTGGTCCAGCCCCTCGTGCCGCAACGACACCCCCGGTCCGTCGATCTGGAACCCGTGGTCGCCCACGTACGTGATGCCGGGAATGCCCACGCGCTTGCGGACGTCGTCCAGCGAACGCCCCGAAACGATCACGACGTCGAGCGACGGATTGCGGGCGGCCTGCACGAGCACCGACCGCGCACGGGGGGACAGCTTCGCATCTTCCGGACGGGGGACGATGGGCGTGAGCGTCCCATCGTAGTCGAGGAACAGCACGGCGGTGGGCCGCGCCGACAGCCAGGGCAGCAGCCGGCGGCGCACCTGGTCCACGGGCGACGCCTGGGGCGAGTGCACCTGCACCGCGCGCTCGGCCGCGCCCAGGAAGTTCTGCACCCAGGCATGCACGTCGTGCGTGCGCACGCGATCGCGTAGCGCCGACATCCGCGCCTGCCGCTCGTCGGCGGGCATCGACAGCGCCCGGTGCAGCGCACCCGCCAGGGTGTCGATGTCGAACGGATTCACGACGATCGCTTCCTGCAGCTCCTCGGCGGCACCGGCCAGCTCCGAGAGCACCAGCACGCCGTTCAGCGTCACCTGGGCCATGACGTATTCCTTGGCCACCAGGTTCATGCCGTCGCGCAGCGGGGTCACCAGCGCGACCTCCGCCGAGCGATACAGCGGAATCAGCTCCTCCGGCGGGAGCGACCGCACGAGGTAGCGGATCGGCGACCACCCCGGCTCCGAGAAGCGCCCGTTGATCCGCCCGACCGTCTCGTCGATCTGCCGCTTGAGCTGGGAGTATTCGGCCACGCGCTCGCGGCTGGGCACCAGCACCTGTGTGAACACGATGCGCCGGCGGTACTCGGGCCAGCGCTCCAGGAGCCGCTCCACTGCCAGCAGCCGCTCGTGAATGCCCTTGGTGTAGTCCAACCGGTCGACGCCGAGAATCTCCCGGGCCCGGTCGGGATGCCGCGTCCGCGGCCCGGCCGCCTCGGCGACCGAGGCCACCCAGTCGGCGTCGATGCTGATCGGATCCGCCACCACCGACACCGGCCGCCCGTCGTACTCCAGCGATTTCCCCGGCCGATCCACGTCGAATCCGAGCAGCCGCGCCGACGCGCTGAGGAAGTGGTCGGCATAGCTGTCCACCTGGAACCCCACGACGTCCGCGGCGAGCATACCGCGCAGGATCTGCCGCGACCACGGCAGCACCCGCAGGACGTCGGTGGCGGGGAAGGGGATGTGCAGGAACGAGGCGATCCGCGCTTCGGGCACCAGCTGGCGCAGGTAGTACGGCACGCGCAGAAGCTGGTAGTCCTGCACCCAGACCAGCTCGCCCGAGCGGGCGAAGGGGGCCGCGTGCTCGGCGAAGCGCTTGTTGACCGTCTCGTAGGCCCGCCACGTATTCGCGTCGATGCGCGTACGGCCCACGAAGTAGTGGAACAGCGGCCAAAGCGTACGGTTGGAGAACCCGCCGTAGTACAGCGACACGTCGTGCGCCGAGAGCGGCACCGCCTCATAGCGAACGTTCCGCTCGCGGGGGAGGGCGAGCCCCTCGTCGCCGACGTCCTCGCGGCCGAGGCCGGTCCAGCCGATCCACACGCCGCCCCGCTCGCGGAGCACCGGGTCGAGCGCGCTCACGAGGCCGCCCGGCGAGCGGGTGAAGCTCAGCTTCCCCCCCTTCCGTTCGCCGCGGAAGGGCAGGCGGTTGCTGACGACGACCAGACGCTCGTGGGGCGTGGCCGTCGCGGTGCGTTTGCGGGATCGGGGTTCGCGGTCCATCCGCTCTCAAACTAACCCGATGGGCCGCAACCGGCACGGCATGGCGCGGGTCGCCGTGCCGCCGTGCACCGGGCGGTTACTCAATGCGCGTACTTCGATGGCTCCTGATCGAAGCTCTTCTGGCAGCCCGCGCAGCAGAAGTAATATGTGCGCCCCTGGTACTCCGACTTCAGAGTCGTCTTTTCGGGATCGACCTGCATTCCGCACACCGGATCGGTGGACGTGGCCATGATGCACTCCATCTGGTGGTGTCGCGAAGACTCGTTCCGGCGGAAGCCGGCAGCCGGTCGCGAACGGTAGCGCGCTGGCGGCGCCGTCCCGGGCCGGCGTCGGGGGGCGGCCGTCGTACGGGCATGACGCATGCGCTTGCCGGGTAATCTATGGATGGACCGCCGGGCCGCCGGCGAGCACGGAGGCCGCTGGAGTGCAGGGGGCTCGAGCGGGCGTCGGGGATTGCCGGACGCCGCCGCGGCCAACTCCCGACTGCGTCGGCCCGATGTCTGGCGCCTATTGTGCGCCATGCCCAGGAAGGTCTTCCACGCAGCGGTTCTCACCCTGGCCCTCGCCTTCACCCAGGTGGCGGTAGCGGCCGGCGGGACGCTGTGCGGATGCGAAGGCGGGAGCATGAACGCCATGCCGGGATCGACCCCCGTCATGTCGATGTCGATGCACACGCCCGCCGCGCCGGGCACGCACGGGCACGCCCCCTGCTCGCAGCCCATGCCCCACACGGCTTGCCTGGGCATGGTGTCGTGCGGTAGCGCCACCATGGCCGTATCGCTCGTCCGGCCACAGCACGCCATGGTGCTCCCCGCCGCGGCCCACGTCGCGACCGATGCCGTCCCGCGCAGCGTCGCCCGCTCTCCCGAGCCACCCCCTCCGCGCGCCTGATCCCGCCCATCTGACGCAGACCGCCTCGGCGCATTCCGCGCCGACGGCCCATGGGACGCGCGCCGAGTCGTGAGCCGGCGCGCCTTCGGGAGACGAACATGCACGCGATCCTGCGGCGCT
>JBJKRG010000200.1:0-4785 GCA_046704805.1 Gemmatimonadaceae bacterium
GCGCGCGAACTCGTAGCGACGCTCCGGGAGGGGCCGCAGCATCGGGCGCTCCAGGCTCTCGAACAGCGAGCGCCGAGTGCCGTCGAGCTTCTGGAACGGACGGTCGTTGAGGAGATCCAGAAGGCGGCGGATCTCGCGGTTCAACTCGGCGAGGCTGAAGAAGGTGAGCTTGCGTAGCCTGGCCAGGATCCAGCGCTCCACGATGAGCACGCCGGCCTCCACCTTGGCCTTGGAGAGAGTCCTCAATTGCACGCAGTGAGAGATCCCGGTCGGGAGTCTTCCACGTCACGCATCCGTTCCACCCACTGAGCGGCCAGACGCTGGAGGTTCTGGTCGTTCGACACCTGTGGGGTGCGGACCGGGTGTCCTATGTGGGCGTCGATGGACGTAGCCGCTCGATCCCCATCGAGTGGACGGATCTGGCGAGTGTGGACGCGTTCACGGTGATGGCGGCAGGGCGGGCAGCGTTCCGACTCGAGGATCTAGTGGCGCTGCGAGCGCTCGTCCCTGTGGACCCAGGAGAACGCGAGTGATAAGCGAATTTTGCCGCGTGTGTCTACGCAATAATGCCGGTGACGGCGAGTTGGAGAAGAGCGGCGACAGGGCGATATCCGTGTACATCAGGCTTTATGTAGCCATCTGGACGGTGACAGGGTTGTACCTAGAGAAGTGCGCGAATATAATTATACAGACACTCCCTTCCCCACCGAGGAACCTCCATGCCATCCAGATCCTCCCCACGGCGCCAAGAGGCACTGAAGGCGCAGGGGGCGCTGCACCCGCACCCGGAACGCGTGAGCGATGGGCTCTTCGAGTCGAGCGCGTTCTTCGATCCTCACGATGTGGTACAGGTGAAGTACGAGATGCTGCGACGAGTGCGCGTGGAATTGGCCAACGTGTCACACACGGCGGCCGCGTTCGGCTTCTCGCGACCGGCGTTCTATCAGGCGCGCGAAGCGTTCGAGCGGGAGGGACTTCGAGGCCTTCTGCCGCACAAGCGTGGACCCCGGGGCCCGCACAAGCTCACGAACGAGATCCTGGAGGCTCTGGCCGCCCAGACCGACGCCGAGGGCTCGCCCTTGCCGGCACGCGAGCTGGCCCGCTACCTGCAGGACGAGTACGCGATCAGCGCGCACCCGCGCAGCATCGAGCGCAGCCTGGCGCGCTTGCGCGCGCAGCAGGAAAAAAAACCCCGGTCGACTCGGAGTCCCAACTCGTAAGGACCTCTGGTCGCCCGCTGGCGCGCGAGCGCGGCTGCTATACGGCCGCCTACGAGCGGCTTCGCGCGTGTGTGGCTGGCGCGCACGGTGGGACGTTGGCGCAGGCACGCCGGGCCGTCGGCCTCGGGCTCGTGTTGCAGCAGGGCGTCCCAGGTTGGATGAGCGCCGGGGCCGACACCTACTCCGCTCCGCCTCAGGACACAACCCTCTCCACGAAGAACGACAGGCCGCGGGCCGAAGCACGGCCGTACGCCATCGCACGTCTGTCGCCCGAAGTGCTCCCGCAGACGCAGCAATCGGAGTTGGCCCGTGTGATGGCCAATCTCGTTCTGTCGACACGGCACATGGAGCGTGGCCCCCGCGCGGGGCTCGCCATGTGTGCGCATCCTGAGACGGAGGGCCTGGCATGTCGATGAGTGGCGAGTCCCACGAGAAGATCACGGCGTCCCACTTGGAGCGCTCCGCTTACCTGTACGTGCGACAGTCGACGCTGCGGCAGGTGGTCGAGAACACCGAGAGTACCACGCGCCAATATGCGTTGCGTGAGCGTGCCGTCGCGCTGGGCTGGCCCCTGGAGCGCGTGGTGGTCATCGACTCCGATCTCGGCCAGTCCGGGGCGAGCGCCGCCGATCGCGAGGGCTTCCAGCGCCTCGTGAGCGAGGTCAGCTTGGGCCACGCCGGGATCGTGCTGGGGCTCGAGGTCTCGCGCCTGGCACGCAACAACACCGACTGGCACCGACTCCTCGAGCTCTGTGCCCTGGCTGACACCCTCATCCTCGACGAGGATGGCCTCTACGACCCCGCCAACTTCAATGACCGGCTGCTCCTGGGACTCAAAGGCACGATGAGCGAAGCCGAGCTCCACGTGCTGAAGGCGCGCCTGCGGGGCGGCATCTTGAGCCGTGCGCGGCGGGGTGAACTCAAGCAGATGCTGCCCATCGGCTTCGTCTATGATGTCGAGGATCGAGCCATGCTCGACCCGGATGCTCAGGTACAGGCCACTGTGCGTCTGCTCTTCACCACGTTCGAGCGGACGGGCTCGTGCCTGGCCGTGGCGAAGGCGTTCCAGGACGAACATCTGCTGTTCCCACGGCGCGTACGCAGCGGTCCCAAGAAGGGGCAGCTCCACTGGGGAGAGTTGCTCCAGTGTCGCGTCAGACAGATCATCTACAACCCCCGCTATGCAGGCGCCTTCGCCTTCGGCCGCACCCGCCAACGGCACCGCCCCAATGGAAAGATCGCGTCGTGCAAAGTGAAGCCCGAGGACTGGATCCTCATCCGCGATGCTCATCCGGGCTATATCACCTGGTCGCAGTACGAGACCAACGTGCGGCGCGTGAAAGCCAACGCCGCCGCATGGGGGCCCAACCGCCGCCAAGGTCCGCCACGCGAGGGCAACGCACTGCTCCAGGGGCTGGTGATCTGCGGTACCTGCGGGGAGCGCATGACCGTACGATACCACTCCTATCGGGGCAACGCTGTGCCAACCTACTGGTGCGGACGCCAGCGCCTGCAGCGGGGCAGTGGCCTCTGCCAGACCATCCATGGCGCTGCTCTCGATGCAGCGATCGGCGACGTCCTGGTCGAGATGATGACGCCCCTGGCCATCGAAGCCGCGCTCGCTGTCCAACAGGAGCTCGTCGATCGCGAACAGGAAGCCGATCGGCTTCGACGCCAACAGGTCGAGCGGGCCCGGTACGAGGCCGACATCGCCGAGAGGCGCTTCCTGCAGGTGGACCCTGACCACCGCCTCGTGGCCAACGCCCTCGAGGCTGACTGGAACGCCAAGCTTCGCGCCTTGTCCGCGGCGCAGGAGGAGTACGACCAAATCACCGCCCGTCACACCACCCTTCTCGACGGCGTGGAGCGGGACAAGCTCTTCGCCCTCACGACGGACTTCCCGCGTCTATGGAACGACCCTGCGACATCCATGAAGGAGAAGAAGCGGATCGCACGCCTGCTCATCCTCGACGTGACGCTGACCAAGGGCGATGCTCTGCACGCCGACATCCGCTTCACGGGTGGTGCGACCCGCTCGCTCCTCATCCCCTTCCCAAAAACCTGCGTCGAGCTACGCACCACGGACGCCGCAGTCGTACGCGAGATCGACACGTTGCTGGACACTTATACAGACGGCGAGATCGCCGACCTCCTCAACGAGCGCGGCGTCCGGACCGTCGTGTCCACACCCTGGACTCCCCCCCGCATCGGCAGGTTGCGACAGACCTACGCGCTCAAGGACCGCCGCACCCGTCTCCTCGAGCAGGGGCTCCTCTCGCCCGATGACATCGCCAAGCGCTACCATGTGGCCAGGAGCACGGTCCACCTCTGGCGACGACGTGGGCTGCTGCGCGCCCACCCCATCAACGACCGGGGAGACTACCTCTACGAGATCCCTCCCGACACCCTCCCCCAAAAGTGGGCGCACAAGCGCGATTACGAGCCCGAGCCCTCAACCTCCTCTTCACCCAGCGAAGGCGGTGCAGTATGAGTTCAAGCCCTTGCCGGTCGGCATCCGAGGCGGTGCCGGATCGATGGTGAAGTTCCGATGCGCCGCGTAGTCCTCGAAGGTCCGCTCGAAGGCGGGGTCGTAGCGATCCGCCTTGGTGACGGCGGCCTTCAGGTTGTCGACGATGAGCCGGTGGCTGACGCCCCCGAAGAAGGTCCAGGCGTCCTCGAGCCCATCGATGAGGCGAGGAAGCTTCTGCTCGTGGGTGACGAAGACGAACTGGTGACGGCTGAAGACGAGCACGATGAGGAGCGCCCACAGCACACGCCGCCCGCCGCTCGGGGGGTACGGCACGAGGCCCAGGCGGCCGAAGTCCACCTCCGCCACCTCGCCCGGCCCGGACTCGGACATCCTCACCGTGAGGTGTTTACGTTCTCCGAAGCCGCAGTGGTTGACCGCGAAGCGGTGCAGCGAGCTGTAGGGGACCACCACACCCTGGCGGGCCAGCAGCGTATGGACCTTCGTGAGCCGCAGGCCCCGCTTCTGTCCGAGCTCGGGCCCTTCCGGCTTCAGCCACTTCTTGATCCGCTCCCGGTGCGGGAGCAGAAGAGCCTCCACCTCGCCCGGACCCCGGTCGCGCCCGGGCGAGTGCCGCGCCGCCACGGCCGCGGCCAGCGTCTCCGTCGGCTCGTCCGTGCCCGGTTGCCAACCCAGTTCCACGGCCACGGCTACATAGCGGCCGATCGTCTTCCGATCATGACCCGTCGTCCGCGCCACGGCCGACTTGCTCTCACCCCGCCCGATCCGACGGAGCACGTTCAGCACCTCCCACATCGCGACCTCCCGATAGCTCATCTCGCCCGCCTCCCTGGTCTTGAGGAAGGCGCGAAGATGCGGAGTTCAGCTCTGTGGGGGGTGGGGCAAGCTCGTGAGAATCTCGGCTCTTACCTGGGGCAAGCTCGTGAGAATCTCACCCTCTCAGGTGGGGCATCCTCGTGAGAACCCCTGGGGCATGCTCGTGGGAAATGACAAGTGGGCCTCCGGTGATGGCCTGTCCCGAGGATCGACGAATGTCTTCACGGTGTTCTTCATCTGCGACCAGGCTGGTTGGTGACC
>JBJKRG010000201.1:0-2834 GCA_046704805.1 Gemmatimonadaceae bacterium
TACAGTCGTGGCATCTGAGCCCCCCGAGGTCGCCGATGCCCATCACCGCCAAGCTGTCCCGCGAGTTCTACGAGAAGTTCGGCGACAAGATCGCCAATGAGTTCGTCAACTGGTTCAACCAAGTGGACGCTACGTACCGCTCCGAGTTCAAGGACCTGTTCGACGCCAACTTCGCCCAGTTGCGAGCGGAGTTGGAGCAGCGGCTGGCGGGGTTCGAGGCCCACATCGAGCAGCGGCTGGCGGGGTTCCAGGGCGATATCGAGCAGCGGATGGCGCGATTCGAGGCTCACATCGAGCAGCGGATGACGCGATTCGAAGCCCACATCGAGCAGCGGATGACGCGATTCGAGGCCCGCATCGAGCAGCGAATGGCGCGAATCGAAGCCAGAATGGACCGCCTCGAAGCCCGAGTAGAGCAGCGCTTCGCTGAGCTGCGAGCCGACCTCGAACGCCGGTTGGCCGAGCAGACCCGGTGGTTGTTCGCCGCGTGGGCGGTCGTGCTCGCGTCCGTGATCGGATTGTACCTGCGCCACTAGGCGACCCGCGTGGCGCCGTACGTTCGCGCAGACCGAGGCGGGACTGTAGCCGCGTCCTCCAACCTCAGGCCGCTTCGCCTTCCCCCTTTCGCCCGGCCGCGTACAGGAACCAGCACAGCGCCAGCGCCACGATGAGGGTGAGCATCTCACCCGCGAGTCCGCCCACGAGCGGCGGCTTCTCCTTGGGGATCCACTTCTCGAACGCCAGGAACGCCACGAACACGCCGGCCAGTCCTTCGCCGGCCACGAGCCCCGACGCGGCCAGGATTCCGGGATCGCTCTTCGCCTCGCCCGCCGGCCCGCCGCGATGCCGCTCCACCAGCGCCCGCACGCACCCGCCCACGTAGATCGCCAGCATCGACGACAGCGGCAGATAGACGCCGATGGCGAACGCCAGTCCGCTCACGCCACACAACATCGCCGAGATGACGACGCCTGCGCCCGTCCCCACCAGGGGCCACGGCAGTGATCCGGCGAGCACGCCCTCGATGATCGTCTTCATGAGGGTGGCCTGCGGCGCCGGGACCTCCGGCGAGCCGAACGTGTAGGTCCTGCCCAGCAGGAGGACCACGCCGGCAACCGCCCAGCACGCCACCGCCGCACCGATGTACTGGCCGAGCTGCTGCTTCGCCGGCGTGGCGCCCACCAGCCAACCGGTCTTGAGGTCCTGACTGATGTCGCCGGCCTTGGAAGCGGCAATGGCCACCACCGTGCCCACGGTCAGCACGGCCGCCATGGCGCCGGGACCGGTCCACCCCTCGTAGGCGAACACGGTGGCCACCGCGAGCAGCGTGACGATCGTGATCCCCGAGGTGGGCTGTGAGGACACGCCGACGATGCCCACGATGCGCGCGGCCACCGCCACGAAGAGGAGGCCGAAGATGCCAACCCCGACGGCGCAGGCGGCGCGCTGGAGCGGCGTGAGCGCGCCCCCGAACACGCCGGGCACGAGCGCCGCCACCACGATGACGAAGGCCACGCCCACCACGATCACGATGGGCGGCATGTCGCGGTCGGGCTCGGCGACCTCCGCGCCGGCACCACCGGACTTGCCGCCCACGATCCCCCTGAAGATCGCCGAGAGCGCCCCCCACATGGTCGGCATGCCTCGGAGCACGGTGAGGATGCCGGCCACGGCCACGGCGCCCGCCCCGATGTAGCGCACGTAGCGGCTCCAGATCTCCGTGGCGGTCATGGCGGACACGAGCTTCGTGGTCTCGGGAGCCAGCGGCCTGCCCAGGTGCGCGCCCACGATGGCGATGAGCGGCGTCAGGGCCAGCGCCGACACGATCGATCCCGCCACCAGCACGCCGGACTGTCGGTAGCCCAGGATGTAGCCGACGGCGAGGAGCGCCGGCGCCAGCTCGAAGGCGATCTCCGCCTTCGGCAGCAGTGGCACCGCCGTCGAGACCGTGGACGGCAGCAGGAAGCCCGCCGACAGGGCGAGCTTCACTCCTCCGCCGATCGCCATCCCCCAGAAGATCCAGACGCCGTGCCGCGCCCCGCTCTCCGAAGCGAACAGCACCTCGGCGCACGCGGTGCCTTCGGGGTACGGGAGCTCGTCGTCGGCATCGACGATGAGGATGCGCCGCAGCGGGATCATTGCGGAGATGCCGAGCACGCCGCCGAGGAAGGTGAGCGCGACGATCTGCATGTAGGGCGGCACGATGCCCCACAGGAAGAGCGCGGGGAGCGTGAAGATCGCGCCGGTGGCGAGTGCGGTGGACGCCGACCCGACGGTCTGCGAGATGTTGGCCTCGAGAATGGTGGAGCGCATCCGGAGCGCCCGGAAGGTCACGACCGTCATCACCGCCGCCGGGATCGACGCGGTGATGGTCATGCCCACCTTCAGTCCGATGTAGGCGTTGGCCGCCCCGAACACGATGCCCAGCACGACGCCGGCCACCACGGCTTTGAGCGTGAACTCCGCCACGCTCTCGCGTCCGCGTATCATCTCTGATGGATCCTCTGTTGGTCCCGCGATGTCGGGAAGCGCTCCGACGACTGCTCCCTCAGGCGTTCGGGGCCGTTGCCGCCGATCCGCGCGTCAGGTTGTAGAGCCACGCGAAGATGGCGCCGCCCACGAGCCCGTCGACGAACGCGTAGCAGGTGCCGACGATGACGCCGACGAATCCCGACATGGCCGCGTACCCCGGATAGATCGAGCGCGCCAGGTCGAGGAACGCCACGCCGTATCCGGACCAGATCAGGTTCAGGATCCCGACGATGAAGATGCTGCCGGCCCAGGTGATGGCGGCGGCGAGCGCGAGGCCTTTGACGGAGAGCTTCATCTCAACC
>JBJKRG010000202.1:0-7860 GCA_046704805.1 Gemmatimonadaceae bacterium
CCCCGGGCGATTGACGCGTATAACGCCGGAGCTGAAGCTCCGGCCTCCTGAAAACCTTGAAAGGGTCAGCAACGTTTAACAGGCCGAACCTTCCGGCGCGGCATCAGAGGCCGCAGGGTGAAGAGACCAGTTCAGGGGCCGGACCTTCCCGTGTGACATGAGAAGGCGCAAGGTGAGAAAAGAAGTTCAGGAGGTCGGACCTTCAGGTCCGACGTAAAGAAGAAGCAGCAGAAAGGGGCTTCAGCCCCTGAAGTTGTTAGCGCAGACTGCCGAGGTTGCAGTCTGCGGCTTTTCGTTTGGACCGGGCGTGATCGGCCTCAACTGTGACGAAGTAACACCGGAGCTGAGAAATACCTTTAGAATGCGGCAGCTTGACCGGAAACATGCGAAGAACCGCGGCCCGCGCCCTGCGGCACACGCTCGTGGACGTGCTGCGCACGGGCGGCGCGGGAGCGGCGCACGCCGACACGCTGCTCGTCCCGGTGGACGACGCCGAGCTGCTCGTGCCCGCACACGTCGGCGACTACACGGACTTCTACGCGTCGATCTACCACGCCACCAACGTGGGCTCGATGTTCCGCCCCGACCATCCGCTGCTGCCCAACTACAAGTACGTGCCGATCGGCTACCACGGACGCGCCTCGTCCATCGTGGCCAGCGGCGCCGCGGTGCAGCGACCGTGGGGGCAGACGCGCGGCGACGCCGAGCGGCCGCCGGTGTTCGGGCCGTCGCGGCGGCTGGACTACGAGCTGGAGGTGGGCGCCTACGTGGGCACCGGCAACGTGCTCGGGGCGCCGGTGCCGATCGGCGAGGCCGAGGCGCACGTGTTCGGACTCGGCCTGGTCAACGACTGGTCGGCGCGCGACATCCAGACCTGGGAATACCAGCCGCTGGGGCCGTTTCTCGCCAAGAACTTCGCGACCACGGTGTCGCCGTGGATCGTGACGCTCGACGCGCTGGCGCCCTTCCGCGCGCCGGCGTTCGCGCGGCCGGAGGGCGATCCGGCGCCGCTCCCGTACCTGGCCGGCGACGCGGAGTGGGGCGGATTCGACGTGGTGCTGGAGGTGTGGCTGAGCAGCGCCGCGATGCGCGCCGCCGGCGCCGGCGAGCTGATGGTCAGCCGCGGCCGGTTCACCGACATGTACTGGACGGTGGCGCAGCTCGTGGCGCACCACGCGAGCAACGGGTGCAACCTGCGCCCCGGCGACCTGCTGGCGAGCGGCACCGTGTCCGGCGCCGACGAGACGTCGCGCGGCTGCCTGCTGGAACGCACCTGGAAGGGCACGCAGCCGCTGGCATTGCCCGGCGGCGAGCGGCGCACGTTCCTGGAGGACGGCGACGAGGTGGTGCTGCGGGCGTACTGCGAGCGGCCGGGCCGCCGGCGCATCGGCTTCGGCGAGTGCCGCGGCCGGATCGCACCGGCCGCGGCCGCGATCGGCTAGTTCAGCCGCTCGAGCTTCGTCGTGGCGCTCGTGCCGATGTCGTAGGCCACGCCGGCGTCGGTGAGCGTGAGCTTCACCTTCGCGTCCTCGGCGCCCGTGGCGCCCAGGAAGTCGCCCTCTCGCGTGACCACCAGCGTGCCGGTGCCCGACGACATGCCGGAGAGCGTGGCGTGCTGTCCCTGGATGGAGCCCACGCCGGTGGACGTGGAGGTCGAGGCGCGGCGCACGCGCAGCGCCGTCTTGCCGGCCACGGCGGTGTCGCCCTCGACCGTGTACGTCGAGATCACCTGCCGCTTCACCTCGAGGCCGCTCTGCACCGCATCGGCATTCGTGGTGTCGGTCCACGTGGAGCCGTTGGACAGCGTGCCGCGGATCTGCGGGAACACGTGCACGAGCTGGTCGGCCACGCCGGCGAGCGCGGCGACGCTGTCCGCATCGGGCGCCTTGCTCGAGTAGAACTGCCCGGAGGGCGACAGCCACGCGTGCACCTTGCGGCCCACCAGCTTATCGAGCCCCGGCACCGGACCCATCTTGCCCATGTTCTGCGAGATGGAGTCGATGGTGATGGTCATCGCCATCGTGTCGTCCGCCTGCCGAGTCATGGCGACCGTGAACCGCTGACCCGACGACACGTCGGTCTCGTTCGTGTCGCCCATCGCCACCTGCGTGACCTTCGCCTGCATGGTCAAGCGGTACTGGTTGGTGCCGGGGGCGTAGCGAAAGTGCTGGGCCGACGCCGGGCCGACGGGGGCGATGAGCGCCAGAACGAGCGCCGCGGGGGCGAGGGCGCGAGCGAGCATATGGACTCCTGAAGCCTGGGGGTATCGGATGAGTGGGGCGGGGGCGGGACGGTTCGAGGAGTTTCCGCACGCCGCCCTCCAAAATTAGTGGGCGCTGCGGCGCCGTGCTACGCAGTGCGTCACGCCACGTGACATTCCTCACCGGAAATCCGGAGGGGAAGACGGGAACCGGCCGGCGGAGCCGCGAATCGGCCGGCGGACGCTAGAACCGGCCGGTGGATCCGAACCCCTCCCGGCCCCGGTCGGCGGATTCGATGGGTTCCGTCCGAACGATTCCCGGGTGCGCGCACAGCACGAACACGAGTTGGGCCAGCCGCTCCCCGTGCGTCACCGTCTGCGGCTCGCGGCCGTCGTTGCGGAGCATGAGCTTGATCTCGCGTCCCACGTAGGCGCGATCCACGAGGCCCGGGGAATTGCGAATCGTCAGGCTCCGTTTTCCCGTAGAGGACCGGGGGAGCACGAGCATCGCCACGTGCTTGGGGAAGGTGCGGGTGACGTAGAGTCCGGTGCCGACGGTGGCCTCCTCGCCCGGTCGCAGGGTGATCGATTCGGGGGGCGGGGCGGCGCCGCCCGTCGCCAGGCAGCAGCGTACGTCGTATCCTTCGCTCTCCTCGGCGGCGACCGGCAGCCACTGGTCGTCGTTGCCGTAGGTGGAGAAGCCGATCTCGAAGCGCGTCAGTCGATCGAGTTCCATGAACGTCCGTGCGTTGGTGGAGGAGGGAAGTTGAGTTCCGCGAGCCCGTCGGAGAAGCCCCCGCGGCGCCGCCAGTCGTACTGGACGGCCAGCCGCTCGCCGCGCTACAGCCTGCTGTTCGCGCTGCCGCTGCTGCTGTTCTACGAGCTGCTGGCGGTGGCGCGTCCGGTGCGGCCGGGCGGCGCCGAGATCCGGAACGGCGCCGACGTGCTGCTGCGCGAGCTGTCGTACGCCCTGTTGGGGCCCATCGGCCCGCTGGCGCTCATGGGCGCGGTGATGCTGGTGTGCGTGTGGCTGGTGCGCCGGGACTTCAAGCGCGGCGGGGGCATCCGCGCCGGCGTCTTCGCGGTGATGTTCGCGGAGGCGGCGGTGCTCGCGGCGGCGTTCGGCGTGGTGGTCGGCACGGCGACGGCGGCGCTGCTGAGCCATCTGCCGGCGCTCTCCATCCAGGCGGGCGGCGCGGTGGCGCACATGGACCTGCCCACGCGGCTCATGCTCTCGCTCGGGGCGGGGCTGTACGAGGAGCTGGTGTTCCGCGTGCTCCTCGTGGGCGGGCTGGCGTTCGCCGGGCGCGTGGTGCTGGGGCTGAGCCGGCTGACGTCGGGGGTGATCGCCACCATTCTCGGCGCGCTGGCGTTCTCGGCGTTTCACTACATCGGGCCCTACGGCGACCCGCTGCAGCTCCAGTCGTTCGTATTCCGGGCCATCAGCGGGGTGGCGTTCAGTGCGCTCTACCTCACCCGCGGCTTCGGCATCACCGCCTGGACGCACGCCCTCTACGACATCGGCGTGCTGGTGCTGTAGCGAGCGGCTGCTTCGCGTGATGGATTCGTGGCGGCTGGAGAGCTCCAACAAATGAACGACAACGAGCGCGGAAATGGCGGAATCCGCGGACCCAACCGATTGGGGTTTCCGCGGAATCCGTGTCGTTCGCGCTCGTTGTCGTTCCTAGGTTGGTGCTGGAGCGCCACTCGGGCCCGTAACCGGTGCGACGGACAGTGCCGGAGGTCAATCGTCGGCCAGGGCCGCGGCGAAGGCGCGGACCACGTCGCCGGCCGGCTGGACGTCGTGGATCTGCGCCACGCTCTTGCCCGCCTGCCAGTAGTCCTCCGATCCGGCATCGGCGTGCAGCGACTTCCGCAGGCGGCGCGCCGAGCGGACGGCGTAGATCGCCCGCATCCAGTGCTTGGTGCGGCGGTGCCGGAGCATCCACCGCGCCACCGGCCCCGCGCGGGTGCCCAGCCGCCGGATGTAGGCGTTGTTGATCACCGCCACCGGAATCCCGGTCAGCCGCTCCGTGAGCACCACGTCGTCCTCGACGGCGTTCACGATCGCCTGCTTGTAGTCGGCCGCGGCGTTGCACTCCGTGGTGGCGATGAACCGTGTGCCGAGCTGGGCGCCCGCATATCCCATGTCGATCACCCGCCGGAACTGGGCGGGCTCGCCGATCCCCCCGGCGCAGATGAGGGGGAGCCCCAGGTCGTGCAGCTCGGCGTACAGCTCCTCGGGGGTCTTCGGCCCGGCGTGCCCGCCGGCCCGGCTGTTCACCGCGATCAGCCCGTGCACGCCGCCGTCCAGCGCCTTCTGCGCCCATTTCCGCTCGGTGACGTCGTGGTACACCACCCCGCCCACGGCGCTCACGCGGTCGACTACCCAGCGGGGGTTCCCCAGCGACGTCACGAAGAAGCGGATGCCCTCCTCCAGCGAGATGTCGATCCACCGCTCCATCCGCTCGCGGTAGATGCGGCTGGACTGCTCGATGAGGGCGTTCATCCCGATGGGCCTGGCGGTGAGCCGCCGGATGTAGCGGAGCCCCTCGCGGTAGTCGTGCCGGTGGACGTAGGTCAGGGAAACCGGCTGGACGATCCCGATCGCCCCGGCCTCGGACACCGCTGCCACCAGCTCGGGGTTGCTGCACGGGTACATGGCGCCGCAGATGAGCGGCACCTGGATCCCCACCTGCCGGGAGAAGGCCGTCTCGATCACGCGGCCGCCGGTGGTTCGGGTTCCGTTCGGGTGCCGCCGCCCTCGGTCCTGATGGGGGTGGGGTCCGGGCCCGGACCCGGGCCGGGCGCGCCGGCGGCCGGCGCGAGCCGCCAGACCACCGAAGCCCGGGCCACCGGGTCCCCGGCGGCGTCCGTAATGGTCGTGTGGACCGTATACTCGGTCTCCGCGGTCACGGCGGGCGGGGAGCACCGGCACTCGGCGGTGAGGGTCCCGCGGGCCTTCTTCAGGTACTCGATGGAGAGGCTCCGGACGATCCCCCGGGTGCCGGGCTGGAGCGCCGCCAGCATCGCAGTCCCGGTGGTCACCTCGGCCAGGTTCACGAGTGCCACGGCGTGGATGGAGCTGAGGTGGTTCCGCACCCGGCGGCGGTCACGGAGGGTCCATCTGGCGTATCCGGGGGCCAGGTCCACCACCCGGGCCCCGACCGTGCCGGTGTATGGGGCCATCCACCCGATCATCCGGCTGAATAGCCAGCGGCCGCCGGGCAGCGGGCGCAGCCGGCGCCACGCAGCGGTGATTCTGGCGGTCGGCGCATCGATCGAGGCGCTCATGGGGGCGTTCCGGGGCGGAGGAAGCGGGGGCACCGGCGGCGCCGAGCCCCGCGAGCGCATCCTAAGGGACGCTTTGGAGGGCGGCAAGCAGGGGCCGGCCGACGAGGGACCAGGCGCGTGGAGCTGCGGGCCCGCCGTGGCGGCGGACCAAGCCGATCGTCTTCATGGTGCCAGAATGGCGCAGAAAGACAGTGGACGGTTGGCGGTTTTCGGTTGGCGGTGAAGCTGCCGAAAGACCGCAGGGCAGGGGACGTGGTGGGGGACGGGTGGGGCAGTGGCGGCGCAGGGCTTCGAGGACCGGGGAGCGCGGCAGCGGCCAGATTCGGCGAGGAGTACGAAGCGAATTCCGCCGTGCTGGAGGAGCTGCGGTGACGGAGCCGACTGGCCTTCGACCGGGCACGCAGCGGTGAGTGAGGCCCAATTTCCGTGGGCAAACTCGCCGAGACCATGAAGATATGGCCGTTGAAAGTGACCTGCTAAAGTAGCTTCTCATGTGACGTCTAATCGATTGATTTTTCGGAATATCGTCCACTAGTCACAAATATTGCTGTGGACTGATCACCCCATGGATCGCCGGATCCACGCGCGCAAACCGCTCCGGATTGGCAGACCGGCAGCGGATGCCGGATGAGCGCCGAACCGCGGCGCTGGATCGAGGCGGAACGGGCACGCCAGGTGAGTTATCCACACTCGGTCTGAGGGCTGCGACTGGCCGCGCGCAGGGGCTTGCGGCGGAACGAAAGGGGACCAGAGCGCGGGCGCCGGCAGGCGGTTGGAGCAAAGGCGTTGGGGCGCCAGCCATCCATCGGTACGCCACGGGCCGGGACGATCCCTCGCACGGCATCCCGCGCCTCGATGGAGTCCGGTGCCATTGTGTCATGGCCGGGATCGACGCCGCTTGGCCCGACCGTCCCCTCGGCGTGCGGCACTCTCCCCGGGGTACGCCCTATCCGCGGCTTTCCGCGAAAGGAAAAGGGCCGACCGTCGAGGCCGACCCTTTCCATTCCTCCGCGCCGGGCGTAGCCGGTCTGCGCCCTTTCCGCGCCCGGCGTAGCCGGTCCGCGTCACTTCACGGGATCTGCTTCACCGACGTCCCGTACTTCTGGTTGATCACCTGGATCAGCGCATTGGCGATCAGGATGTGCGTGGAGCTGCTGGGATGGACCCCGTCCAGCGAGATGGCCGGCCCAAAGGGCTGTGTAGCACTCGCCAGGTTCGGCGGGTAGTCGATCTGGCCGGTGCCGGCCAGCTGGAGCAACAGCGCGTTCGGATCCCAGTAGGCGAACCCGATCGACTGGGCCTTCTGCTGGATGTAGGCGTTGTAGGAGTTGACGAGGGCGGCAACCTGGGCCTGCTCCGCCACGTCCAGCACGAAGTAGTCACCGATCGGCGGCGGCTCGTCGCCCTTCACGCAGGCGATGATCGGCGGCATGAGCCCCTGCTGGATCGCGCCCACGATCCGGATGTTGATCTTGGATTGGTTGCCGGGCGCGGTATAGCAGTCCGGGTTGATGGTGATGGTGGTCCCCGCCGCCAGGTCCAGGCCGCCCACGAACTGGGGGCTCTGGAGGGCCGCCGCCGGAAAGAGTTGCGGCGCTTCGCCCACCTGCACGACCCCGATCAGGACACCCTTGAGGTTCGGGGCGCCGGACATCAGCTGGCTGATCATGCCGTCGTAGGCCTGCGTGAACGTCGCCAGCGAGGTAGCGCTGTCGGGCAGGCCCGTGAGCGCCGGCTCGAGCACGTCGTTGTTGCCGATCCAGATGGTCGCGAAGGTCGGCTTCGCGATGAGGGCCCGCTGCGCCTGGGTGAGCCCGCCCAGCACGAACGTCGTGTACGGGTTGTCGGACGTGCCCGTAGGCGACGTCAGATCGGCCACGTCGGCCCCCGGCACGGCCACGTTGTTCAGGACGTCGGTGACCGAGTTGGGCGTGCGCAGGAAGCACGTGCTGTCGGTGCTCGGCGGGAACCCATTTGGAGTCACCCGGGCCTGGGTGAAGAAGTTGTCGATCGGGGGCGGGCAGCCGGGGTTGGCGAGCGCCGGAAAGGCGAAGCGCGTGCCGAACTGCTGCGCCAGCAGGACCGGATAGGCGGCGCTCTGCGTGGAGTCGTTGATGCCGCCCGACTGGTATCCGGCCGTGAGGCTGTTCCCCAGTGATACGTAGCTCTTGAACATCGACCCGGCAGAGTACGTCGGGCCGACGGTGTTGTGCGGCATGTCGCAGCTCGACAGGACCGTGAAGAGCCCTGCGACCGCGACCCCGCGAACGAGATTCATTGTGCGAGACATCTCATGTTCTCCAGGTGTGTGGTCTCAGAACGAGGCCCTGAGGCTGAGCGAGATGACGTTGGCCGAGACGGTGAAC
>JBJKRG010000203.1:0-9694 GCA_046704805.1 Gemmatimonadaceae bacterium
AGGTTGCGGAACACGGTGGCCGTGTTGCGCTCCGCGGCGTTGTTCTGCTGCGCCGGCTGCTGCATCCATTCGGCCAGCCGCTCGTCGAACGGCATCGCCAGCAGCGTGGCGGCGCCGAACGCCCCCGCGATCCACGCGTCGCCGTGCGTGAACGTCGGCGGCGGCGCCGGCGTCTGCGCACTTGCTACCTGGCCACACACCAGCCCCGTGGCCACCCCGACGATGGCCATCCACCGCATTCCCAATTCCAATTGCAGTTCCTCTGTTTCGAGTCCGCGCCATCCGCGGATTTCGCGGCATTGTCGTTCCCTCTGTTCGACCTCTGACTCCCGGTACCGCTCTCCACACCGGCACAAGCCTCCAACCGGTGGAACTGCAATTCCGCGGA
Source organism: Gemmatimonadaceae bacterium (assembly GCA_046704805.1). Taxonomy (GTDB): domain Bacteria; phylum Gemmatimonadota; class Gemmatimonadetes; order Gemmatimonadales; family Gemmatimonadaceae; genus JAGWRI01. Next base: position 389 of record JBJKRG010000203.1, read on the forward strand.
AGGGGCGGAAGCCGCGGAGAATCTTGGGGGGCCCTTCCCCATCACCCACTCACCGCCGCAGCAGCTTCGACCGCAGGGTGATCTCCTGCGACTGGCGCAGGTCGTCCAGGAACATCATCTGCGCTTCGTACGCCAAGGCGTGGTCCTGCACCACCGCGTCCAGCTCGTAGTTCATCGCGATGCCCAGGAAGTTCACGTCCGTCGACCCGACCCGCACCCAGCTCCCGTCGATGACGCTCGTCTTGGCGTGCATCATCTCGCCCTGCCACTCCCAGATCCGCACCCCGTTCGTCAGCAGCCGCCGGTAGTAGCGGCGCGTCAGCAGCGTCACCCACGGATGGTCGTTGCGGCTCGGCACGAGGATCCGCACGTCCACCCCGTCCCGCGCCGCCCCGGTGAGCGCCTCCAGCTCGGACCACGTGGGCACCATGTACGCGCTCGCCAGCCAGATCGACCGCTCGGCGCTGATCGCCTGCATCTGGAGGGCCCGCGCCGCCCGCAGCCGCCACGGTTCCCCCTCGATGATTCCCACCAGCGCGCTCTCGTGCGTGGCCGGGTCCAGATGCGCGCCGCGCGCGGTCGCCCGCAGATGTCGGACCCGCTTGACCCGCTCCCGCGTCACCCGGCGCCACATCGTGTCGAACGCATCACCCATGTCCAGGGCCGCCGGTCCCGCCACGCGGAGCGCCGTATCCCGCCACCGCGACCGTCCGTGCCGCTGCACACCGGTCATCCATTCACGACCGATCCCGACCCCGCCCGTGATCCCCGCTGCGTCGTCCACTACCAGCAGCTTCCGGTGGTCGCGTGGAATGAGCCCCAGCCACAGCTTGATTCCCGGACGGTTGAAGATCCGCACGTCCACGCCGTGGTGCCGGAGATCTTTGAGGAACGCGTGCGACATCCCGCGACCGCCGATGCCGTCGGTGATCACCCGGACGCTCACCCCGCGCGCGGCCGCCGCCTTCAACGCCACGGCAAACCGCCGGCCGACCTCGTCGGAGCGGAAGATGTAGCTCTCCAGCGCCACCGACTCCTGCGCCTCGGCGATCAGCGCCAGCATCGCGTGGAAGGTCTCGGGACCGTCGTGCAACAGGTGGACCTGGTTGCCGCTCGAGACGTTCGCCGATGCGATCCGCCAGAGGCCGCGGGAGAAGAGCGGCACGCCGACCGGAACCGTCCGCTGTCGGTCCCCGACCGGGGGAGCGGGCGGGACGCTCGGCGGGACCGGGGACGCAGGCGGAGCCGGGGCGCCGGACGCCGGCGTCCCGACGGGTGTGGGCGCGTTCGACCGCTCTCCCCTGCCGCCGTCCTCTTGTCCCGAAGGTATGACCGCCGTATCTACTGGCATGCTCAATATCGATCTCACCGGCCGTCGTGCATTCGTCGCCGGCGTGGCCGACGACGACGGCTTCGGTTTCGCCATCGCCAAGGCCCTGGCCGAAGCCGGGGCTTCGATCTGCGTGGGCACCTGGCCCCCCGCCCTCACCATCTTCCGTAATCTGATCGAACGCGGGAAGATGGACGACTCCCGGCGGCTCTCGTCCGGAAATCTCCTCGAATTCGAGCGCATCTACCCGTTCGACGCCGCCTTCGATACGTACGAGGAGATCCCTGACGACCTGCGCGCCTCGAAGCGCTACAAGGACGTTGGCGACTGCTCCATCGAGGGGGTCGCCCGCCAACTCGCTACCGACTTCGGTGGGCAGCCGCTGGACATCCTCGTCCATTCCCTGGCCAACGGCCCCGAGGTCAAGAAGCCCCTGCTCGAGACCAGCCGCGGTGGCTACCTGGCTGCCGTCAGCGCCAGCGCGTATTCACTCGTTTCCATGCTCCAACATTTCGGACCCCTCATGCGTCCGGGTGGTTCCGCCCTCTCCCTGACCTACATGGCCAGCGAGCGTGTGGTGCCCGGCTACGGCGGCGGGATGTCGTCGGCCAAGGCCGCGCTCGAGAGCGACACGCGGACCCTCGCCTTCGAGGCCGGCCGGAAATGGGGGCTTCGCGTCAACACCATCAGCGCCGGTCCTTTCGCCAGCCGCGCCGCCAGTGCCATCGGCATCATCGGCAAGATGGTGGAATACGTCGCCGCGAATGCACCGCTCACCGACAAACTGCATGCCTCCGAGGTCGGCACGGCCGCCGCCTTCCTCTCCTCGCCCCTCGCCTCGGCCATCACCGGAACCACGATCTACGTGGACAAGGGATACCATAGCATGGGGATGGCGGTGGAGGGATTATAGAGACCGTATCCCGCAGTATCCCACCTCTTCGGTCCTGCCATGCCTCGTTTCATCCTCGCAGCCGCCGCGATCGCCGGCCTCCTCGGCGCTCCGTCGCATCCGCAGTCTCCGCCGCAGTACGAGATCTACGCGGTCCGCTACGCCACCATCCCCAACTTCCCGCTTCGTGCGCTCGTCGCCGGCGCTCCGCGTGGTATCCGCACTCCGCTCGCGATGACGTTCTGGGTCATTCGCGCCCCCGACGGTCACGTCACGCTCTTCGACGCCGGTTTCTACCGCGAAAAATTCATGAAACGGTGGAAGCCGGAGGATTACGTCATACCTTCCCGCGCGCTCGCGCAGCTTGGCATCCAGGCCAATGACGTTTCCAACATCATTGTCTCGCACATCCACTGGGACCACGTCGACGGTGTCGACCTCTTTCCGAATGCCCGGATCTGGCTGCAGAAGCAGGAATACGACTACTACGTCAGTCCCACCGGCACCCCGCTCCACCCGGCGATCGATTCTCTCGACGCGGCCATGCTCTTCAAGCTCAGGGCCGCCGGCCGCGTGCACCTGATTCCCGGCGACAGCTCGGAGATCCTCCCGGGGATCTATGGCTATCTGGGCGGCAAGCATACATATGCCTCGCAGTACCTCACCGTCCCCACCCGCTCCGGCACCGTGGTCCTCGCGTCCGACAACGTCTATCTCTACCGGAACCTGGAAGAGCACCGCCCCATCGCGCAGACTCTCGATTCGCTCTCGAATCTCGCCGCGCAGCGGCGCATGCTGCGGCTGGCGTCGAAGCCCGGGCTGATCGTGCCCGGCCATGACCCGCTGGTGTTCGATCGCTTCCCGAAGGTGACCAGGGACATCGTCCGCATCGACTGAAGCCGTGAACGCGAAAGGCCGGCAGCAAACGCTGCCGGCCTTCCACTGACGTTCCGGGGCGCGCCCGGGCGTCCTTCACCCGGCCGCTGACCGGCGGAATCGACTCGATGCTACGAGCCGCTCCCGCCGCCTCCACGGCCGCCCCGCCCGTTGTCGCTGCCCGGCACTTCCTCCGCCGCGACGTCGATGGGCTGGAGCCCCGCCGACTTGAGCACCGTGTCCACGCCCGTCACGCCCGTCATCGCGGCCTTCATCCGGTTCATCTGGATGTTGATCAGCTTGGTCAGTACGTCGTACACCTCGTACGACTGCTGCGTGGGCCGGCCCAGCGCGCTCTGCACCACGCCCATCAGCGCGCCGATGCGGTTGTTGAGCCGGATTGGATAGTTGAGCGGATCCTCGCTCGCGTGGCTCTGCGACTGGTACAGGGAATCCGCCACTGACTGCAGCGAGTCCCGCAGCGGCGTGGCCGCGGCGTGGAACGCCGCCTGCTGCGCCGACGGCATGTTCTTCTCGCGCTGGTCGAGTTGGTACAGCACGTAGCGGATCGTCTTCACGGCGTCGTTGGTCGCCGAGAACTCGTCGCGGATCTTCATTGACAGGGCGAACTGGGCGTCCCAATCCGCCTGCGTCACGCCCTTCACGCGTGGATCGGGCAGCAGGTTGAAGCTCTGCACCGCGACCTGCTTCCCGTCCACCGACAGCCGCACCTTGTAGGTGCCCGGGGGTGCCATCGGGCCCGTCGTGCTCGCGGCCCACAGCACCATGCCGTTGAACCCGTGCGCGTTGGGATAGCGCATGTCCCAGCCCCGGAACGTGTTCACGCCGGCCTTGTTCTCCGGCCGCGTGTTGCCGCCGAAGCCGCGGAACCGACCGCCGCGGCCGCCCCGCTCCGGCGCAGGCGCCAGTGTCGGTGATGTCGAATAGCGGTGGATGAGCGTGCCCTTGGCGTCCAGGAAGTCCAGCGTGACCGTCTTCGCCGGCGCCTTCAGCCAGTACTGCACCGCGATCCCGCTCGGCGGATTCTCACCCGACGGATTGACGGCGATCGTCGGGTTGCCACCCCCGCGCCCGCGCCCGAACCCGCCGAAACCTCCACGCCCACCCGCGACGCGGTACTGATCCTCGGGCTTGAACAGATAGGCGTTGCTCGCCAGCACCTTGTTCGACATCTGCTCCAGCGACGAGATGTTGTCCATGATGTAGAACCCGCGCCCGTGCGTTGCCGCGATGAGGTCGCCGTCCTTGAACGTCAGGTCGCGCACCGGCACCAGCGGCAGGTTCAGCCCCAGCGACTGCCACGAGTGCCCGTCGTTCGGCGAGAAGTACACGGACCGCTCCGTGCCCACGAACAGCAGGCCGGCCTTGCCCGGATCCTCACGCAGCACGCGCGCCGGCTCCGAGTCGGGAAGGTTTGCCTGGATCGGCACCCAGTGCGCCCCGAAGTCCGTCGTCTTCCACAGGTATGGATGGTTGTCGTCGAGCTTGATCCGGTTCGCGGCCACGTAGGCCACACCGTCCTTGTGCGAGCTGGGGTCGATGCTCGAGATCTTCGTGAACTTCACGAGCCCCGGCGGCGTCACGTTGTTCCACGTCTTCCCGTCGTCGCGGGTCAGGTAGATCTTGCCGTCGTCCGACCCCGTCCACAGCTCGCCCGCCTTCAGTGGCGACTCGGCAATCACGAAGATCGTGCCGTAGTACTCCACCGAGGTCTGGTCCTTGGTGATCGGCCCGCCCGCGTTGCCCAGCGTCGCCCGATCGTGGTAGGTGAGATCGGGAGAGATGACCGTCCAGCTCTTCCCCCCGTTCGTCGACTTGAACACGTTCTGCGCCCCGGCGTACACCGCGTCGGGCTGGTGCACCGACGTGATGATCGGGAACGTCCACTGGAACCGGTACTTCAGGTCCTTCGCCGGATGGCCCATCGGGTTGTCCGGCCACGGGTTCACGTTCTCCTCCAGCCCCGTGCGCATGTTCTTGCGGGTCAGTTCGTTGCCGTAGCTGCCGGCGTACACGATCCACGGCTCGTCCACGCGCGCCGCGATCCAGCCCGACTCGCCGCCGCCGGCCGACTCCCAGTTGGACATGTTCAGGTCGCCGCGGTTGGCGCCGCATAGCGTGCCCGAGTCCTGCTGCGCTCCGCAGATCTTGTACGGATATTCGTTCGTCGCGATCACGTGGTAGAACTGGCCCGTCGGCATGTCCTCGGCGGTCCAGTGCTCGCCGCCATCCGTGGTCACCCGCGCACCGCCGTCGTCGGTCTCGATCATCCGCTTCGGGTCGTTCGGCGCGATCCACAGGTGGTGCGAATCGCCGTGCCCACCCCCGCGCATCGGCCGGAAGGTCTTCCCGCCGTCCGTGGACTTCATGAACGACACGTTGTTGATGTACAGCACGTTCGTGTCCTTCGGATCCGCCGTGACCTTCATGTAGTACCAGGCGCGCTGCTTGATGTCGTTCGCGCCGTTCACGAAATGCCACGTCGCGCCGGCATCGCTCGATTTGTACAGCCCGCCGTCCCTGGCCTCGATCAGCGCCCACACGATGTTCGGGTTGGCCGCCGAGATCGCGAGCCCGGCATTCCCCCAGATCCCGGTCGGAAGGCCCGGATTGTTCTTCAGCTCCGTCCAGTGCGCGCCCCCGTCGGTCGTCTTGTACATCGTGCTGCCGTCGCCGCCGCTCGAGAACGTCCAGGGCAGCCGGTACGCCTGCCAGAACGTGACGTACAGCGTGTTCGGGTCGGCGGGGTCCATGATCATGTCGCTCACGCCCGTCGAGTCGTTCCGGAACAGGATCTTGTTCCAGGTCTTCCCGCCATCGGTCGACTTGAACACCCCCCGCTCGGGGTTGGGGCCGAAGACGTGTCCGAACGCACCCACGTACACGATGTCGGGGTTCGTGGGATCGACGATCACCTTCTCGATCTGCCGGGTGTTGCCCAACCCCATGTACGACCACGTCTTACCGGCATCGGTGCTCTTCCAGACGCCATCGCCGTACGAGATGTTGCCGCGGATCGGGTACTCGCCCCCGCCCACGTACACGATGTCGGGGTTCGACGGCGCCACCGCGATCGCGCCGATCGTGCCGCCGAAGAAGCCGTCCGTGGTCGGGAACCAGCTCTGGCCCCCGTCCTCGGTCTTGAAGACGCCGCCGCCGGTGGTGCCCATGTAGTACACGTCGGGCTGACCCACCGAGCCCGCCGCTGCCACCGACCGACCGCCCCGGAAGGGGCCGATCTCGCGCCAGCGCAACCCCGTGAACGCGAGGCTGTCGAAGGGCACCGAGACCATCGCGTTCGCCGTGGTCACGGGGCGCGGGCGCCGACCGCCCTGCGCCGCGGCTACGACCGGCATGCCGACGATCAGCACCCCGAGGGCGATCGCGCAGCGGGTACGCATTCCAGTCACTTCAGCCTCCTGCAGAATCGATGCGAGAGAGTGGATCGCTCGAACGCCCCAAGATGCGCTTCCGTCACGCGGGTTGGGAAGGTACGATTGGGCGATCCCCTTCGCGCTCTCTTCGCACACCGCTCATGCTCGGACAGGCCTCCAACCGGCCCCCCGCGTCGACCGTCGTCCGACCCCGTAACGCCGCGTTTCTCCTCGTGGCGCTGTGCCTGAGCGCGGGCTGTTGGTCGCATTCTGCTACTAAACCGACCGCGTCCATTCCGCCCATCGGAACCACCACCGGGCTCGCCCACCCCGAGTCGGTGCGCTACGACTCCGCCGCCGACGTTTACTACGTCTCCAATATCAACGGCGACCCTTCGGCGCATGACGACAACGGGTTCATCGACGTCGTCAGCGCCGACAGCTTCAAGGTCCTCCTCACCCTGGTCCGGGGCGGCCGGAATGGGGTGACGCTCGACGCCCCCAAGGGCCTGGCGCTCACCGGTGACACCCTCTGGGTGGCCGACATCGACTACGTACGGGCGTTCGACAAGCACGACGGCGCACTGCTCGAGTCGATCGATCTCGAGCCTTTCCATGCCGCGTTTCTGAACGATGTGGCCGTGGGCGGCGACGGAGCGGTCTACGTGACCGATACCGGTACGGGGGATTCGACCAGCGGCAACGTCATCTATCGCATCAGCCACGGCCGGGCGACCGTGGCTCTGGCGACACCACGGCTCGACGCTCCCAACGGGATCACCTGGGACGCCGCCCTCCGCCGCTTCCTCCTCGCCCCCGGGGGGCCCGACGTCCAGACGTGGGCGCTCGGGGACACCGCTCCCGTTGCGCTCGTTCCCGGCCCCGGGTCCTACGACGGCATCGAAGTCCTGCACGACGGTCGGATCCTGGTCACCAGTTGGGCCGACTCGTCCCTCCACGTGATCGCGAACGGCGTCATGAGTCGGTGGATCAGGGGTCTGGCCAGCCCCGCCGATATCGGCGTGGATACTCGACGGAACATCGTGGCGGTGCCGCGGCTGGGAGAGAACGAGGTGGAGTACTTCCGCATTCCGTAACGCGGTTGACTCCTCCGGGTCCCGGATGATCTTTCCGCGAGCCCCCTCGCGACCCCACTCCGCTATCGTTCACGTCTTTGCCGCGCCGCCCCTGGACTCTGATCCAACGCCGGTGGTTCCTCACCGCGGTCTCGTTCGCCGCGGTCCTCGGCGTGTCGATCTACACCATCGCCGGTTGGTCGACCAAGGGGATCACCTTCCGCCTGCCGTGGCAGGCCCACGCGTTGGCGCTGGCCGCCGTCGTGTTCGAGCTGACGGCCCGGACCATCAAGCTCACGTGGAGTGCGCGTTCCGTCGGGGTGCCGCTCTCGCGCCGCGCTTCGCTCCGCACCTGCCTCGCCGGCGATCTCGCCGCCAACATCACCCCGGGCCGTTCCGGCGCCGAGCCGGCACGCTATTACGTGCTGGCCCAGACCGGCATCGACATGCCGAACGCGCTGGTGATCCTGTTCATCGACCTGTTCCTCGAGATGCTCTCGCTCGCCGCCGTCGTGGCCACGGCGGCGCTCGTCTTCCGGCCGTCGGGCGTCGTGCTCGGGGCCCTCGTCGGTGTGATCGGCGGCTACGCCTTATTCGTGATCGGGATCGGCTTCGTGGGGGTCGTGCTCGCCCGCCGTCAGGTCGGCGACGAGCCCCCACCGTGGGCCCTGCACCTCGGGCTCCGCGGCCGCCGTTGGGGAGTCGTGCGCCAGTGGCTCAAGCGCATCCGCATCACGGTGGACAATCTCAAGCGCGTCGACTGGCGGTGGGCCGTCGGGGCGTTCGTGATGTCGTTCCTGCACGTCGCCACGCGCCTCGTCATGCTGCCGGCCCTGGTGCTCACGTCGATGCCCAAGCTCCCCGTGGCTCCGCTGGCGCTCTGGCCGCTGGGTCTGCAGTACGGTGCTTCGGTCGTCCCTGCGCCCGGCGGAGGTGGTGCCGTGGAACTGGCCTTCCGTGCCGCCCTCGGTCCGGTCATTCCCGGCGGCCTCTTCATCGCTGCCCTAGTCTGGTGGCGCTTCTATACGTTCTACATCTACATCATCCTCGGCTCGCTGGCCGCAGGCCGGACGGCACTCAAGGCGGTGCGGAAGACGGAGGAATTGGAGGAGGAGCTGGAGAGAGTGTGAGACGGGAGAGTGAGTAGACGGTAGACAGTCGGCGGTGGGCGGTTAGCAGTGAGCAGTTTCGGTGGACCGTTGACCGTTCACTGTCGACTCTCAGCTTGTAGTCCGCCGTTACAGTCGACTGTAAACTGTTCACTGCCAACTACCAGCTTCTGGTTTTCGGTCTCCAGCCCCCGGTCACCCGTTCTGCAAGTAGATCCCCACCACGAAAGATGAAATTCGACCCCGGCCTTGCGACTCGCGTTGCCGATGCTCTGGAGCAGATCGGCGAGCGCTCCATTCGCCAGAAGAACGTCTTCGGCGGCCGCGGCTTTCTCGTCGGCAAACATGCCTTCGTGATCGTCTCGTCGGACGGCATCATTGCCAAGCTCACGCCCGACGACTATCCCCGTGCACTCGCCGAGTCCGGCGTCACCCCGTTCGCACCTGGCGGCGAGCGTCCGATGGGCACCTGGGTCGTGGTGGATGCCGAGGTCATCGCCGATGACCCGCAACTGACCGACTGGATTCGCAGAGCGCTGATGGCAATCCGCGGCTGACGGCGAACGGCTTACCGGCAACTGCGTATACTCTCCCGGCGGCGGTAGGCGGTAGGCGGTAGGCGGTAGAC
>JBJKRG010000204.1:0-20458 GCA_046704805.1 Gemmatimonadaceae bacterium
GTGATCGACAGGTGCTGGATCAGCAGGTCGTGGTTCTGGAAGGTCCCGCGGGTCAGCTCGGTGGCCGACGCCGCCACGCCGATGCTCCCGGCCAGCCGCCGCACCACGTTGTACAGTCCGGAGGCCGAGGTCATGCGCGGCTTCTCGACGGTGGCCAGCGCCGCCGTGCTGAGGGCGACGAAGATGAGTCCGAAGCCGACGCCCTGCCACATCTGCGGCCAGAAGAGATCCCAGAATCCCACGGTGCTCGTCAGGTGCGACAGCGCCCAGAACGAATACGCGCTCACCACGAGCCCGGTGCCCACGAGGACGCGCGGCCCGATGCGGTTGTACATGCGCCCGGCCAGCGGCATCAGCACCGCCATCGCCAGCCCGCGCGGCATGAGCACCAGTCCCGACTCGGCGGCGCTGTACCCGAGCTGCTCCTGCAGGAAGAGCGGCAGCAGGAAGAGCGCCGCATAGAGGCCGAGCCCGAGGATGGACCCGATGACGGTCGCCGACGTGAACGACACGTTGCGGAATAATCGGAGGTCCACCGCCGGCTTCTCGATCGTCAGCTCGCGCCACACGAAGAGCAGGATCCCGATGACGCTGATCACCGCCAACCAGGTGATGAACTGCGACGAGAACCACTGGTCCCGCTGCCCCTCCTCGAGCATGAGCTGGAAGGCGCCGAGCCCCATCGTCATCAGCGCCAGTCCGCTCCAGTCGATGTACCCCTTGCTGCGCACGAGGTACGGCGGATCCTCGATGTAGCGGGTGACCAGCAGGACGTTGAGCACCCCGATCGGCACGTTGATGAAGAACACCCACGGCCACGAGTACTTGTCGGTGATCCACCCGCCGAGCAGCGGTCCGAACGCCGGCGCGAGCACGATGCCGAGTCCGTACACGCCCATGGCCAGCCCCACCTCCTCGGCGGGGAAGCTCTCGCGGAGGATCGCCTGCGAGATCGTGATCAGCACGCCGCCGCCGATCCCCTGGATCACCCGCCAGAAGATGATCTCGTTGAGGGACCGCGAGAACCCGCAGGCCATGGACCCGAGGGTGAACAGGATGATGTTGGCGATGAAGAAATTCTTTCGCCCCCACCGCGAGCTGAGCATGCTCGTGATGGGCATGATGATCACGTTGGACAGGATGTAGCCGGTGACCACCCAGGTGATCTCGTCGACGGTGGCGCCGAGCGAGCCCTGCATGGCGGGAAGGGCGACGTTGACGATGCTGGAATCGAGCACCGCCATGATCGTCCCGATCATCACGGTGCCCGCCACCACCCACTTGTTGACGTCGCGTCGGTCTGCCATGCGATTCGCACTATAGCGAGCGGCAGGGCGGCCACAAAGCCGTCAGGCAGATTTGTGATGTGCACGTCGTGGACGCGTCGCGTGGGCGGGGGTTCACCACAGAGGACACAGAGGACACAGAATGCGACCTGCCAGCCGCAGACCACGCAGATGACGCAGAAACAGCAGGAAGCACGTGACCCTACCCCCTCTGCGTGCTCTGCGTCATCTGCGGCTTGCGGTGGTTGTTTCTGTGTGTTCTGTGTCGTCTGTGGTGGGCAGTTCCTCTGTCCGCGACCCGGCGCCCGCCCGACTTCCGGATTCTCACAAGAGCCCGTCGCCCGTTCGTGACACGAGTCACGCCGATCTGCACGAGTCGAAAGTCGGTCTTGTCCACCCGATGCCCGGGGTGAATAGTGTGCGCCATGTTGCCGACCTGGGCCGAGATCCGCGTGGCACTCCGCACGCTTCGGCGGAGCAAGGCGTTCGCGACGTTCAGCGTTCTCGCATTGGCGCTGGCGATCGCGGCCAATACCACGATGTCCAGTCTGATCGATGCGCTGGTGTACCCGACGTACGCCTTCCCGCATCCGGAGCAGTTGATGGAGGGCGTGTTCTACGCGCCCGGGATCGCGCGCGAGAAGGGAATCGATGTGCGCTCCGCGCTCGGGGACTCGAGCGGCCTGTACCTGGGCGTCTCCGGGTGGAGCGGGGCGTTCCCCATGGTGTCGCCCGGCCCGGTCATCGTCGGCGGACAGGCCCTGCAGATCGCCGCGATGCGGGTGGAGGGGAACTACTTCGAGGTCGTGGGCTCACAGCCGGAGTACGGGTGGCTGTTCCACGATTCGACGGCGGCGGATCGTCATCTCGCCGTGATCACCGACCGCCTGTGGCGGCGGTTGGACGGCACACACCGCACCTTCGTTCCGTTCCCGGTGACGGTGAACGACGCCGTCTACACGGTCTCCGGCGTACTGCAGCCGCACGCCGGCGCGCCTACCGGTGCCGACCTGTTTCTCGCGTCACCCGCCGTGGCGAGCGACCGCTTCGTGCTGATGCGCCTGCGGCCGGGCATCACGCGGCAGCAGGCCATGGCGCGGCTCAAACCGCTCGCCCAGCGCCTCGACCCCAACCATTCCCCGCGGGCGGTGTTCGCGCTCATGCACGAAGTTCCGACTCGGGCCAAGGTGAGCGGGATGCCCCTGGCACTCGGGTTGGCCACGCTCGCCGTGCTGCTCATCGCCTGCGCCAACATCGCCAACCTGCTCCTGGCCCGGGGCATCTCCCGGAGCCGCGAATTGGCCACGCGGATGGCGTTCGGGGCGACGCGCCTGCAGGCGGCTCGGCTGCTGTTCGCCGAGAGCGGCCTGGTGGCGGCGGCGGGCGGAGTCGGGGGAGTGCTGCTGTCGCTCTGGACCATCCATCTGCTCGGAGCGTCGCTTCCGCCGGATCTCATGGGGCTCGGTCTGGTGCAGCCCCAGCTCTCGTGGCGCGTGATTGCGGCGGGGATGGGGCTGACGCTGGTGGCGGCCGTTGCGTTCGGCGTGGCACCCGTGCTGCTCCTCCGACGCGCCAACGTGGGCACGCTGCTCAAGGGCGGCGGCAGCAGGACGGTCACCGTGGGCGGCGCGCGGTTCCGCCTGCTCGTGACCATCGAGGTCGCGGCCGCCCTGACCCTGGGCGTCTCGGCGTCGATGCTGATTGCGGCCGCGGGCAAGCTTCAGCACCTGGACCTCGGCTACGATGCGAACCATCTCGTGGCGGGAATCATCGCCGAACAACGGACCGCTCCCGGGAGCGCGGCGAAGACCGGCGTCGTGCTCCGGGAGGCGGCCCATCCGACGCCGGCGCAGATGCGCGCCCTCACGGCTGAACGCTACGGCGATCTCTCACGCATCCGCGCGATGCCGGGCGTGGTTTCGGCTTCGGCGATGTGGATGGCAAGCCTCCCCGGGGACGTGCACGTGGCACGACTGGACGGCACCGAGCCCGCGGTCCCCGTCGAGTATTCAGTGTCCACGTACTTCGTGCAGCCCGGGTTCCTGAAGACGCTGCGCGCCACGGTGGTCGAGGGCCGGGCCTTCCAGATCGGGGAGGGTGGGCCGATTCCCTCGGTGATCCTGGACCAGACCGCGGCGCGCTGGCTCTGGCCGCACAGCTCCGCCGTCGGACGGCTGATCCACTTCGGACCCACGACCAACAGCATACCGTGGATGCGGGTCGTGGGCGTGATTCGCTCGATGATCTTCAACGTGGACTGCGGTATCGACGAGCCGTGCAAACGGCCGCTGATCCTGATCGCCAACAGCGAGTCGTTCGCGTCAACGCGCACGCTGGGCGAATACGTCATCCGGGTGCGCGGAGAGCCGAGCCGCCGCGTGGCGCAGCTCGCGCCGTTGATCGCGGCCGCCCATCCGGGCGGGCGGTCGATTCTGACGACGTGGGGCGACTTCACCGGCCTGGACGCAACGCGTGTGAGCCACGACTTCATCGCCTCGCTGTTCGGGACCTTCGCCGTGATCGGGCTGCTGCTCGCACTGATCGGCGTCTATGGCGTGGCCGCGTACGGCGTGGAGCAGCGTACCCGGGAGTTCGGCGTCCGGATCGCGCTCGGCGCCCGCGCCGGCGACATCATCCGGCACGTCCTGCGAGACGGGAACGCAACGGCGCTCCTCGGCATCGCCATCGGTCTGCTGGTCGCGAACTGGGCCGAGCACTTCTTCGCCCGATTCCTGTTCGGCTTCGACGAGATGGAGCCGTACTTCCTGGCAGCGTCGGTGGTGCTGGTGTTCGCGGCCACGATCGTCGCCGGCATCCCGCCCGCGCTGCGCGCCGCCCGTATCGACCCCGTCGATACCCTGCGGTCGGAGTAGTCGCGCCCACCGCTCAGGGCGCCGGCCCCCGCGCCTCAGTGCCGGACCGGTGCCGCTCCCCGCATCCGCTCGACGTACAACACGGCCTTCGCAATCTCCGCACTGTCTCCCATTTCCTTCGCGATCACCAGCGATCGCTCGGCCATGGGGAGCGAGGGCGGCAGCTGCTTGGCCAGGGAATCCAGCGTCGCCCGCGCCTCGTCCGGCCGCCCCTCGCCCAGCAACGCGTCGATCAGGTACAGGCAGGGCCTCGGCACGAGCGGCTTGCACGCCACGCGGGCGACGCGCTCCGCCACCGGCCAGTCCTTCACCCGCGTGAGCGCGTCGGCGTAGCGGGCCCCGATGTGCGGATCGTGCATCACCCCCCACGCCACCGCGTAGTGCTGCACGGCGAGCTTCGCATTGCCGGCCGCAAGCGCCTGGTCCCCCAGGTAGGACTGAGCAACGAACGACTCCGGGTGCGTGGCCGCGAGCTGCGCGAGCAGCGTGTGCGTGGAGTGCCACACCGGCGTCCGGGTCCACGTCCGCACCACACCCAGCGCGGCGACGAGGCCGGCGACCGCCACCAGGCGCGGGTACGGCCGGATGAGATCGGCGAGCGGCACGACCGCCAGCGCCAGCGCGATCGACGGCAGGTACAGCGTGCGCTCGGCGAGCAGCACGCCGATCGGAATAATCAGGTTCGACACCACGAGCACCGACGCGGCGAACCATGCGACGGCCGCGGTCCACCAGCGCACCCGGCGCCTCGCCTTCACCGCCGTCCAGCCGGCCGCGACGCCCAATACCAGCCCGAACCAGACGCGCGGCGACGTCCACCCGACGGCGTTGCGCACGTTCGGGCCGTAGCTCGCGATGAGATCGCGCGGATAGACGAGCAGCCGCAGATAGTCGGGCCAGATGCTGATCGCCGTCGCGACGCGCCGCGGCGCCGAGAGCCCCTGCAGGGCCGGCGCCACCGTGCTCCCGGCGAAGGCGCCGAGCACGGCGAAGCGAAGACCCATGTATCCGCCGAAGACGGCCGCCATCAGCAGATACAACGGGGCGTCGTCCCAGACCACGCGCTTCAGCGGCGCCTCGCGCCCGGGATCCATCGCGTCCACGATGACGAGCAGCAGCGGCAGCGCCACCGCGCTCTCCTTGACGAGGAGCGCCGCGAGGTAGCACGCGGTCACGCCCACCCATCGTGTCACCCGGCTCCCCTTCCGCCGGAGGTGCAGCAGACACGCCAGCAGCACCAGCAGCGTCATCAGCACCTCGGCGGCCCCCACCACGCCGGCCACCGCTTCCACGTGCAGGGGGTCGATGGCGAAGACGATGCCGCCCGCCATCGCGGCCGGGAGCGAGGCGCCGAGCCGCAGCAGCAGCAACACGACCAAGGCGCTCACGACGCCGTGCATGAGCACGTTCACCAGGTGGAAGCCCAGGGCGTTGCCGTGCCAGAGCGCCCACTCCACGGCGTACAGCGTGATCGTGAGCGGCCGGTACAATCCCACTCCGAACGGCAGGTTGGGCCAGTAGTCGGACACCCAGATGTCGGGCAGGTGCGCGAGCCCGTGGACGAGCGGGTTCTGGGCGATGACGGTCACGTCGTCGAGCGCGAAGCCGTTGCCCAGCGCATTCAGGAACACGAGGCAGGCCACGGCGGCGACGATCCACGGCGCCCAGCGGCGGAGGCGTGGATGGTCGGAGGCGGTACCCGGCGACGCCGCGGTAGCGGTGGAGGCGGCCGAGGCCGGGGCGGGTGCGGTGGAATCGGAATCGGATGCGGGCATGGGAGGTAAGATTCGCCTCCCACGGGCCCCGCGCCAACCCGTCGCCCCGACGGGACCACTAAGAAAGCGGAAGGTTCAGCCGGCAGTGACCGGCGTCAGCCAGCCTTCGATCTTCGCCCGGCTCGGCACCCCGCCGGCGTGCACCACCGTACCGTCGATCACGACGCCGGGCGTGGACATGACGCCGTAGCGCATGATGTCCTGGATATCCTCGACCTTCTCCAGCTCGATCGCCACGCCCTTCTCACGGGCGACGGTCTCGACCAGGCGGATGGTGTTCCGGCAGTTCACGCAGCCGGTGCCGAGCACTTTCACGTTCATCATGTCGTTCTCGCTGCCTCCGTTCACAACACCGTATTGAACACGTAGCCGACGAGCAGGATGCCGGCGGCGACCACCGCCACGAACGTGGCGATGAGCCGCATCTTCAGGACCTTGCGTAGAATCACCGTCTCGGGCAGGGACAGCCCGATGACGCTCATCATGAACGCCAGCACCGTGCCCAGCGCGGCGCCCTTGGCCAGCAGCGCCTGCACGATGGGAATCACGCCGGCGGCGTTCGTGTACATCGGCACGCCCACGAGCACCGCCGCCGGCACCGCCCACCAGGCGCTCCGCCCCATGATCGACGCCATGAACCGCTCGGGGACGTAACCGTGGATGGCAGCGCCGATGGCGATTCCGGCGAGGATGTACGGCCAGACCTTGCCGACGATCTCGCGCACCGCGAGGAACCCCGCGTCGATGCGCTCCGCCGCCGTCAGGCGATCCGTGCCGGTGCTGGCCGCCACCCGCGGCATCTCGCGCACCCAGTCCTCGAGCGATCCTTCCATGTGCAGCCGCCCGATCACCCACCCCGCCACGATCGCCACGGTCAGGCCGAGCGCCATGTAGAGCAGCGCGATCCGCCACCCGAAGAGCCCGAACAGCAGCGCCAGCGCGATCTCGTTGACCATCGGCGCCGACACGAGGAAGGAGAAGGTGACGCCGAGCGGCACCCCGGCCTGCACGAATCCGATGAACAGCGGCACCGCGGAGCACGAGCAGAAGGGCGTCACGATGCCGAGCCCCGCCGCCATCACGTTCGCGACGCCCTCGGCGCGTCCGGCGAGCAGGGCACGCGTACGCTCCGGCGTGAAGTACGAGTTGACCATCCCCATGGCGAACACGATGCCGGTGAGGAGGAGCAGCACCTTGGGCGTATCGAAGAAGAAGAACTGCAGCGCGCCGCCAAGGTGCGTCGCCGGATCCACCGGCAGCGCCGCCACCGCGGCGCGCGACAGCGGGTCCAGCGCGAGGTACGTCCCGACCCACCCGAGCGCGGCGAGGCTCAGGAAGGCCCTCGGATGTTCGCCCGGCCAGTGCCGGCGGATGACGCTCGTCGTCATGACGTGTCCGTTGCGATCGCGTGCGGCGCCGTGCCGGTCAGCCGGCGGTCGCGCCGGTTGCCGGCGTACAGCAGGCACCGGTCGCGGCCGCGCCTCGCTGCTTCCTGGCCATCCACCGGCGGTAGCGGGCTTCGAGTCCCGCGACGCGGCGGTCGGTGAGCAGGGTGCGCACGGTGTCGAGCACGAGTTGCTGCTCGGCGGTGGGCCGGTCGGGCAGTCGGTAGCGCACCCAGAGTCCGTCGCGCCGGTCCGCGACCAGGCCGGCGGCCAGGAGGTACCGCATGTGGCGCGACGCCTTGGACTGCGTTACGCCGAGGATCGCCTCCGTGTCGCACACGCACAGCTCGCCGTGGCGCAGGAGGAGGGCCAGGATTTCCAGCCGGGTGTCCTCGGACAGGGCTTTGAAGGTTTTGCTCAGCTCTCGCATGGCAGGTTCTCCCTGCCCGGGAATGAACCCGTTTATGCGGTTATACGGTGTCGGCGAGCGCCTGACCCGGCGTCCGGGGATCACCGACGCAAGCGGGCCTCACCCTGTTGCAGCAAGCGCGAACCGTCCGGTCGACGCAACCTTCTGTCCTACAACCACTTCGCGAACCGCCGGATGTACCACCCCTTGATCACCTGCGTGAGCAGCCCGTAGGAGAGCAGCACGCCGGCGAGCCACGGGAAGAACGCCGCCGGCAGCGTCTCGAGCCCGAAGCCCCGACCGAGGACGGTGAACGGCAGCACGATCCCGACGAACATGACGGTCGCCGTCAGCGCCAGCACGGGCCACGACGCCCGGCTCTGCAGGAAGGGCACCTTCGCCGTCCGGATCATGTGCACGATCAGCGTCTGCGACAGCAGCCCCTCGACGAACCACCCGGTCTGGAAGAGCGCCGCCCGCGCGATCGTGTCGGCCTTGAAGACGTACCAGAGAATCAGGAACGTGGCGACGTCGAACACGGAGCTGATCGGCCCGATGAAGAGCATGAACCGCCCGATGTCGTTGGCCTCCCACCGCCGCGGGACGCGCAGGTAGTCGGCGTCCATCTCGTCGAACGGAATCGTCGTCTGCGAGATGTCGTAGAGCAGGTTCTGGACGAGCAGCTGGATGGGGAGCATCGGCAGGAACGGAAGAAACGCACTCGCAATGACCACGCTGAACACGTTCCCGAAGTTCGAGCTGGCCGTCATCTTGATGTACTTCATCACGTTGCCGAAGGTCTTCCGGCCCTCCACCACGCCCTCCTCCAGCACCATCAGGCTCTTCTCCAGCAGGATGATGTCGGCCGACTCCTTGGCGATGTCGACCGCCGAGTCCACGGAGATGCCGACGTCGGCCTGGCGCAGCGCGCCGGCGTCGTTGATGCCGTCGCCGAGGAACCCCACGGTGTGCCCGGCGCGGGTGAGCGCCTGCACCACGCGGCTCTTCTGCGTCGGCGTGAGCTTGGCGAAGATCGTGCCCCGCTCGGCCACGAGCGTCAGCTCGGCGTCGGGCAGCCGGTCGATCTCGTACCCCAGGACGATGTGCTCGACGTCGATGCCGACGTCGTGGCAGATCTTGCGCGTCACGATCTCGTTGTCGCCGGTCAGGATCTTCACCCGCACGCCGTGCTCGTGCAGCGCCGCGATCGCCGGCTGCGCGGTCTCCTTCGGCGGATCGAGGAAGCCGATCAGCCCCGCCAGCGTGAGATCGGACTCGTCGGCGAGCGCGTAGGCGCCCTCGCGCATCGGGTACTCCCGGAAGGCGACGGCCACCACCCGCATCCCGTCCTCGTTCAGCTCCGCGGTGAGGTCGCGCACGGTGTCGCGGGCGGCGTCGGTGAGCGGCACGATGTTCTCCTCGTCGCGCGCCCGCGTGCAGACGCTCAGGACCTCGTCCATCGCCCCCTTGCAGATGAGCACGTGCCGCACCCGGTCCTCCTCCACGACCACCGACATGCGCTTGCGCACGAAGTCCCACGGGATCTCGTCCACCTTCCGGTAGTCGCGCTCCACGTGCAGCTCCTCGTGCAGCTCGGCGTGCTCCAGCACCGCGACGTCGAGCAGGTTCTTGAGCCCCGTCTGGTGCGCGCTGTTGAGGTAGGCCAGCTCCAGCACGGCGTCGTCCTCCTCGCCCACCAGGTTCAGGTGCCGCTCGAGGATGATGCGGTCCTGCGTGATCGTCCCCGTCTTGTCGGTGCAGAGCACGTCCATCGCCCCGAAGTTCTGGATCGCGTTCAGCCGCTTGACGATCGTCTTCCGCCGCGACATGGCCACGGCGCCCTTGGCCAGGTTCGCGGTCACGATCATCGGCAGCATCTCGGGCGTGAGCCCCACCGCCACCGCGATGCCGAACAGGAACGCCTCCAGCCAGTCGTGCTTGGCGAGGCCGTTGATGAGGAACACCACCGGCACCATCACCAGCATGAACCGGATGAGCAGCCAGCTCACCTTGTTCACGCCGCGGTCGAACGACGTGGCCGGCCGCGGGGCGAGCAGCCCGCGTGCCATCGAGCCGAAGTAGGTCCGGCCGCCGGTCGCCACCACGACGCCGCTCGCGGTGCCGCTGACGACCGACGTGCCCATGAGGCCGATGTTCCGGAGCTCCGGGAGGGTCAGCGGCGGCGCCGCGGTGCCGTCCGGCGCCGCCTCCAGCACGGCGTCGAGCTTCTCCACCGGCAGCGCCTCGCCGGTGAGCGACGACTGGCTGACGAACAGGTCCTTCGCCGTCAGGAAGCGCACGTCGGCGGGCAGCATGTCGCCGGCCGAGAGGAAGACGATGTCGCCCGGCACCAGATCCTCGATCGGCAGCTCCCGGCGGCGTGCCACCGGCGGCGGCTGGTCCGGATCCGGATCGTCCGTGCG
Organism: Gemmatimonadaceae bacterium; assembly: GCA_046704805.1. GTDB lineage: Bacteria > Gemmatimonadota > Gemmatimonadetes > Gemmatimonadales > Gemmatimonadaceae > JAGWRI01. Next base: position 10,152 of record JBJKRG010000204.1, read on the forward strand.
CAGCACGGTCGCGTTGGTCCGCACCATCGCCTGGAGGGCGAGCGCGGCCCGGTTGGAGCGGTACTCCTGCAGGAAGCGCAGCAGGGCGCTGATCGTCACCATGACGCCGATGACGACCACCGCCGCCATGTCACCGGTGACGTACGAGACGGCCCCGAGGACGGCGAGCACGCCGATGAACGGATTGAGGAAGGCGTGCATGAGCTGCACGTACCAGGCCGGCGGCTTCTCGTGCGCCACCTCGTTGCGGCCCACCGCCTCGCGCCGCGCCTCCACCTCGTGCTCCACCAGCCCGCTGCGGCGCGCATCCACCCGCTGCAGTGCGTCGTCGCCGCGCAGCCGGGCGAACTGCGCCAGCGAGGCCGTGATCGCATCGGTCACGGACTTCTGGCGCGGGCGCGGGCGCTCGCCGGACGGGGTGCGGCGGGGCGTGCCCCCGCTCGGCCCCGGGTCGGCCGCGATCCCCTTCGCGTTCGTCTGCATGGGGTCGAACCTCTCCGGCCACCGGGTGCTGGTGCGGACCGCCGGCGGGCGCCGGCGGCGTCTTCGGGCGCGAGGTTCGGCGGAGGGTTCGAGCCGGGCGGGTGGGGCTAGGTGGCCTGCAGTCCCATGGCCGCCGGCGTCCGGCGAGTCGCGCACATTGGCCGTCGGTGTCGGCCGCTACTGTCGCTGTCCATGGGGCCTCGAGGTCGAGAACGTGTGGAGCGCGGCGGCCACCGGACGCCGCGAGGGAACCAGGTCACGGCCCGCGGAGGGGGAGCCGCGCGTCGCGCCGCAGTCTAGGCCGTGCCCCCCAGCGCGGCAAGAGGCGCAGCGGACCACCGCGCACGCCCCAAGCGCCGACGCCGCGCGAAGTTTTCTTAGCCCACTTCTTCGGCATCTCGCTGTTATACGCGGGTACAACGTGACGAGCGCGCCCCAGAACGGGTCTGCGGGGGCGCCGGGTGGTTCCGTCCAAAATTCATCTTCCGAAGGCTCGCCCCATGCGCATACAACGACAGGTCCCCGCCCTCCTCCTTGCCGCCGCCGTCCTCGCGGGCTGCCACAAGAAGCCCGTCGTCGCTCCCACGCCGGTTGCCGCACCCATCGACAGCACGGCGATCAAGCAGCACATCGCCGACTCCATCGCCGCGGCCAACCGGGCCCGCCAGGCCGCGGAAGCGGCGGCGAAGGCCCGCGCCGACAGCATCGCCCGCGCCGCCGCGGCCTCCCAGGCCTCCATGCGCGCGGCGCTGAGCGAGTCCATTCACTTCGATTTCAACAAGTCGGACCTGCTCCCCGAGGACCAGGCGATTCTCCAGTCGAAGGTGCCGATCCTGCTCGCCAACCCCGATCTGACCCTGCGGATCGAGGGCAACACGGACGAGCGCGGCTCCACCGAGTACAACCTGGCGCTCGGCCAGCGGCGTGCCGCGTCGGCCCAGCGGTTCCTCACCGATCACGGGGTGGACGGCTCGCGGCTCACCATCGTGAGCTACGGGGAGGAACGCCCGCTCTGCACCGAGCACACCGAGGCCTGCTGGGCCCGGAACCGGCGCGACGACTTCACCATCACCGCCGGCGGCTCGGGCACCCTGAAGAAGCCGGCCAACTAGCCGATCGAACGAACTCAGGTTTCCACGCCGCCGAGCTGATTGGCCGGCGGCGTGCCTCGACCGGCCCTGAGCGCCCCGCTCCGCGCGATGGCCCGGGCCACGAAGCGCTGGGCCTCGGCGCACGCCGGGCGCAGTCCGCGGCCAAGCGCCAGATAGGCGGCGATGGCCGACGACAGGGTGCACCCCGTGCCGTGTGCCGTCCCGGCCACCCGGGGCACGCTCGATTGATGGGTGCGTGATCCGGCGGCGAGCACGTCCACCGAGCGCCGCACGTCGTCCATGTGTCCGCCGGTGACGAGTGCTGCCCGCCATCCCCGTGCCACCAGCTCCGCCGCCGCCCTGCCCGCGCTCTCGAGGTCGTGCGGTGCCCGCCTCCAGCCGAGCAGCGCCCCCGCCTCGGCGGCGTTCGGCGTAACCACCGTAGCCAGCGGAGCCAGTTCGTCCTCCAGCGCGCGGGCCAGGTGCCGCTGCGACAGCCGTCCGCCGGTGCTCGCGCGGAGCACGGGATCGACCACGACGAACCGGGGACGGTGAGCGCGCAGCGCGCCGGCCACCGCCCGGACGATTTTCGGCGTACCCAGCATGCCGACCTTCACGGCGGCGACATCCACGTCCGAGAACACGGCGTCGAGCTGCCGGCGCACGAACTCGGCGGGCACCGCGTGCACCGCGAATACGCCGGTCGTGTTCTGCGCCGTGAGCACGACCGGTGCCGCCGTCCCGAAGACGCCGATGGCCGCCAGCGTCCGGAGGTCGGCCTGGATGCCCGCGCCGCCGCTGGGATCGGAGCCGGCGATGCTGAGCACATTGGGCACCGCACGCCGCTTCACGCCCGCGTCCCCCGCGCATCCCGGACCAGCGCCGCCAGCTCGGCCGCCGCAACACGCGGGTCGGCGGCACCGCAGATGGCGGAGATGACGCTCACCCCCACCGCGCCGGTCGCCAGCACGTCCGCCGCGTTGCGCGCGTTGATGCCCCCGATGGCCACCGCCGGCATGCGGAGCAGCCGGCATGCCTCTCGCGTGCCGTCCAGCCCCATCGCCGGGGCGGCGTCCGCCTTCGATGGCGTGGCGAACACCGGGCCGACCCCCGCGTAATCCACCAGCGCCGGGTCGGCGGCGCGCGCCTCGTCCACGGTGGTGATGGACAGTCCGACGAGCATCCCGTCGCCGACCACGCGGCGGACGTCCGCCGGCTCCATGTCCTCCTGCCCCACGTGCACGCCGTCGGCGCCTACGGCCATCGCCACGTCCACGCGATCGTTCACGATGAGCGGCACACCGCGCGCGCGGAGGTCGGGAAGGAGTGCGCGGGCCCGATCCACGAAGTCGCGGGTGCGCCCCTCCTTCTGCCGGAGCTGCACCGCCGTCACGCCCCCCGCGACCGCCGCCAGCACGACGTCGCGCACCGGGCGCCCGCCGGTGACATCGGGCCCCACCACCAGATAGAGCCCCAGATCGATCGGCGGCCGGCCACTCATGTCGCTTCGGCGATACGCGACCGGCGGGCGAGCGTGTCGCGGTCCATCCGGTAGAGCGCGTCGAGCAGGTGTACCTGCAGCGACCCCGGACCCGGCGACTGCTCGGCGGCCACCTCCCCGGCCACGCCGAGCACGGCCAGCGCGGCGACGGTGGCGGCGAACCGGTCGTCGGCGTCGGCGAGGAAGGCGCCGACGAGCGCCGTGGCGGTGCAGCCGAGTCCGGTGACCCGCGCCATCATCGGGTGCCCGTTCGTGATCGACACCGTGCGGCTGCCATCGGTGACGTAGTCCACCACGCCCGTCATCGCGACGAGGGCACCCGTCCGCTCGGCGAGCCGCCGCGCGGGGGCGAGCGCGTCGTCGGTGGAGTGCGCGCTGTCCACCCCCTTCCCGGCGGCGCCCACCGACCCGGCCAGCACCATGACCTCGGAGGCGTTGCCGCGGATGACCGCGGGCGTCACGGCGGCCAGCTCCGCGGAGACCTCGGTGCGGTATCGGGTCGCGCCCGCCCCCACCGGGTCCAGCACCCACGGGATACCGACCGCATTCGCGCGCGCAGCCGCGAGGCGCATCGCGGCGACCCAGCGGGGCGAGAGCGTGCCGATGTTCACGACCAGTGCCCGCGAGATGCCGACGAACTCCTCCACCTCCTCCTCGGCGTGCACCATGGCGGGCGACGCCCCCACGGCGAGCAGTGCGTTGGCGGTGCTGTTCATGACCACGTAGTTCGTGATGTTCTGCACCAGCGGTGCGGCGGCCCGGAGCCGCTCCAGCTCGACCCAGGGATCGACGCGCGTGGCCGTCACGGCCCGCGCGGCCTTCATGGTGGCCATCGGTCAGTCCCCCTCGACGGCCGACGCCTCGTCCGCCGGCAGGTACAGCTCGCCGCCGGCGGCGCGGAACTCCTCGGCCTTGTCGTGCAGACCGCGCTCGATGGCGGCCGCCTGGTCGCGCAGGTCCTGCGAGATGCGCATGGAGCAGAACTTCGGTCCGCACATCGAGCAGAAGTGTGCGACCTTGGCGCCCTCCGCGGGGAGCGTCTCGTCGTGGTAGGCGATGGCCGTGACCGGATCGAGCGCGAGGTTGAACTGGTCGCGCCACCGGAACTCGAAGCGTGCCTTGGAGAGCGCGTCGTCCCACTCCTGCGCGCGCGGATGCCCCTTGGCGAGGTCGGCGGCGTGCGCCGCGATGCGGTAGGCGATCACACCGGCCTTCACGTCGTCGCGGTCGGGGAGCCCGAGGTGCTCCTTGGGCGTCACGTAGCAGAGCATCGCCGTGCCGTACCACCCGATCTGCGCGGCGCCGATGGCGCTGGTGATGTGGTCGTAGCCGGGCGCGATGTCGGTGGTGAGCGGCCCCAACGTATAGAAGGGGGCCTCGGCGCACCACTCGAGCTGCCTGTCCATGTTCTCGCGGATGAGGTGCATCGGGATGTGTCCCGGCCCCTCGTTCATCGTCTGGACCTCGAACTCCCAGGCGATGCGGTTCAGCTCGCCCTGCGTCTTCAGCTCGGCGAACTGCGCCTCGTCGTTGGCGTCGCGGATCGAGCCGGGCCGCAACCCATCGCCGAGCGAGAACGACACGTCGTACGCCCGCATGATCTCGCAGATCTCGCGGAAGTGCGTGTACAGGAAGCTCTCCTGGTGGTGCGCAAGGCACCACTTGGCCATGATCGAGCCCCCGCGCGAGACGATGCCGGTGAGCCGGTTCGCCGTGAGCGGGATGTAGCGGAGCAGCACGCCGGCGTGGACGGTGAAGTAGTCCACCCCCTGCTCCGCCTGCTCCACGAGGGTGTCGCGGTAGATCTCCCAGGTGAGGTCCTCGGGCACGCCGCCCACCTTCTCGAGCGCCTGGTAGATCGGGACGGTGCCGATCGGCACCGGGGAATTGCGCAGGATCCACTCGCGGGTCTCGTGGATGTCCTTGCCGGTGGAGAGGTCCATCACCGTGTCGGCGCCCCAGAGCGTGGCCCAGCGGAGCTTCTCCACTTCCTCGTCGATCGACGAGCTGACGGCGGAGTTTCCGATGTTGGCGTTGATCTTCACCTTGAACGCACGCCCGATGATCATCGGCTCCAGCTCGGGGTGGTTGACGTTGGCGGGGATGATCGCGCGGCCGCGCGCCACCTCGGCGCGCACGAGCGTGGCGGGGAGGCCTTCGCGGATGGCGACGAATTCCATTTCCGGAGTGATCTCGCCGCGGCGTGCGTAGTGCATCTGCGTGACGCCGCCGGCGCCGCGGCGCGGCGCGATCCACGGCTCACGGAACCGCGGCAGCCCGTCGGTCGCCGAGTGCCCGCGCGGGCCACCGGTGTCGTAGACACGGAGCGGCGGTTCGCCGCCGGAGAGCGTGATCTCGCGAAACGGCACGCGGATGCCGTGCGGTCCCTCGACGTACACGCGCCGGGAGCCGGGGAACGCGTCCCCGTAGTCCGAGGCGGCCGGTGCCGCGCGGGTGGCGGACGGGGTGCGGACGGTCGTGGCCATGTGCTCTCTCCTGCCATACGGCGCAGTCGAGATCCGGACGGGCCCGGCGACAGGCAACAAAAAGCGCCCACCGCCGGAACGGGTGGCGCGCGCGCATGTCCAGGCAACAGGATCACCGCAACGGCACGCCGCTCTCCCTACGCCGGTTTGATCCGGATCAGGTTCCAAGGGACTGTCTCAATCGCGGCGCGTGCGTTCGCGCCGGGATACCCCTGGCGGCAGTTCGGAATCTAGGGAGCCCGCCCGCCGGTCGCCACCGGCAGCCCACGGGTTGGGTTGGAAATCGGGCCGCGGAAGACGCCGTCCCGGCGGAGCGCCGGGCGAAGGGCTTCGCGCTTGACAGCCTCACCGGGCGCCGGTAAGTCAGCCGGATATTGCGCCGGGCGGCGGGAGTCGCCGTGGGCGCGGGCCACGTCCCGACAGGAGTCCCGCATGCATCATTTCGACCTGCGTCACCTCGCCCACGATGCCCTGGGCGCTGCTCGCCACCTGGAGCGCGAAGTAAAGCACGAGGTGCAGAAGAGTGTGAGCGAGGTGCGGCAGGCGATGGCGCAGGCCCCGTCGCCCGTCGTCTACAACTCGTACAACGGGTACGCCTGCGACGAGACGTCCGACGCGTGGAAGACGATGTGCCTGACGCTGCCCTGCTTCGTGGAGGTCCAGTTCCCGGGCTATGCCACCGCCGTGTACTACCAATCGATCGCCGGCGTGCCGGCCGTCGTGCAGCTCTGGAAGGGGCGCTGCGAGCGGTTCGGCGGCGCCCGCTGGAACTTCCCCGGGGGCGTGGGGGCCGAGGTGGGCATCTATCGACAGAAGCACCCCGGTGACAGCACCTGGTATCCGGCGCCGGAGCTCAACACACGGCTCTCGTGGCGGCTCGTGAACCCGTCCACCGGTCAGGACTTCCTCGCCTCCCTCGACGAGCAGACCTACTGGTGCAACCGCTGGATGACCATGGACGCCTACCAGCGATACACGCGGGATCAGAACGGCCGCGTGCCCAACTACACCGGGTACACGCTCATCTACAAGATCAACGGGATGCAGCAACTGCCCTGGTGACGGGGCGTGATGGCGGTGCCGCCCGCTAGCTCACGTACCTCCACAGCTGAACGAGCGGCAACGGCTGCACATAGCCATCGCCGACGGCCAGGGAAAGGTCCCCAAGCAACGGGATCTTCAAGCTCGCTTCCAGCCCGCCCCCGACCGAGAACCCCTGGAACGCGCGGTTCAGCATCGATCCGACTTCCGCCGGTGTGAAGGATTGTCTGTTGGCGGATTCGCGGTTCAACTGCTTCAGGCCCCAGTTCGGCTGGACCGTGCACTCGATGATCTCTCCCCCGGCGCCGCCGACGGCAATGTACGGACCGCCGAAGTGAGGAGGGGTAGAGTGCGGGGCGATCTCCAGCACGATATCCGTGGCGGCACTGGCTCCTGCGGCGAGTGAAATTTCTCCACCCCAGTATTTCTTCGGCACCCGGTGCATGTACGAGGCGATGAACTCGAGGGTGACCGTCACGCCACCGCCGGCGACGACGCCGGCGGCATTGCCCACCCCCACCGTGGCGTGCTTGAGCCTTGCCGCAAACTTCGTGAGCGCGCGGATCAGCTCCGCCGTGATCTCCGACTCGACCGGCCCCACGCGCGATCGAATCTGTCCCGCCATATGCCCGGCGGCTCCGGAGATGGCCGCATCGACCCGCGCGGCTTCCGACTGAAGCTGCGAGGCGATCCGCTGCTCATCCCGCCACAATTGCGGGCCGATCCGATCCACGTCCTTCCGGAACTGGGCGCCGATCTGTCCTGCGTCCCCTCGGAGCTGCGCGCTGATCTGCTGCGCATCCGACCTCAGCTGCGAGCCGGAGGAAAGGGCGGCCGTGTGCTGTCCCTTCAGCGGCGAGAGCAGCTCCTCCTTCAGCCGCCGGGTATGGTAATGCGCATTGAGTGATCGGAGGAACCGCGCCGCGGACGACAACTCATGAATGTGGTGACGTGCCGACCTCGCGCCGGCAATCTTCAGCTCGTGCAGAAAATCGAGGGGCTTCACTCCGCGGTCCGCCATGTTCGACAGTACGGCTCGGAGCAGCGCGCCCGCCTGGGAGTGTGCCACCGGAGGACGCATCAGGGGTCTGAGCAGTCGGTCGAGCTCGGGATCTCGCGCGAGCGGATTCCGGAGGTGGGCAGCACGCTCTTGGAGTGCCCGGTCCAGCCGTCGTGCGTCGTGTTCCAGATGGCCCCGCATCGCGATCTCCGGGAGTTGTGGGACGACGAGACCACCGTCGTCCCAGTACACCGGGGGGCGCTCCGATTGTAGACGCACCGCTCGGCCGGCGCAATGCCCTTCGCGCAGGTCCCGGAGCCCTGCACCGGATCCCGACTCGACGGACCAGACGGAGCACGGCGCAGAAACGGCGTTCGGCGTGTTCGTTCGGCGCCGCCCAGATGCCCCCCAGAACCCCTAGTTGGTGCCGGTTACCTGGTCAGCCACCGACCGGCTGCCGTCTCGACAAAAGTTGCCGCCCGTGAAGTTGCCACCGCTCGCCTGAACGATCCAACTGGTGGACACGCCGGCGGCCGGCTCCCACGTCGACTGGAATCCCGATAGCGTCGAGAAATCCGGCATGGCGAGTGTGACGGACGTACCGCCGATGTATCCCTGGGTCTCGTTGACCCCGACACTGTGCACATACCCCGCATCGTAGTAGACCAGGCTCACCTCGCTATTGTAGTCGGCCGGCGTGGTGAGGGTCGCCTGGAGCCGCTTGTAGCTTCCGGACAGCACGGACATGGTCGGCTGCGGAAGGGGCGGGGCGAAGGTCTCGGTCCGGTTCCCCATCGTGTGGAAGAAGTCGATCAGGCTGGTGGTGTTGTTCCCGTTGACCGTACCCACGGAGAACTCGTGGATATCGGAGGCGTTCTGCAGCGATGCCGGCACGCCATACGCCGTGAAAGGCGACGAGGAACTGGAGAGGATGTACAGCAGGCCGGTGCCAATGCAGTTGGTTCCGGTGTCATACCCCATCTCGGAATAGATCGTGCCGCTGCCGGCATTGGTCACCGTGATCGTTCCGGTCGCGGCGCTCTTGGCCTCCGAGCTGCTGAAGTCGAGCACCGGGATCGCTCCGCCGTTCTGCACCGCCACGTTCCGGCGGATGATCACCTTGTCGCCCGCCGATGCGCCGAACACTCCTGTCTCCCAGGCCACCAGGTCGAAGGTCCCGCTTTCCATGTTGTTGAGCGCGTAGTTCGTCTGGGGGAACGCGGTGAGGGCGTATCCCTGGGCGAGCGAGACGGCCGCTTCCTGGGCGCTATCCAGCCCCGCCACCGTCCCGTGCATCGAGTTGGTCCCCGTCGGGGGACAGAACACCTGCGGGCCTCCCGTGATCTCGGACTGCGAGTAGAGATCGACGGTGGTCTGGGTCTGCCCGTTCGTGGTCGGCCACACGTACGCAAAGCCGCCGGTGGACTGCGTCAGGTTGAATTGATACACGTGATTGGTGCCGGTCACCGCGGTCCATGCGCCGGTGCCATCCTGATAGGCGAACCAGACCGGTTGCTGCGACGGGGGGCAGTTCGAGAAATCCACTTTCACATTCCCGCTCCCGCTCCCCGTCGTGCCGCCACCCCCGTTGCCACCGCCGCCGCTGCCACCGCTACTCCCAGTGGCCCCGGGCGCCGGGACAGTGGGGCTGGTGGCGGAGCCGCACGACGCGGCGATCAGGGCCAGCGCAGACGCGCACAGACCCATGGCGAGGGAACGAACGATGCGGGGCGACATGACGCTGACTCCGGAAAGGAAGGAAGGCCGGGGGGGGCGCCAGCGAACGGTAGCATAGCATATTCGACGCCCGTCACAAGGGGATCACGAGCCGGTCGAATTTCACCGTGCCGACAGTCCTACTTGCGCGAGGTCCGGCCGGGGGGCAGCATATCGGCATGACCCCATCCCGCCCGGTGGTTCCCCCAGCGCGCCGCGTGTCCCCCCGCGGCGCGTCGTCGTTTCGTTCGCCCTCGTCCTCGCCTTGCCCGAAGGCACGCGTGCGCAGATGATGGGGGAGCTGGTCTCGAAGTTGGGGTCGCAGTGAAGAGTCGACGGTCAACAGTCAACAGTTAACAGTTAACAGTTAACGGTCAACCGCATCATGAAGCGCAGAGACTTCGTTGCCGCAGGTGCCTACGGCCTTGGCGCCATGGCGCTCGATCCGCTGCTCCGGATGCACGGGGAAGGCAGCCCGATGTGGGCGACCACCGTGTTTCACCCCGACGCCGACCGCATGGCCTGGTGGCGCGAGGCGCGGTTCGGGCTCTTCCTGCACTGGGGGCTCTACTCGATCCTCGCCGGCGAGTGGATGGGGCGCACGGACTACGCCGAGTGGATCCGCAACAACGCACACATCCCGCTGGAGACCTACGGGCGGCTGGTGAACCGGTTCAACCCGGTGAAGTTCGACGCCGACGCCTGGGCGGGCATGGCGAGGGACGCCGGCATGAAGTACGTGACGCTCACGACCAAGCACCACGACGGCTTCTGCCTGTTCGACAACCCGCTCACCGATTTCTGCGTCCGCTCCACGCCCTTCAAGCGCGACATCTGCACCGAGCTGTCCCAGGCGACGCGCCGCGCCGGGCTGCACCAGTGCTGGTACCACTCGATCATGGACTGGCACCACTTCGAGTACCTGCCGCGCCGCGACTGGGAAGCCGAGACGCGCGCCGTGGGCGGCGCGCACATCGCGAAGTACATCC
>JBJKRG010000205.1:0-4889 GCA_046704805.1 Gemmatimonadaceae bacterium
GACCAGCTCTGCGGCAGCGTCGAACCGTACTGCGACGGCCCGCGTCCAGTCCACCACGCGCCCGGCCTCCGCGGTTTCCTCGACGGCGGCCAGCAGCCGTCGGGGCGGCCCGGGCGGAGCATTGCGCACGAGGAGCACCGGAGTGTCCGCCGAGCGGGCGGCGCGCCGGGCGAGCAGGCCGAGCAGCCTCGACCGGTCGGCGCGATCGCCGTACTTACCGATCACGACGAGGTCCAGGTCTCGCTCGTCGGCCACGCCGGCAATGGCAGCGACGAAGCCGGCGGCGATCGGCCGGGGTGTCCCGGGCGGCGGATCGGCGGCCTGCGACAGGTGATTGGACATCGGAGCCTCCGCGCGGCGACGAGCCTGGGGGGCGCGTCGGTCGCACACTGCGGCGGCGGCACACGCTCCGTTCGCGGAGCGGCTGCGCCGTGGGTCCTGCTCAGGTTGTGTCGGCTCGTGCCTGTCGGCTGCCGGGCGCTTCACTGAACGGCTGCCCGATGATATCCGACAGGCAGGAGATCAGTGAAGTGCGTTCAGAGTTCGATCGGTCGTCGCGGCTCGAACTGTCGATCGTGAATCTCGACGTTCACGATGTGCTTCAGTGGCACGGTCCGGAACTCGTTCCGGAAGTAGGAGAAGACGACGGCGTTGCCGTCGCGGATCGCATAGGGCTCCCAGTGACGCTCGACTTCCGTGACGCCCCGCTCTCCGTGAAAACGGAAGATGGCACGCACACGACGCCGCTCGCGACCGGCCTTGCGGAGCAGCTCTTCTACGAGCTCGCTCGTCGTGGGGTCTGTCATGATGGAATCCTCCCGAAGAAAAACCTCCGAAGACGGGAAGCGACGGCAGAGGTCCGTGCAGGATGTGGACTTGTCGTCGCAGAAGCGTGCCGGGTGCCTCGGCGGGATTCGTTTCCCAAGGGAGGTTCGGACGCTCATACAATATAGCACCGAATGCCACCAATCGGAATCGCACCGCGCGCATTCGGGTAGATTCCCCGGGAAGATCGCCGCCCGTGCCACCCGCTCCGACGAGGGTGCCATGCCCGCTCGTACGCGAGATCTCCGAGCGACCGTCGAACGGCTGCGGAGCCAGATCCGTCGCCACGACTACCTGTATTACGTGCGCGACCGTCCCGCGATCTCGGACGACGCGTACGACCGGCTCGTAGCCCGACTGCGAAAGATCGAAGCGACGCATCCCGAGCTGGTGGCTCCGGATTCCCCCACGCAGCGCGTGGCGGGCCGGCCGAGCAGTGCCTTCGAAACGCTCCGGCACGCTGCCCCAATGATCAGCCTCGACTCCACCCGCGACCGTGAGGACGTGGCGCGGTGGGACGAGCGCATGCGCGCGGCACTCGGCAAGTCGCTGCGCTACCTGCTCGAGCCCAAGCTCGACGGCGCCTCCCTCGAGCTCGTGTACGAGCGTGGATCGCTTGTCCGGGGGGTCACCCGCGGAAACGGGACCGAAGGCGAGGGCGTGACGGCCAACGTCCGCACGATCCCGTCGGTCCCACTGGCTCTGCGGACCACCGAGCGGGCCGCTCCGGAGTATCTCTCCCTGCGGGGTGAGATCATGATGGGTCTCGGCGGATTCGAGCGCCTGAACAAACGGCTCGTGCAACGCGACGAGGAGCCGTTCGCCAACCCGCGAAACGCCGCCGCCGGGTCCCTGCGGCAGCTCGACCCGCGCATCACCGCCGAGCGGCCACTCCGGTTCATCGCCTACGAGATCATGGCGGTGGACGGAGCCGAGTTCGCCGACGACACGGAGATGCTGGACGCCCTCCGCGCCTGGGGGTTGCGCACCACCGACTACACCGAGATCGGCCGGACGCTGGCCGACATCGAGAAGTACCACACCGCCATGGCCGGACGCCGCGACGGGCTGGGATACGAAATCGACGGCATCGTGATCAAGGTGACCGATCTCGAAGTCCGCCAGCGGATGGGCTCCACGGGGCACCATCCGCGCTGGGCCCTGGCCTACAAGTTCCCGCCGCGCGTGGAGGTGACGCAGGTGGAGGACATCACCGTGCAGGTTGGCCGCACGGGGCTGCTCACCCCCGTGGCGCTGCTGCGGCCCGTGGAGGTGGGCGGCGTGACCGTCTCGAGGGCGACCCTGCACAACGCGTCGGAGGTGCGGAAGCGCGACATCCGGGTGGGCGACACGGTGCGCGTCTATCGCGCCGGCGACGTGATTCCCGAGATCGTCGAAGTAACGAAGAAGCGGGGCGCACGGCATACGCCGTTCCGGATGCCGAAGCGCTGCCCCGCGTGCCGGACGCCGGTGGAGGTGGAGGGCCCGATGACGCGGTGCCCGAACCGCTTCGGATGCCCCGCCCAGCTCAAGCGGTCGCTGCAGCACTTCGCCTCGGAAGGGGCGCTCGACGTGCAGGGGATCGGGGAGGAGACCGCCAACGCCCTGGTCGACCAGGAGCTGATCCACGGGCTGCCCGACCTGTTCCGGCTCACCGTGCAGGACCTGACGAAACTCGAGGGGTTTGCCGAGAAGTCGGCGCGGAAGCTGGTGGGCGAGATCGCGACGGCGCGGAAGCTGGAGCTGCACCGGTTCCTGTATGCCCTCGGCATTCCCGGCATCGGCAGCACCGTGGCCCGCGACCTCGCGGAGCAATTCGGATCGCTGGACGCGCTCCGCCGGGCAAGCCGCGCGGAGCTGGAGCGGACGCCGCGGCTCGGGGAGAAGCGCGCGGCCGACGTCCACGCCTTCTTCAACAGCCCGCATACCCGCCGGCTGATCCGCGACCTGCTCGCTGCCGGTGTGGAAGTCACCGGCGAAGCGAAGCGCCGCGGCCCGCTCTCGGGGAAGCGGATCGTGTTCACCGGCGGGCTCGCGTCGCTCACGCGCCCCGAGGCGAAGAAGCGCGCCGAATCGCTCGGCGCGCGGGTGGGCGAGAGCGTGGGGCCCGGCATCGACTTCGTGGTGGTCGGCGAGTCACCCGGGGAGAAGCTCGCCGAGGCGCGAAAGTACGGTGTCCGCGAAATGGGCGAGAAACAGTTCCGGGCGCTGCTCAAGCGCGCCGGCGCCGGGCCGACGGCCGGCTGAGACGCGCGAGGAGTGTCGAGTGCAATCCCGCGCCGGCGTCAGCGGTGTGCGTGGAGGAGCTTGAGGAACCGCGACAGGGGCCGCGTGTTGGCCACGTGCTTCTTTTCCGCCCAGCCGCGTCGCGCCTGATCCACGCCCCAGCGCATGAACTTCAGCTCGGCCGGGGAGTGTGCGTCGGTGTCGATGATGATCGTCGCCCCCGCGTCGATCGCGGCCCGCGTCGCGATGTCGTCGAGATCCAACCGCTCGGGCTGGGCATCGACTTCCAGCAACACCCCGTGGTCCACCGCTGCCTTCACGACGAGATCGAAGTCGAACTGGGCGCCGCGCCGGCCGTTGACCAGCCGCCCGGTCGGGTGGGCGAACACGTCCACGCTCGGGTGCGTCAATGCCTTCAGCACGCGCTCGGTCTGCTTCGCCGGCTCGAGGTCGAGCTTCGCGTGCAGCGCCACGAGCACGATGTCCAGGGCCGCCAGCGTCCCGTCCTTCAGGTCGAGCTTCCCATCGGGGTGGATGTCCACCTCGGCGCCGGCGAGCACCGTGAGCTTGCGGAGTCGGGCATTGAGCCTGTCGATCTTCTTGCGCTGGCGCCGGAAACCGGCATCGTCCAGCCCCTGGACCATGCGCAGCATGGGCCCGTGGTCGGTGATCGCGATGTACTCGTAGCCCATGGCCTCGGCGGCCTCGGCCATCTCGTCCAGCGACACGCGTCCATCGCTGTCGGTGCTGTGCATCTGCAGGTCCCCGCGGATGTCGTCCAGCGTGACGAGTGTGGGGAGTTGCTTCCGACGCGCCGCCTCGATCTCACCCCGGTCCTCGCGCAGGTCGGGTGGGATGAAGGGCAGCCCCACGGCACGGAACACGTCGATCTCCTCCTTCCCCGCCAGCTGCTTCCGGCCGCGGAACACGCCGTACTCGTTGACCTTGAGCCCGCGCTTCTGGGCGATGCGCCGCACGGCGATGTTGTGTGCCTTCGAGCCGGTGAAGTAGTAGAGGCCGGCGCCGTACGACTTCGCATCGAGCACCCGCAGGTCGATCTGCAGCCCCGAGCGGAGCACGACCGATGCCTTCGTGGGGCCGTGCGCGAGCACCTCGCGGACTTCGGGGAAGGCCACGAAGTGATCCGACACTGCCTGTCCGTCGGCGCATTCCACGAGGATGTCCAGGTCGCCCACGGTCTCACGGCCACGGCGGAAACTACCGGCGATGTCGGCGCGCTTCACGCCCCGGAAGCCGCGAAGATGGGCGAGCATCGATTCCCCGTACTGCGCGGCGACCGCCCGGGAGATCCGCTTCTCGCCCCCGGCGCGCGCGGCCAGCTCGGTGAGGATCTTCTGCTCGCTGGCAGCGCCGAAACCGGGCAGGGTGCGGATCTTCCCGGCCTTCGCGGCCCGCGCGAGTCCGGCCACCGAGCGGATGCCGAGTTCCTCGGAGAGTACCCGGGCCCGGCTGGGCCCGATCCCCGGCACCTGCAGCAGATCCACGGCTCCCTTCGGAGCCTTGTGCCGGGCTTCCCGGAGGGCCTTCAGTGAGCCGGTCCGGACGATCTCCTCGATCTTCGCCGCCAGGTCGGCCCCGATGCCGGGCAGCTCCTGGAGCTTCTTGCCGTCGTGCTCCACGAGTGCCGCGACGGGGTCGGAATGCTCCTCCACCACCCGGGCGGCGTTGCGATAGGCGCGAATGCGGAACGCATTCGCGCCTTCGATCTCGAGCAGCTCCGCCATCTCACGGAAGAGCCGCGCGATCTCGGCGTTCTCCACCGGGCCTACCGAGTGGCGAGGAGCTTCCGCCGTTTGGTGCTGAGCTCCTCCAGTCTC
>JBJKRG010000206.1:0-4149 GCA_046704805.1 Gemmatimonadaceae bacterium
CCCACCGGCCGCACGGGCACGGTGATGCGGCGGCGCTCGTCGTCCGGGACGGCGTCGGTCGCCGCCGTCGGCGTGTTCCCCCCCTCGACGAGCGGAAACACGCGGTGGCCCACCTCATCGCCATCGCCGGCCTTGTCCAGACCCTTGCCGTCGAAGCGCGCCGCGATCACGGTGATGTTGTCGGGACCGCCGGCCGTGTTGGCGAGATCGATGAGCTGCTTGCAGACTTCCACCAGGTCGGGCTCGGCGGCCACGATCTCGGCGATCTGCTCCCGCGACACCTGGCCGGACAGGCCGTCGCTGCACAGCACGAGCGTATCGCCCCGCCGCAGCTTCTGGTGGGTGAGGTCGATCTTCACCGTCGCTTCGGGACCCAGCGCCTGGAGGATGATGTTGCGCCGCTCGCTGTGCTCGGCTTCCTCCTCGGTGATCTCCCCCGCCTCCACCAGCTTCTGCATCAGCGACTGGTCCTTCGTGATCTGACGGGCCACGCCGTCGCGCACGAGATAGGCGCGGCTGTCGCCGACCTGGGCCACGTAGAGCGTGTCGTCCAGCAGCCCGGCGATCGTGGCGGTGGTGCCCATGCCGCGATACTCGGGGTGGTTCGCCGCGTAGGCGTTGATCTCCGCGTTGGCGACGGCGGCAGCGTGCTTGAGCGCGCCGGCGAACGCATCGGGCCCCGACCGGGTTCCGGCCATCCACTCCTGGCGCAGCTCGCGCACCACGATCGCCGTCGCCATCTCGCTGGCGATCTCGCCGGCCGCCGCGCCGCCCATGCCGTCGGCGACCATGAAGAGCGTTCCGCGCGCACCGGCCTCGTGGGTGCGCACCGTGGGCTTGAGCGACGCATCATCGGCGGTGAGGTCCGCGACGACGAACGCGTCCTCGTTGTGCTCGCGCGTCCGTCCCACGTCGGTCTTGCCGAACACGTGGACGATCACGGCGTCGCGTGCGTTGCCGTCGGAGGCGGACATGGCGGTCGGGGTCATGGGGCCGCGGTCACCGGCAGAGCCCCAGCATCCGCGTCACCGTGGGCCCCTTCGACGTGGTCAACGCCTTGTCCTTCACGGCCTGGAGAATCTGGCACGCCGTCTGGTGGTGACCCAGCTCGTCCTGCGCGACGGAGAGGAGGATCGCGGCCCGCACCTGCTGCAGCGGCGTCCTGAGGCTCGCCGACAGCGTATCCATCGTGTGCACCACGCCCTCGGCGGCCGCCCGGTCGAAGGTGGTGTCGGAAACGATCGCGTCCAGGCGGGAGAGTCTGGCATCGACGTCGATGGGGGCCGCCGCCGGTGGCGGGGCTGCCGTGCGCGTCGGCGCTCCGGGTGGCGTGGACATCGACTTGCTCAGCGTCACGACGCCGCTGCCATCCGATCCGCCGCCTGCCTTCCCATCCGCTGCCGTGCCAGGGGCTGTGCCGTTCAGGTCCTGCGGCGTATCCGGTACTGCCCCGTTCCGCTTCTGCGCCGACTCCGGCGGTGCGAGGGAACTCTGCTGCTTCGCGCCCGCCGGCGGAGTCGCCGGGCCCCGCGTCAACAGCACGGCGCCCGTCCCGGCACCGAGCACGATTACCGTGGCGATCGCGGCGACGAGCGGCACCTTGCTCTTTCCGGCCGGCGTCTCCCGGCCCGCGGCCCGGCCCGACGTCCCATCGCCGGAACCGGCCAGCCGGGTGGCCGGCACGGCCTCCTCCGGGTCGGGACGCGCCGACACGCCGGCCGTGGCTCCGGCGCCCGGAGGGGCGAACGTGGCCCCCATCTTCTGCGTGCCCGCCTCGACGGCAGCGCTCTGCGGCATCGCCTCGACGGCGCGCAGCAGATCGCGTCCGAACTCGGCTGCCGTCGCATAGCGCATGCTGGCGTCGCGCTGCAGGGCGCGATCCATCACCGCCTGCACCTCGGCCGTCCAGGCGACGTCCGGCTTCATCTCGGCGAGCCGCTTCGGCTCGTCCGTGAGCCGCATGATCATCGCCTCCTGCGCCGATTCGCTGGGGAAGGGCAGGGCGCCGGTGAGCATGTTGAAGGTCACGAGGGCCAGTGAATAGATGTCGCTGCGCCCATCGAGCTTGTCGCCGGCCAGCTGCTCCGGACTCATGTACTCGGGCGTGCCCACGACGAGCCCCGTCTTCGTCACCTTCTGCGCGTCGTTGCCGGCGACCTTGGCGATGCCGAAGTCCACCACCTTGACCAGGTCGCTGCCATCGCGGTTCCGGGCCACCATGATGTTGTCGGGCTTGAGGTCGCGGTGGACGATGCCCATATCGTGGGCCACGGCCAGGGCCTCGCCCGCCTGGCGAGCGATCCCGGCCGCGCGCAGCGGGGGCAGGCTGCCCATCTGTTCGATGAGTTTCGTGAGCGGAGGCCCCTCGACGAACTCCATCGCCAGGTAGATCAGTCCGTCGCCCGTCTCGCCGAAGTCGTACACCGCGGCCACGTTGGGATGGTTGATGCGGGCGGCGTTCGCGGCCTCACGGTTGAACCGGCTGATCGCATCGGCGTCGTGCACCATCCCGGGGTTCATGACCTTGACGGCGCTCTTGCGACCCATCTTCACGTGCTCAGCGAGATAGACCTGCCCCATGCCGCCCTGGCCGAGCTTGCGGAGCACGTGATAGCGGTCGGCGATGATCGAGCCCACGAGGTCGTTCTCGCCGCCCTGCAGGCGGAGCGTCGATCCGTCCTTGGGGCAGAACCGCTGGTCCAGCTCGTACTCGGCGCCGCACTGCGGGCAGATCTTGAGCTGGCTCACACGCTCTCCACTCGCAGGATCTGATCGCCCAGCAGCAGCCGCTGTCCCTTCTTCACCCGCTGTTCACCGCGGACCGCCAGGGCCACGCCGTTGCGGCTGCCCGTGTCGTGGACGAAGAATTCGGCGTCCTCGGACCGGATCTCGGCATGGCGCCCGCTCATGGTCTGATCGTACGGGAACGTCCAGTCCCCCGTTTCGCGACCCATGAGCACGCCGCGCCCCGGGGACAGATGGAAGCTGTCGCGGACGCTCCCGTCGGGCCGCATCTGCTCCAGCACGGCGACGTCGAGCGGGGGTGTGAGTGAGCCCATGCGCCGCGTCGAATCGGCTTCCGGCGGGTGCGGACCGGGATAGCCCAGCCGCCGGAAGTGGATCACCTGCGAGCCGACCAGCAGCTGGTCGCCATCGATGAGCTTGACCGGCCCGTCGATGAAGGCCCAGCTGCCGTTGCGCGACCCCAGGTCGCGGATCCAGAGAGCGCCCTCGCGGAGCTCGAAGCGCGCGTGCAGCGGCGACAGGTAGACGTCGTCCTGGAATCGGATGTCCGCCTCGCCGCGCCCCACCACGGCTTCGCCGCGGTCGAGGGTGAACGTCTTGGCCACGTCACCGGCGTCGTTGAGCAGGGCCAGCCGGGGCCCCACGTCCCGGCGGCCGGAGCCGAGGACCTGCGTGCTGGCGGAGGCCGGTTCGTCGCCCACCGAGACGCGTTCCCCCACGCGGGCGCCGCAACGGGCGCAGAAGAGGTCGACCCCCTGCTGATACGGAGCGCCGCAGGAACGGCAGGTGCCCTCGGCGGGCGCCACCGTCACCCGGTTGCCGCAGTGCGCGCAGAAGGGGAGCGACGCGTCGACCGACTTCCCACAACGGGAGCAGATGGTCTTGGAAGGGGCTGATGAACTGGACACGCGGGTATCGGGAACTCCGGCGGCGTTGGGTTCCTTGGGGGCCGGAGCCTGCGAGGCGGGATGGGGACGCGGGTTGCCCGAGGGGTCGGCCACGTAGGCCGGGGCCACGCGGGCGTCGGATGCATTCAGGGGTTTCCCGCAGTCGATACAGAAGCGCGATGACGGATCGTTCTCTCTACCGCAGAACGCGCACGTCGTCACGTGGCCATCTCGAAGCGGGAAAGCGCCATGGAACGCGAATATAGGACGCGCGGAAATAGGGGTCAATGAACGTTGCGCGGCGTGCAAGTGCGCGTCGCGCCGTCGCTTCCCTCCCCCCGCCGGGCCTCGTAGCTTCAGGCGATGCAGTGTTCAGCCACACGGTTCGCGCTGGTCGCGGCCGCGATTCTCGCCGGGTGTGCACGCCCCGGCACACCCGGTACCACACCCACACCTCGACCTGCCCGAACCGGCACCGACACCACAGGACGCCGTGCCGCCCCGCCGCGCGGGGCGG
>JBJKRG010000207.1:0-14049 GCA_046704805.1 Gemmatimonadaceae bacterium
TCGTGTTCGACGTGAAGGACGACCACGGCCATCTGCTCTACCCGTCGACCGTGGGCCTCGCGCACCTGATCGGCGCCGACACCATGCACCCGATGCCGGTGCGCCGCCTGCAGGCCCTCATGGACACGCTCCGCAAGTACCGCATCTATCCCGTCGCGCGGATCGTCGTGGCCCGGGACCCGGTGCTCGCCGCTCACCGACCGGACCTCGTGTTGAAGCGGCCGGGCGACGGGAAACCGTGGGTGGATGCGAGCGGCGCGACGTGGGTCGATCCCGGTCGCCGCGAGGTCTGGGCCTACGCGGCGGACCTCGCGTCGGAAGCGGTGGGCCGCGGATTCAGCGAGGTCGAGTTCGATGCCGCGCGCTTTCCCGGTCCCGATGCCGCCGAATCGGGGGCCGGCGGCACGCCGGGTGCCGGCGAGGACCGCGCCCGCGTGATCGGTGCGCAGCTCGCCTTCCTCCACTCGCGCATGGAGGCGCTCGGCGTGCCGATGGCGATCGGCGTCGTCGGGCTGGCAACGAGCGACACGGGCGATGCGGGCGTGGGACAGCGATGGGAGATGCTGGTCGACCACGCCGACGTGGTGATGCCGAAGCTCTTTCCGTCGGAGTTTCCCCCCGGGGCATTCGGGATCTCGGATCCCGGTGCACAGCCGCTCGAGACGGTGGGGCGTGCCCTCGCCGAAGCCCGCCGCCGGAGCGCGGCCGTGCACGGCACAGCCCGCATCGTGCCCTGGTTCCAGGATTTTTCGCTCGGGGCGCCCGCCTACGGGCCGTCGCAGATTCGGGAGCAGCTCGAAGCGGGCGCCCGCCACGGCGTTCGCAGCTGGCTGCTCTGGAATCCCCGGAGCACGTATCCGGAAGCGGTCCTCCGCCCGCCCACGCGGCGCGACACCGCACACGCACGCTCCGCGCGCGGAAAGACGACCCGCCGCCCTACCGGCCGAGGAGGTGGGCGACCACGGCGCTGAGGGCCGCCGGCGTGTCCTCCGGCAGGTAGTGCCGCGCGCTCGGCACCACGTCCAGCGTAGCCCCGGGGATCGCGCCGCGCAGCCGCTCGCCGAGCGTCACCGGCAGGAACGGGTCGCCCTGTCCCCACACCACGGCCGTCGGGACCGCGACGGACGCCAGCCGCGGCGCCAGCCCCGCCGTCTCGGTGGCGTCGAGCGCACGCAGGTTGCGCACGAACGCCGCCCGTCCGTCGGGCGAGGCGAAGACCCGAGCATAGAGCTCCAGTGAATGCAGCCCCTGATCGGCATTCGCGTATCCGCGCTGCAGCGACGTGCGCAGCACCGACTGGAGCCACGACGGCGGAGCCACGGAGACCAGGCCATGGAGCCGCTTCCAGAACCGGGCGGTGCGTGACGGCCACGCGTCGAACGCCACGCTGCTCACCAGGCACAGACGGCGAACGCGCGCCGGAAATCGCACCGCCAGAGACTGGACAATCCCGCCGCCGACCCCGTGCCCGACCATCGCGGCCTCGCGGATGTGCAGCACATCCAGCAGGGCGAGCAGGCGGTCGGCGTGCGCGCCGATGCCGAGCGCGTGGTCTCCCGGGCGGTCGCTCCGGCCGTAGCCGAGGAGATCCACGACGACCACCCGGTGGCCGGCCGGCAGGAGTGGAACGACCTCGCTCCACAGATGCCCCGACGTTGGGAATCCGTGGACCAGCACGACCGGTTCACCGGCCCCGCGGCTGCCCGCGGCGTAGTAGTACAGTCGGGCACCGCCGACGTCCACGAATTCACCGCGCATCGGGCTCCGGCGGGCTGGCGGGCAGGGCGGGGGCGGAAGGCCGCGATGATCGGTGAGGCATCGCGCAAGAAGATCGCGCCCGGCGGAACGGGCGGCCAGTCGCCGGGGCCGAACGGCAAGCGGGCCGTCCCGATCCCGGGACGGCCCGCCGCGTCATGCGCGCTGTACGGTCAACTCAACGCTCGCCACCGCCTCCTCCGCGGCGACCGCCGCGGCGTGGTTGCGCCGCCACGTTGGCGTCGAACGTCTTCTGCTGGTCGGGAGTGAGCACCGTCTTCACGGCGTCCTCGTACTTCGTCTCCAGCGCACGCATCTTGCCCATCATCTCGCTGCGGTCGCCACCGCCGCTCCGCATGTCCTCGAACAGCTTCTGCTGCTCGTCCGACATGGCGGTCTTCAGGCTGTCGACCTTCTTCTGCTGATCGGCGTTCAGGGTGATGGCCGTGGGCTGCGTGAGCCAACGGTCGATCATGGAACCGCGGCGCCCGCCGCGCATTCCGCCGCCCTGAGCCGCCGCCACCGAGGCGGTGCCGCCGACGCAGAGGACTGCCAGTGCCACCATCGCCAGCTTACGCATGAAACACTCCTGTCAAAGAATGGGGGTACCTACACTCAAGTGATTGCCTTCAGGGCACTTATCGAATCCCCTCTGGCGCATCACCCGAAAAACGCTATGCTTACGCGCCGATACTAAAGCGCGGTACGACATCGCTTTTTCACCTGTTTCCCGCGACGCCGTGACCCAGCCGCCAACAACGAACCTTGAACCCGAGACGGCGGCGGACGTTCCGGTCCAGCCAGCCGCTCCACCACCCCCTCCACCACCGCCCCCTCCACCCGTCCGTTTCCCGCTCGGCTGGTTGCTCGATCACGCCTCGGCGTCCATCAAGTTCCGGGCGATGCGCGATGTGGCCCAGCAGGGGGGGGCGCCGGACTCTCCGGTGGGGACACTCCCCTATACGTACCGCCCGGCGCTGCTGTTGGCCGTATCGCAGGCGGTGGACGGGACGTGGTCCCACACCATGCTCACCCTGCCCGGCGCCCGGGCGACGCATTTCGAGGGGGTCGGCACGATCAATGCCGTGCTGCGGCTGCTGGAATACGGGTGGGATCGCAGCTCTCCTCCGCTGATGCAGGCCAGGCGGATCCTGTTCCGGCTGCTGGCCGAGGACGACGATCCGGAGTTCCTGTACGAATTCGGCGGCCGTGCGGCGCCCGACGAGGACATGGTGCACCGGGGTCGGGGGATCCTGCGCGAGGCGGCGGCCGCGGCGCTCGCCCAGGCGGGGTACCAGGGGGACCCGCGGCTCCGCGGGGCGGCCCGGCGCATCCTCGATCGGATCAACGACTTCCTCCGCTCGCCGCTGGCGGAGAAGCCGTGGATGCGCGTCGGCAACCAGCACGTGCTCGCGCCGGAGGCGGCGCCGCCGTCGATCTATGCGCTCAAGATGCTGGCCTACATGCCGCTGTTCTGCACCGAGCACGCGGAGATCATGGACCGGATCTACGCGTGGGTCTCGCAGCCGCTTCCGCGCCAGGAAATCGTCCAGTTGCTCGGGCGCCGGATCGCCGCCCAGTCCCATCTCGTGATGGGCGACCAGCTGCCGCACCGGAATGCCGCCGACGCCGACGTGGCGAGCGCGCTGGTGTGGTTGGAGCTCATGGCCCGTCTGGGGTTCCTGAAGCTGAACGAGAACTGGACCAAGCTCTTCGACCGATTCCTCGACGACTGCGATGCCGACGCGGTGTGGCACCCGCACAAGGGTCTGCAGGCGGTGAAGACCACGAACCCGTATGTCTGGCCGATGTACCCGCTCGAGGAAGATCTGGCGGGCGAGGAGCGGTGGACGGACGTGACGTTCCGGCTCGGGCTCATCGCGCGGCTCGCGGGGCGCACGATCGAACTCGTCTGACGCCGGTGTCGCACTCCGGGACGGAGGACCGGCAGGCGACGGGTCCGGCGTCGCCGTCCCCGCTGCCGATCGACGAGATGTATCCGGCGCACGCGCCGGGGATCGCCGTTCGCGAGATCGTGGTACGCGACGGGATCCGGCTGCGGGTGCTCGAGGCGGGGCCGCCCGACGGGGCGCCGGTCGTGCTGCTGCACGGATGGGGGGCATCGGTCTACTCGTACCGTGACGCGATCCCGGCCCTCGCGCGCGCCGGATTCCGCACGATTGCGGCCGACCTGCCCGGACACGGGCTCAGCGAAAAGCCTCCGGAGTTGGCGTGGTACACGCGCGAGGGCATGACGGCCACCGCGGGCTCACTGCTGGACGCGCTCGACGTACGCGCGGCGACCGTCGTTGGCGTGAGCATGGGAGGCGGAATCGCGCTCGGACTCGCGGTGGGCCACCACCCGCGGGTGGCGCGCGTGGTGCTGATCAACCCGGTGGGCCTCGGCCACGTGCGATTCACCTCGATCGCGCAGCTGCTCTCCCCGCTCCCGCTGCGCGACTATGCGAGCCACATGGTGTCGCGGGCGCTCGTGCGGTGGTTCCTGCGCCTTGCGTACGCCGATCCCTCGCGCGTCACCGAGCGCGACGTGGATCAATACTGGGCGGCCGCGAGCCGCCCCGGATTCGCCGCGGCACTCGTGGCCTGCCTCCACGACTTCTCCTGGGACCCGTACACGGCGGGACAGCTGGCGGGCGTTGCCGTTCCGGTGCTGCTCGTGCTGGGCACGCGGGACCACCTGATCACGGGGAGCGCGGGGCACGCGCGCGCGATGCCGCACGTCGAGATCGTGCGGCTCAACGGCGGCCACGCAGTCAACGAGGAGCTGCCGGAGGCGTGCAACGCCGCCCTGATCGCATTCGTCCGCGAGTAGCGATGGTGCGCCGGCGGCATTAGCGTTCACCGGAACATGCCAAGACGGAAGAAGACAACAGAGGAATCCACCGAGCCGGGTCCGACCTTCGCGTCACTCGGCCTGTCCGCGCCGGTCCTGCACGCCGTCGAGGACGCCGGCTACCAGACCCCCACCCCGATTCAGGCCGAGGCGATTCCGCTGGTGCTGCGCGGGCGCGACCTCATCGGGCTCGCGCAGACGGGCACGGGCAAGACCGCCGCGTTCACGCTGCCGATCGTCGATCGGCTGCTCGGCGGACCGCGACGCACGCGGGTGCTCATCCTCACGCCGACGCGCGAGCTGTGCGTCCAGGTGGAGGGGGCCGTGCGCCAGTACGCGGCGCATTCCGAGCTCGACGTCGCCGCGGTGTACGGGGGAGTGCCGCTCGATCCGCAGCAGAAGGCCCTGCGGGCGGGCGTCGACGTGGTCGTAGCCACGCCGGGACGCATGATCGACCACCTCGAGCGGCAGAACGTCGTCTTCGACGATCTCGAGGTGCTGGTGCTGGACGAGGCGGACCGCATGCTCGACATGGGGTTCGCGCCGCAGATCAACCGTATCGTCGCGGAGATTCCCGCGTACCGGCAGACGCTGCTGTTCAGCGCCACCATGCCGCCGGAGGTCGAGGCGCTGGCACGCAAGTATCTGCGGAAACCGGTGGTGGTGCAGATCGGCATGCGGTCGGCGGCCGCGAGCACGGTCTCACATGCCGTATACCCCGTTCCCTCCGATCGCAAGACGGCGCTGCTGGCGGAGCTGCTCCGCGGCGGGGACATGGAAGCGGTGCTCGTGTTCTGCCGGACGAAGCACGGCGCCGACCGCGTGGTGCGTCAGCTCGAGCACGAGGGCATCGCGGCGACCGCGATGCACGCCGACAAGACACAGGCCCAGCGCACCAAAGCGCTCAACGATTTCCGGCACGGGCGCATTCGGGTGCTCGTGGCCACCGACATCGCCCAGCGGGGCCTCGACATCTCCGGCATCTCGCACGTCATCAACTACGATGTGCCGCAGCAGCCCGAGGACTACGTCCACCGCATCGGGCGGACCGGCCGAGCCGACGCCACCGGCGACGCATTCACGTTCATGGCGCCGGACGAGATCGCGATGGTGCGCACGATCGAGCGGATTCTCGGCGAGCCCATTCCGCGCATTTCCGTGCCGGGATTCGATTTCGGCACGGTCGCCGCCAGCTGAGGCCGGCGGGGCAGGCGGCCCATCCCCCATCCACGACACGAGGCCGGCAGCGGTATGCTACCGGCCTCGTCGTTCGGGGGGGCGGGCGGAGCGGGTCAGTGCACGACCAGCACGCCGACTTCGCCGTTGTAGCCGTCGCGCATGGTGGGGGTACCCGGTGGCGGCAACCACTTGCCGCCGTCCACGCGGACATCGAGCTGGTGGACGCCGGCGGCGATCGGAACGAGCGCTTCCCAGACGTCGCGGCCGCGCTGGACCATGGACACCGGCTGCCAGGCGGTGAAGTCGCCCATGACCTGCACGCGCTCGGCGCCGACGATGTGCACCTGAACGCGCTGCAGGGAGGGGCTGGCCGCGGCGATGTCGAACTGGCTGATGGCACTGGACGGGGCCTCGATGGGCACCGCGCCGGAGGTCATGGCGGGCCAGGCGGCGAACATGACGCCGAGATTCGCGTAGTTGCGGGCCGGCAGACCGCGGGCCGGATTCGCCGGCTGGCGTCCGCCGCCCAGCACCATCGCCATGTCGGGCGACAGCCACACGACCGCGCTGGCGGAAGCCCACCGCCGTGAATCCGGGGTCACGTCATTCGCATTGCCGAACCGGTAGCCGGTCTGCGCGGTCAACTCGAACGCGGACTTCTGCCAGTGGACGGTGCCCTGCACGTCGCTGAAATGCGACTGTCGGAGACACTGACTGTTGTTGGCCTGGCTGATGCACGACTGCAGCGTCCCCGTGGAGTCATCGGCGCTGGCGACTCGGGTGAACGAGAAGTTCGTGTAGGTCCCGGTGATGGTCGCGCCGCCGATCTGCGTCCACGCGCCCGCGCCGGCCACGTCGACGGACGAGACAACGGCAACCCGCCATGGGCGGGCGACGCCGCTCTCGAGCCAGACGCCGGCCTTCTGCGAGAACAGCAGGTGCACGCGTGCTTCGGCGTCGATCTGGGCGTTCTGGTTGATCTGATCGTAGTAGGCGCGGCTCGCGTTCGCGATGAGCTGGGCGCTCACGTGGTGCACGGTGGGCGACGTGACCGTGGCCGTTGCCAGACCGTCGGCGAGCTGCCAGCTGTTGCCGTTGAGCCAGGCCGAGCCCCGGGCGGACAGCTTGAGCATGTGGCTGTCGTACCGCACGTCGGGAGTGAGGCTGATGGCATTGGCGGGCACGATTCCCGCCGTGGAGCTCACGATGGCGCCGGCCTCCAGCCGTGTGGTCAACTGCGCCGAAACCCCCCCCTGCGGAACGAGCAGGGCGAGGCTGAGGATCAGGAGACCAACGGTGGTTCGGTTCGGCTCGACCATGTGCTACGAGCTCGACTTTCCAGGAGACCGCGAACCGTTTATTCGGGAACCTTCCCGGGTGGCGGCCGGAGCGGAATGGTGCGGATCCTGTTGAGGAGCGCATCACCCGGGGCGGCACCTGATACTATGTCCTGTTCGACGGCCACGGGCAAGCCCAGCAGGTCGGCGTCCCCGGCGCCTCCCATCCAGAGTTGGAGGATGGCGCGTGAGGCGGTGTCCCGCGGGACGCCCCGGGTGACGAGATCGGCCAGCACGACGAGTGGCACGGTGACCGATTTCCCGTGGCGTGCCTGGCGGAGATCGATGAGTGCCGAGGTCGGAATGCCCACTTCGAGCGCCTGGGCACCGGCGGACAATTCCTCGGACGTCGCATGTTCACCGAGACTGGCCCGGGCTTCACGGAGGGCGAGAAACACCTTCCGGACGACGCTGCTGATGACGGTGCTGGACGCGTGCCGGGCAACCCCGAGCTGGGCCTGTGAGATGATCGGTTCGCTGGGCAGCCCTTCGGTGCGCGCCGAGTCGACGAGCGCCGCGACGATGCGGTGGCTGGCGCTGTCGAGCCGGGCCAGCGGGTCGCGTCCCTGCGCGAGCAGCATCGGGGCGGCGGCGGCAATGGCAATGAATCCGGTCAACGCGCGCCGTGCGAGGCGGGCCATCATGTGCTGGACCCCCGGCCGATGAGCACCATCGAGTTGGAACCGAGGCCGTTGTCCGGTGCCCGCAGGGCACCGGGATCGGGCGTCCACGTGGTGGACCCGTTCGCACCGTCCACCACGAAGGCGTAGAAGTGGAGGCCCCGCGGCAGCTTGATGGTGGCGACCCACCGGCCGTCGGCCCGACGCTTCATCGGCGTGGCCGTCTCGCTCCACCGGTTGAAGTCGCCCACGAGGGAGACGCGCCGGGCGCCGGGCGCCTCGAGGACGAACTCGTGCACGAGCACCGTGTCAGATGCCGGGAGCTGCGGACGCGCAGCGACAGCGGCGGGCTGCCCGGTCGGTAGCCGACCGTCCCGGTGTGTGATGGAGAGCCCGGCGATGACCCCGATGCCCACGAGGCCCGCCGCGAGGAGCGACCCCGTGAGGGGCGACAGCGCGACGGGACGCCTGGACGTGAGCCACCGCCGGGCGCGCCGTGGACGCGCCGGGAGCGGCAGGGCCCGGACGGCCTCCATGACCCGCGCACGAGCGCCGGGGGCCGTTTCCACCGGCCGCCGCGCTTCACGCGCGATCCATTCAATGAAGGGGTCTGGGGGGTCCAGGCGGGATTCAATCATGCTTGATGCGCTCCCATCGCTCGCGCAGCCGGTCGGATGCGCGCTTCACTCTCATCTTCAACGCGGAAACGCCCACGCCGGTCAGGGCAGACATCTCCTCGTAACTCAATTCTTCGATGTACTTCAGCAGGAAGGCCTCGCGCAGCAGGGGATCCAGCTCGCTCAGCACCCGCTGCACAAACTCCTCGTTCTCCCCCGACCACCCCGGCGAGGCCCGTTCGTCGGTGGCGTTGAGCAGCAACGCCTCCTCTCGCACGAACACCCGCTCTCGCTGTGAACGACGTGCTGCCAGGCTCCGGCATTGATTCACCAGAATGCGGTACAGCCAGGCACTGAACTTGTCCCGCTCCTGGTACTTCCCCAGCGCGCGGTAGGCCCGCAGGAACGTCGCCTGCAACGCATCTTCCGCGTCATCGCGATTGCCCAGCATCCGCACCGCATACCGGGCGCACTGATCGTAGTACCGATCCACCAGCGCCGCGTATGCGTCAACGTCACCGCTGAGCACACGTCGGACGTCGGCAGCGTCGTCGGTCATCTCATGAGGAATAACCCACCCCCGGCGGTGCAGCGTCACATTACTGACCCGCACGGACCACGAACGCGACCGTTCCATGACCGTGCCAACCCGCCTGCAATCTAGTCCCACCGGGTGCCGGGGCCCCCGGAGAGCCGTTCGTCGACACGTGCCCGCGGCGCGCAGAACCGCGCTGCCGACCGCTGTCCTGCTAGCGGCGAACCCGCCCCAGGCGGGACACCACGAGACTGTCCCGCGCCTGCCCGCGCCGGAGCACCACGGTCAGATTCGCCGCTCCACGGCCCAATCCCCGGGCATCGTAGCTCATCGAATCCCGCGTCGTCCGGAACGCCACTCCGTACAAGGACCCCACGCTGCGGCTCCGGGTTCCGACGCCCGGAATCCGGATGTCGACGCGACGGCTCGAACTGTCGAGGACCAGCCACACGGTGATGCGGCGGGTCAGCGCCTGGGTGCGTGCCTCGGCGAAGAGGGTCTCCACGTCGCGCGAGGCCGCATGCACGGCGGCGCGGTCGAGGGCAGCGGTGGTGCGCGGCAGGGCGATCGCCAGCATCGTGGCCGTCACGGCGAGCGCGATCAGGAGCTCGACGAGCGTCCCCGCTCGCCGCCGGATGCGTGTCATGCCGCCAACCTGTCATGCGGGAAGCGCCTCGCCGTCACCGTCCTCGCCCGGACGCCATCCTGTTTCCGCTTCCCGCTTCCCGCTTCCCGCTTCCCGCTTCCCGCGTCCTGCAGTCCGCCGATCCGGCGCCGGCCCCGTAGACGCCTCTGCGCCCGACTTCCATCTTGTGCGCACACCCTCACCCAAACGTTCCGATGCGCACCTATCGCCTTGCCGTGCCCCTCGCGCTCCTCTGTGCTGCGGGGAGCTGTGTGGATCCCCGCGCCCAGGCCAACATGGCGCAAGCCGTCATGGACATGGGCACCGCCGTCCAGAACCTGCAGCAGGATCTGCAGGACGCCACCGATCGCATCGACTCGCTGCAGGCCGTCGTGGCGCACCAGGACACGCTGATCGAGCGGCTCGCCACGCTGACGCACGTTCCCTGGCCGCCGCCCCGCGACTAGCCGCAGCAGCGAGCCTGCGGTTACCGTTGGAGTACCATGAAGATCTCCATCGAGTACTGCACCGTCTGAAACTACGAGCCCCGCGCCGCCGGTCTGGCGGCCGAGATCCGGGCCAGCTTCCCCGACGCCGACGTGACGTTGATCCCGTCCCGTGGGGGACGGTTCGAGGTGGTGCGAGACGGCATCCCGGTGTTCGAGAAGTCGAGGCTCCACCGCCATGCCCGGCCGGGCGAAATCGTGCAGTTGCTCGGCGCCCCGGGAGCCCCGTGATTCCGCCGGGGTGGAAGCCCCGGGAGGACCGACGGCGCACAGGCCGCACTACTGGATGGCGAGGTGCCATGAACGGTGAGCACCGCCGGGGGCGGCTTCGAGGACCGGGTTAACCGGGTATGCCGGGGGGTTCGTGCGGTGGTGGGTCGCGGCGCGGCCCGGCTGAGAACCTCGGACGCCGGGGCGTGTATGACTTCCAGCGCGACAACTCGTCGTGAGGGTGTCGCGGCTCTCGACCGCAGTCCACGCCATCCCATGAAGTCACCCCAAGTCCTCGCCATCGTCTGCAGTCTGCTCATCGCCGGAGCCGCCCAAGCCCAGCGATCCAAGTCCGACAGCAAGGTCGTTCCGCCGAACCTGCGCCCGCCTGCGGGCATGTGCCGGGTGTGGCTGGACGGCGTGCCGCCGGGCCGGCAGCCGGCACCCACCGATTGCCGGTCAGCGCTGCGCAACCGGCCGACGAACGGCCGGGTGATTTTCGGCGACGACTACGCGCATCCGGACAGCGCGAACGGCGCACGGTCCAGCGAGCGCGACCGTCCGCTGAAGGGTGTGGCACCGCTGCCGAAGTCGATGACGCCGAAGGCCGCCGACAGCACGAGCAACAGCCGGCCCGCGCCGAATGGCACTGCGAAACGGAAAGCAACGCCGAAGAAGGGCGGCGGACACCGTCCCGACTCGACGTCCTCCGTTCTGCCGCCGGGGATCGAACCGACCGGCTGAGCCGGCCCGGGGTTCCGGTGGAGCGCGTGCGCGTGCAGCTTCACTCATCGTGACGCGCGCGGTCCACGACGGATCACTTCCTCCCGATCACGACGCCTTCGTCCGCGCCGAGCCGCCGACGGGGCGCGTCATCGTCATCGCACCCACGCGGGCGGCCTGCGAGACGATCGAGATCGCCCTCGGCCTCCACCTGGAGACCTTCCTGGAACGCCAGGCCGGAGCGCGCGTGCGCGAACTGGCCGGAGCCCGGCGCGGATTCGGCATCGTGGCCGGCACCGGCACGGGCAAGACGCTGGCGATTCGCCCCATCGCCGAGGCAGTGCTGGGCACCACCGCCCTCCGGGTCGGCGTCGTCAACCGCGAGCGCGAGGCGACGCCGGAAACGCCGACGTGGAACGTGGTGGTCGTGACCACGGGGATCGCCCGGCGGTGGTTCGAAGCCGGCGACATCCTGCCGCACGATACGCTCGTGGTGGACGAGATCCACCAGACCTCCGCCGAGCTCGAGCTGTGCCTGGCGCTCGGCAAGCGGACGGGATGCCGGTTCGCGTGGCTCTCGGCGACCGTTGACCCGACGTTCTATGCGCGCTACCTGGACAGCGGCGACGTGCTCGAAGTGTCCGCCTTCGATCCCGACAGGGCGGCGGACGTTCGCGTGCTCAACCGCCGCGCGCGGGATTTCCTGGACCACCGGCTGCTGCAGCAACTGCAGCGGCAGCGCCGGGGAACGGCGCTGTTCCTCCCCACACGGCGCGGGGTGGAGGAGGCGGCGGTCCAGGTGCAGGAGCTGGCGCCGAAGATGAACGTCGCGTTCTACCACGGGGGTGAGCCGATCCGCGTGATCCGTCCGTTCCTCGACGGCACGGAGCGGAAGCCGTTCTTCCTGGCGATGACCGCCGCGGGGCAGAGCGCCCTCAACATCCACGGCCTCGACACCGTGATCATCGACGACGTGCGGTTCACGAACCTGATCGACCGCGGCCGGAACGTGCTCACGCAGCTTCATCTGGGCGCCAACGAGATCCTGCAGATGGCGGGGCGCGTGCACGGACGCGTGACGGGCGGGCGCGTGTACATCCTCAGCGACCGCGATATCGACTTCGCTTCGCTGCGGCCCACGGAGCCGGAGTTCCAACTCGCTGGCGACTCGGAGCGGGTCGCCATCACCTGCGCTGCCCTCGGCGTGCGGGCGGACGAGCTCGACCTGCCGGTGCCACTGGACCGGACGGCGTACCGCGAAGCGGTCGCGCTGCTGGAGCGGCGGGGCATCGTCGAGGGGGGCCGGCTCACGGCCTACGGACGCGCGGTGGAGGCGATGCCGGTCGAGCGCGCGTGGGCGGAGCTGATCGTCCACGGGGGCGACGATCTGCTGCCGTTCCTCGCCGTGATGAGCGCCGTGGAGTCGCTGCACCGCATGACGCGCGACGATCGCGACCTGAGCGGGTTGATCGTGCCGGGGAGCGACCACCTGACGGCGTACAACGTCTACGCGGATGCGTTCGCGCGCGCCGGCCGCATGGGCGAGGTGTACGACCTGCCCCGGCACCTGTTCGACGAGGCGCGCATCGAATCGTGGGCCGACCGGCGCGGCGTGCTCGTGAAGGCCATCGAGGATACCGCGCTCGGCATGGCGAGCGTGTATCGCGCCGTCGGGGCCCCGCTGCCCACGCGGATGCCCCGTGCCGGAGACGCGACCCTGCGCCGGTTCCAGGAGCTGCTGGCGCGGTTCATGCCCTTCACCCTGGTCCTCGACGAACGGACGGCGTCGGGCGACGAAGCCCGCGTGTCGAAGACGAGCGTCTGTGGAAGCTGGGGCGCGGTGGCCGGCGAGCTGCGCTACTTCGCCGACCGGTTCGGGACGCCGCGCGCGGCGATCGAGGGCACCCAGCTGACCGCCGACCTGGTCCGGCAGTACGCGACGCGCGGTGAGCCGGAGCTGGTCTACGACGCGCGCCGACGACAGGGCACGCTGGTGCTCGTGCGCCGCGTGGACTACTTCGGGTTCGAGCTGCACCGCGATTCCGAGGACGTCGAGAAATTCCCGCCCGGGCTCGAGGCGCGGGCACGCGCGCTGCTCGCGGAGGCGCTGGCGCGCGGTGAATCGCGCCATCCGGCCGTGCGGCGCAACCAGCCGGGCATCGAGAACGTGCGGGAGGCGTGGCGGCGGTCCGGCGGCCGGACGACGCGGCTGGGCCTGAACGAGCTGGCGGCGTTCTACGAGCGCCAGCTGGCCGCCGTGCACTCCATGGACGAGTTCCGGCACGCGCCGCTGCGCTTCGATCCGGACGCCTTCGTGTCTCCGGAGGAACGCGACCGTCTGGGCCGGCTGCCCTCGCGCGTGGACGTGCGGGGGCAGCCGGTGGAGGTCCACTACGACGTGGAAGAAACGCCGTCAGGACCGCGCGGCGTCGCGCGACTCCGGCTGCCCGAGAAGACGGCGCGGACCCTGACCGCGGCGGAGCTGCCCGTCCTGGACCGTCCGCTGCGATTCGTGGTGACGCGCGGGAAACGGGGCGCGGTCCGCGGGACGGACCTCGACGAGCTGCAGGAGCTGCTGGACCGCCCCTTCACGCCCGACGAGAGCCGCGGGGCTCGGAGCGAGGAGCAGGGCCGGCGTCGCGGGGAAGCGGCGCGTGCCAGACGACGCGCCGGGAAGCATGGACGCCGACACCACTGACCACGGCGAGGATCCGGGGCGGCGTCAGCCGCGCGCGCGCGCCCGGTGGCGGGCTGCCTTCGCGCGGTTTCCGCACGTGGCCATGTCGCACCAGCGGCGCCCCCCGTTCCGCGTGACGTCGTAGAACACCCGCCGGCAGCGCGGATCGGCGCACCGCCGCACGCGCCGCAGCTCGCCGAGAATGAGTGCGTCGGCCGCCGACTCGACCAGCGGGATCATCAGTCCCGCGAAGGCATCGCCGCCGGGCACGAAAGTCCGCGCATACGACCCGTCGGAATGGGCGTCGAGACGGCGCGTGCCGGCGCTCCGGCCGAGGACCCGGTTGATCTCGGCCACGACCTCGTCGCGGGCGGCGGCGTCCCGCGCCCCACGTTCGGCCAGGGTCCGCAG
>JBJKRG010000208.1:0-11737 GCA_046704805.1 Gemmatimonadaceae bacterium
GGATCCTTCAGCAAGTCGTACGCGCACGCCGAGCCCTGAAGGCCGGCGCCCAGCACGAGCATTTTCATTCGGAAGTGCCTCCCAAGGTTCGTGCCAAAACGGTGTAATATTCAAACCTAACTGCCCGTGATGTGCCGTGTCATACGTTTCCCCTCGGGCGGACGAACAAAGGGGAGCGCGCAAGTCACCTTTTCGGATAGCCGCATGATTCACGCAACCACCGACTGGCAGACGCACCTCATCGAGGACGAGGCGGGCCTTCGCCGGATCGTCGAGCAGTCGCATCGCGTCGCCGTGCTCGGGATCAAGACACCCGAGTCCGGGCGCTCCGCATACCTCGTTCCCGAAGCCCTGCAGGGATTGGGGTTCGAGATCGTTCCGGTTCCGGTGTACTATCCCGAGGTCAGCGAGATTCTGGGACAGCCGGTCTATCGGACGGTGTCCGCGATCCCCGGGCCCATCGATCTCGTCGACGTCTTCCGGCGTCCGAAGGACATCCCGCAGCACCTCGACGACATCATCGCCAAACGCCCCCGCGCCGTGTGGTTCCAGCAGGGAATTCGGAACGACGCCGCCGCGGAGCGCCTGGCCCGCGAGGGCATCGACGTCGTGCAGGACCGCTGCCTGATGTTGGAGGCACGGCGGTTCGGCCGCTGATCGCCGTCGGCCGCGACCGGGACGGGGCGTCCTACTGGACCGTGATGCGGGCCAGCAGTGCCACGTCCGGGTCGGCCACGAGCGCGACCGGTGGCGAGTTCAGGTGCACCTGGATGGATGCCGTCGTTTCCGGCGTCGCCAGCAGATTGACCGTGGCACGCTGGGTCTGACCCTGCGCATCGCGCAGCTCCACGGTCAGCGGCGTGCGGTAGTACCCGAACTCCTTGCCCTGATCCACGGTCAGTTTCACGTCGTGGGTCGCCGCGTCGTACGACCAGTGCACCGTCAGCTCCGGATACCCCGGCCGCCGCAGCCACTGATCGAAGAACCATTTCAGCGACCGCCCCGAACTCTCTTCCAGGGCGTGCCGCAGGTCCACGGACGTCGCATTGGAGAATTCGTGGGCATGGAAGTAGATGCGCAGCCCGCGGAAGAAGGCGCTGTCGCCGAGCGTGTGCCGGAGCATGTGCAGGACGAACGCGCCCTTCTGGTAGCTATTGGCGTCGAGTAGCGCCATCAGGCTCGTTTCTGTGGAGTCGATGACCGGGTGCGTCGTCACGACCCGCGCGTACAGCACCCGACGGCGCATCTGGCGCATCGTTGCGTGGAACACGCTGTCGCCGTGCGCGTACCGCGCCCACAGTGCCGAGAAGTACGTGGCGAATCCCTCGGAGAGCCACAGCTCGGGCCAGTCCGCCTCCGTGACCGCGTCACCGAACCATTGGTGGGCCGTCTCGTGCGAGATCAACCCGTCGTTCATCGTGTGCCGTCGGAAGGCCTGGTCGGAGTAGAAGATCTCGCTCGCGTTCTCCATGCCGCCGAACCGCGTGGAGGATTGCAGGTGCGCGAGCTTCTCGAACGGGAAGGGCGCGATCAGGCGCGCGAAGTAGGTCACGATGCTGTCGGCGGCGATGAACGGACCCGGCATGTAGTCGGCCTGCTCGGGGGCCGTGTACACCATCTGCGGGACGCAGCGGGACACGCTGCCGTATCCGCAGGCCGTGTTCCCGAGCGACGTCTCCACGAGCGGGGCCGCGGCGATCACCATCAGGTAGGTCGAGATCGGCCGGATCTCGTTCCAGCGGGTGACCCGCCGGGGGACCCCGCCCGGCGTGAGCGGCGCCGTGGGGGTCTGACTCGTCATCGTGCCGTTGCCGACCACCGTTTCCGAGGCGGGGGCGCTCACCCACCACGAGACGGTGGCCTTGTCGGTCGGGTAGTCCACGGTGGGTAGCCAGTGCCGGGCCCGGTTGGGCCAGTTGTCGCCGAAGTACGTCCACCGGCCGGCGCTGTCGCGTCGCACGATGAGCCCGTCATCGGGAACCCCGCCATACGCCACGGCGACGCGCAGGGTGTCGTGCGTCCCGCTGGGGAGGGGGACGAAGATCCGCGTGTCGGTGCGCCGGGCGTCCACGCGCCGGCCATTCACCTGCACGCTGTCCACCGTGAGTCCGATGAGGTCGAGGGCGAGGGTGTCGGCCGGGGCGCGGCGCGCCACCGTCAGCGTGGCGAGCCCCTGAAACCGGGGTCCGCTGTCGGGAAGCGTGAGTGCGAAATCGTAATGCAGGACGTCGAGCGCTGGATTGGGCAGCGATGCCTGTGCGCCCAGCCGCGGCACCGCGAGCAGCAGGGCGGCGCCCGCTGCGAGGCCTCGATGGAGTCTCATCGTCCGAACAGCTTGTCGATCAGGCCGGTGCCGGTTGCGGCACCGCCGGCACCCGACGCCTCGGCGAGGGCGTCCGCATACGCCGTGGCGGTCTGGTACCGCTCGTCCGGGTTCCGGGCCATCGCCCGGGCGAGCACGTGCTCGACCGGTTCGGGAAAAGCCAGGTCGGGACGCATCTTCCGGAGCGGCGTCGGGTCGCTCCGCAATCGCGCGATCATCATCTCCTGCTGGGTGCGTCCCTGGAAGGGAAGTCGGCCGGTGAGCATCTCGTAGGTGAGCAGGGAAAGTGAATAGATGTCGGTGCGGGGGTCGAGCGGCTTGCCCCGCAGTTGCTCGGGACTCATGAACTCCGGAGTCCCGAGGATGATGCCCGTCGCCGTCAGCTTCTGGAGCTCGGCGCCGGCCCGGCGCTCCTTGGCCAGGCCGAAGTCCATCACCACGGCGTATTCCGTGCCGTCCGGGCGCCGGCACACCATCACGTTTTCGGGTTTGAGATCCCGGTGCACGATCTTGAGGGCGTGCGCCACCTGCAGGCCGGCCGCCATGTCGCGCACCAGTGGTACCGCCTGGTCCAGCGGAATGTGCCCGAGGCGGTTGTTCCGGTCGGACAGCACCTCGCCCTCCACGAAGGGCATCACCACGTAGACGAGTCCGCTTTCCGTCTCGCCCAGCCGCATGATGTGGCACACGTTCGGATGGGCGAGGCGCATGCCGAAACTCGCCTCGCGTTTGAGCCGGGCCATGGCGTTGGCATCTCGCGACAGCGCCGCCGAGAGCACCTTGATGGCGCAGCGCTCCCGGGTCGAGACGTCGGTCGCCAGATACACAAACGACATCCCGCCCTCGCCCACCTTCCGCTCGATGCGGTAGCGCCCGTCGAGGAGCTGGCCGACGAGCCCGACGCCGGGCGTCGGCACGCTGTCCTGCGGCCGCGACGGCGTGGTGGTGCTGCGGGTCTCCGCGCCGGCACGACTCGGAGGCACAGCGCTCTGCTCGATCAGGCGGGTGCCGTCCTTCGTGCAGAACTGGGCATCGTCCGCGTATTCCCTGCGACAGCTCGGGCAGCGCTTCATCACGAAAAAGTGCCGCGGCGCGGCAGCCCCGTCAAATCCCGGTGCCAATAGTCACGCCCCGGCGAGCAGCGCCTCCAGCCCCGTCCAGTCCACGTTCCCGCCGCTCAGCACCAGCGCCGTCGGACCCTCGATCTCGAGGGTCCCCGAGAGCAGGGCCGCCACGGCGATGGCACCGCTCGGTTCGGCGACCAGCTTGGCCCGTTCCAGGAGCAGACGCATCGCGGGCCGCAGGGCGGCCTCGTCAACCAGGATCACGTCGTCGAGGTAACGCGCATGATGCGCGAACGGCAGGTGGCCGATCTCCACTGCCAGGAGCCCGTCGGCGATGCTTGCCGTGTGTTCCAGGCGCACGGGGGCGCCCGCCTCGCGCGCCCGGGTCAGCTTGGGGGCCCCTGCCGGCTCCACCCCGATCACCCGTGCCGCTGGCGCCGTGAGCTTCACGGCCGTGGCCACTCCGGCGCTCAAACCGCCCCCGCCCACGGGCACCAGAACTGTGCGCACCGACGGCAGGTCCTCGGTGATCTCGAGTCCGATCGTGCCCTGGCCGGCAATGATCGTCGGATCGTCGTACGGCGGCACCACGGTCGACCCCTCGACCCGGGCGATCTCGATGGCCCTGGCCATGCGGTGCGCGGTAGTGGTGCCGGCCAACTCGATGCGCGCGCCCAATCGTTCTGCGCCGGCACGTTTTGGCGCCGTGACCGTGGTCGGCATGACGACCGTCGCCGGCACGCCGAACAGGCGCGCGGCAATGGCCACCGCCTGCGCGTGGTTCCCGGACGACGGCGCGATGACCCCGCGAGCGCGCACGTCCGCGGGCATGTTCGCCAGGTAGTTGTAGGCGCCGCGGAACTTGAACGCGCCTCCGCGCTGCAGCATCTCGGGCTTGAGCCGGACGTCGATACCCATCAGGTCGGCCAGCGCGTCGCACGGCAGCAGGGGCGTACGCACGGCGACCGGGGCCAGTACCGCCGCCGCGCGCTGCAGATCCGCCAGATCCACCAGCCGGGGCGGGGCCGGGGCCCGGACGTCGGCCATCAGGAGTAGACGCGGTTCCGGCCGCCGGCCTTCGCCTTGTACAGAGAGCGATCGGCTTCGTGCAGCAGGACTTCCGGTGAGATCGGGTCCGTGCCGCGCGCCAGCGCCACGCCGATCGAGACCGTCGCGGCCACGGGCGACATCTCGGCTCCGAACGCGAAGTCCTGCACCCGGTGCCGCACCCGCTCGGCGAACGCCACGGCGCCTTCCCACCCCGTATCCGGAAGCACGACCACGAATTCGTCGCCGCCCAATCGGGCCACCGTGTCGGTGTCGCGCGCCGTCGCCTTCATGATCCCCGCCAGCTGCTGCAGGACCAGATCGCCGATGGGATGGCCCCGCGAATCGTTGATCGTCTTGAAGTTGTCGAGGTCGATGGCGACGACGGCAACGTGCGAGCCACGCCGCTTGGCCAGCCGCCAATCGGTACGCAACCGGTTCTCCAGGGCCCGGCGGTTCACGCACCCGGTGAGCGCGTCGGTGCCGATCTGCTCGGCGAGCCGGTCGCGCATCGCTTCGAAGCTCCGGGCGAGCAGTGTCAGATCGTCCGGGTGTGGGGCCCTGGTCGACGTGAGCTTCGCCGTCAGCTCCCCGTCCTCGACCAGCTTGCAGAACAGGCGCAGCTCGTTCATGCGCTCGCGGAAGCTGCCGAACACCAGCGTCACCAGAGCGCTCACGATCACGAAGACTCCCGTGGTGAGCGTGACCTGCGCCGCGGAAGCCGCCGGTCCGACCGCGAACGGGGGAACCAGCGCCTCGATGACCACGTAGACGGCAGCCGTGAGCACCGTGACGTAGATCCCCAGCAGGCGCCCGAAATAGAACACCGCGAGCTGGACCCCGAGCAGGCCGATCAGGAGCATGAGGTGCTGCGACCGGCTCGAGCTGGCGAAGTAGAAGAAGGCCCCCATCACGAGGATGTCGGCCGTGGCCAGCAGGGCCGGAAGCACGGGATGCAACACCCCGCGGGCCGAGCGTTTCACCACCCACGACGTGACGAGCACCGTGACGATGTACGCCGTCGAGGCGACGAGCGTCGGCAGGAGGGCGACGTCCCGGGGGGCCGCACCGAAGAGCAGCGAGACGAGCAGCGCCAGGAGCACGCCCAGATACCGCAGCCACCGCTGCCACAGGATCGCCTCCCGGTACGCATCGGCCTGCGCATGGCGCAATGCCTCACCGAGCTCGGATCGATTCTCGACCGAGTCCCGGATGACCTCGAGGGAGCTAGAACTCCTGTGTGGTGGAGGGCCGGTGCGTGCGGCGGAGGACATGGGTGGGTGTGGCAGTCGCGCTAAGGTACGGTGCGAGGTCCCTTCGGTAAAGCACGATCCCCTGTCCAATCAGGTAACCAAGACGCATCTTGGCCCCGCGCCACCCGCCGCGCGCCCGGCGCGCTCGCACCGCTCCTCGTCCGCCTTCCATCGTGTCCGCCTCTCAGCGCCCCACCCTCTCGCCGTCGCTCCGCTCCGTCCTCGTCGGCGCCGCGTTTCTCATGGCCACGTCCGCCATCGGGCCGGGGTTCCTCACCCAGACGTCGGTCTTCACGGCCGAGCTGGGAGCGAGCTTCGGATTCGCCATCCTGGTGTCGATCGTGGTCGATCTCGTTGCCCAGCTCAACATCTGGCGCGTGATCGCGGTGAGCGGGATGCGGGCGCAGGACCTCGGAAACGCCGTGTTCCCCGGGCTCGGCTGGTTCCTGACCGTGCTCGTGGTCGCCGGCGGCCTCGCGTTCAACATCGGCAACATCGCCGGGACGGGCCTGGGTCTCGACGCGATGCTCGACCTCCCCGTGAAGACGGGCGCCCTGCTGAGTGCCGCCGTGGCGATCGCGATCTTCGTGGTGCGGGACGCCGGCCGGGCGATGGACCGGTTCGCCCAGGTGATGGGATTCGTGATGGTCGCCCTCACGCTCTACGTCGCCGTCACGGTGCGCCCGCCGCTCGCCGGCGCGATCGTCGGCACCCTCGCGCCCGCGCAGATGAGCGTGCTCACCATGGTCACGCTGATCGGGGGCACCGTCGGCGGGTACATCTCGTTTGCCGGCGCGCACCGGCTGCTCGATGCGGGCGTCACCGGACTCGACGCCCAGCCGGAAGTCACGCGCTCGTCGGGACTCGCCATCGGCGTGGCCTCGTTCATGCGGGTTCTGCTTTTCCTGGCCGTCCTCGGCGTGGTCTCCCGCGGGCTCACGCTGGATCCCTCCAATCCACCTGCGTCGGTGTTCCGCCTGGCGATGGGTGAGCTCGGCTACCGGCTGTTCGGCGTGGTGATGTGGGCGGCGGCCACCACGTCGGTGGTCGGGGCCGCCTATACCTCGGTGAGCTTCCTGCGCACTCTCAGTCCCTGGGCCGACCGCAACTGGACGCGGCTGGTGATCGCGTTCATCGGGTTGAGCACGCTGGTCTTTCTGCTCGTCGGCCGCCCGGTGAAGACCCTCATCGCCGTGGGGGCGCTGAACGCCCTGGTACTTCCCGTGGCGTTGGTGGTGATCCTCGTGGCCGCGCACCGGAAGTCGCTGATGCCGGAGGGATACCGGCACCGGCTCTGGCTCACGGTCTCGGGAGCGATCATTGCGGGCGCGATGTCGGCGATGGGGATCTACACCCTGGTTACGCAGCTGCCGAAGCTGTGGGGGAGCTGAGGCCTCCGCGCCGCCGGCCGATCGGAAGGTGCGTCTCCGTGCGCCGGTGAGGCCGTGACGGCTACGGCCTCACCGCCGCACGGCGTTCCTATTCCTCTTCCTCCTCGTCTCCCGCCCCCACCGGCTCGCCCTCGTCGAGATCCGGCAGCGCGCCCTCGTCCTCATCCTCCGGCACCACCCGAGCCACGTCGCGCACCAGGTCGCCGCTGTCCAGGTCCACGAGCCGCACGCCCTGGGTGTTGCGGCCCGCCACACGAATGCCCTTGACCGGCATGCGGATGATGATGCCGTGCTTCGTGATGAGCATCAGCTCGTCGTCGGGCAGCACCTCCTTGATGCTCACCGTCGAGCCGGTCTTCTCGGTGCGGTGGACGGTGATGATGCCCTTGCCGCCCCGTTTCTGGACCCGGTACTCGTCGATCGGCGAGCACTTGCCCATGCCCCGCTCGGTGACCACGAGGAGGTTGGCCTCGCGCTTGACCACGACCATCCCCACGAGGATGTCGTCGTCGCCGAGCGCGACGCCCTTCACACCCGTGGTGTCCCGCCCCATCGGCCGGACGTCGCTCTCCTGGAACCGGATCGACAGTCCGTGGCGCGTGGCGAGCACGATGTCGTTGTTGCCGTCGGTCACCTGCACGTCGATCAGCTCGTCGCCGGGCTCGATCTTGATCGCCTTGAGGCCGGTGGAGCGCGGATTGGCATACTGCGCCAGCGCGGTCTTCTTCACCGTGCCCTGCCGCGTGGCGAACATCAGGAACTTGTCCTCCGGGAACTCGCGCACCGGCAGCATGGCCTGAATGCGCGTCTCGGGCGACACGTTGATGAGGTTCACGACCGGTTTGCCGCGCGCCGCGCGTCCCGCCTGCGGGATCTCGTGCACTTTGAGCCAGAACACCCGCCCGTCGTCGGTGAAGAAGAGCAGGTAGTCGTGCGTCGAGGCGACGAAGAGGTGCTCCACGAAATCCTCGTCCTTGAGCCCCGAGCCGGTGCCCCCCCGGCCACCGCGCCGCTGCCGCCGGTACGTCGAGACCGCGGTCCGCTTGATGTAGCCGGAGTGCGAGATCGTGACCACCATGTCCTCTTCGGCGATCAGGTCCTCGACGGTGAACTCACCCTCGTCGCTGGTGATCTCGGTCCGCCGTTCGTCACCGTACTTGTCGGCGATCTTCGTCAGCTCCTCCTTCATCAGCGCCATGCGCTTCGGCTTCGAGTCGAGCAGCGCGCGCAGCTCCTTGATCAGCGCCCGGACCTCCGCCAGCTCCTCCTCGAGCTTCTCGATCTCGAGGCCGGTCAGCTTGGCGAGGCGCATGTTCAGGATCGCCTCGGCCTGCCGCTCGGAGAGCTCGAACCGCGCCTGCAGTTCCGTGCTCGCCGTCGGGGTGTCGGCGGCGGCGCGGATGACCT
Organism: Gemmatimonadaceae bacterium; assembly: GCA_046704805.1. Classification (GTDB taxonomy): domain Bacteria; phylum Gemmatimonadota; class Gemmatimonadetes; order Gemmatimonadales; family Gemmatimonadaceae; genus JAGWRI01. The sequence continues at coordinate 8,486 of JBJKRG010000208.1, forward strand.
TGATCACCTCGTCGATGTTGTCGACCGCGATCTTGAGCCCCTCGAGGATGTGCTCGCGGTCCTGGGCCTTGTCGAGCTGGAACTGCGCGCGCCGCACGATCACCTCGTGGCGGTGCGTGATGTAGTGCTCGAGGACCTCCTTGAGCGGCATGATCTTCGGGACCAGCCGCCCCGTGGCCGCATCGGGCACCAGTGCGAGCATGATCACCCCGAACGTGGCCTGCAGCTGGGTGTGCTTGTACAGCTGGTTGAGAACCACCCGCGGAATGGCGTCGCGCTTGAGCTCCACCACGATGCGCAGCCCCTCGCGGTCCGATTCGTTCCGCAGGTCGGTGATGCCGTCGAGCTTCTTGTCCCGCACCAGCCCCGCGATGTCCTCGAGCAGCTTGGCGCTGTTCACCTGGTAGGGGATCTCGGTGATGACGATCTGTGCCTTGTTCGAGGATTCCTTCTCCTCGATCACCGCCCGCGCCCGCATCACGATGCGCCCGCGCCCCGTCTCCTGGTACGCCTTGATCCCCTGGCGGCCGTAGATGAACCCCGCGGTCGGGAAGTCCGGCCCCTTGACGAGCTTCCGCAGCTCGCCCGGCGTGGCGTCGGGATGATCGATGAGGTGGAGCAACGCCGCCACGATCTCCCGCAGATTGTGCGGCGGAATGTTCGTCGCCATCCCCACGGCAATGCCCGACGAACCGTTGACCACGAGGTTGGGAATCCCCGACGGCAACACCGCCGGCTCCTGCAGGCGATCGTCGAAGTTGGGGACGAAATCGACCGTGTTCTGGTCGATGTCGGACAGCATCTCCACCGCGATCGCGGTCAGCCGCGCTTCGGTGTACCGGTACGCCGCCGCCGGGTCGCCCTCCACCGAGCCGAAGTTCCCCTGGCCGTCGATGAGCGGATAGCGCAGCGAGAAGCTCTGCACCATGCGCACGAGCGCGTCGTAGACGCTCGAATCGCCGTGCGGGTGATACTTGCCGAGCACGTCGCCGACCACCGTCGCCGACTTCTTGTACGGACGCCCCGGCACGAGTCCCAGCTCGTTCATCGCGTACAGCACGCGCCGGTGGACCGGCTTGAGGCCGTCGCGCACGTCGGGAAGCGCCCGCGATACGATGACACTCATCGAGTAGTTGATGAACGACTCGCGAATCTCGTCGTCGATCAGGCGCGGAATGATCCGTTCGCGGTTGTTGGGAGCGGTCATGTTCGGGGTGCGAAAATGGGCGGAAAAACGGCCGGCTGGAGACCTCTAAACATACCCGTTTCGGGGGCGAAAATCAACCGATACAACACACCACAAACTATTGGTAGTGAATGAGTTATGGAGCGCGAGACAACCCTGCTTCGCAGGCGCTCGCGGACGGCCGATTCTCGCCTCGCGATTCGCCTCGTCGACCCACGCGCATTCTCGCGCCGGCGGCGACTCCGCGCACGGCGCCTGCACACTAGGTGCGCGTTCCGCGCCGCCGGTCGAAGATCACGCTCCGCCGGCATTGCGGGCACAGCAGCCACTCGCGCTGCCGCGCGTAACCCAGTCCGAACGAGCCGCCCCCGATCTCGCGAACCGTCATGACGGACCCGTCGCGCGGACAGTGCACGGGCTCTCCGGCAGCGTACGCCCGGCGTACGGCCCGCTCTTCTTCCGGCTCGAACTGCGCGTGATCCTCCGTCACGTGCCCCTGGCCTCCCGGTTGGCTCCGGTCACGGAGTCAGCGCCTCACCGCCATGCGCTCACGCCCCGATCCGCAGGACGATCTTGCCGAACTGCTCGCCCGCCTGGAGGCGGGCGTAGGCATCGCGCCCCTCCGCCAGTCCGTACACGTGATCGACGGGTGGCCGCAACCGACCGGCACGCAGATGCCCCACGATCGCGTCGAACTCCGCATCGCTGCCCATGGTCGAGCCGAGAATCGTCAGTTGGTTCCAGAAGACGCGTCGAACGTCCGTCTCGGCCAGCGCTCCCGAGGTGCCGCCGCAGGTCACCAGTCGGCCCCGCTTGCCCAGCGATTGGAGCGATCGCTTCCACGTCGCCGCCCCCACGTTGTCCACGACCACATCCACACCGGCCTTTCCAGTGGCGGCACGGATCTCCCTGGGCACGTCCTGCGTTCGATGGTTGAGGGTGTGGTCCGCTCCCATCGCCCGGGCCTTCTCGAGTTTCGCATCGCTGCCCGACGTCACCCAGACTTCGGCCCCGGCCAGCTTCGCGATCTGAAGCGCAGCGGTCGCCACACCGCCTCCGATTCCCCAGATGAGCAGTCGCTCGCGGGCTTGGAGCCGCGCCCGGGTCATGAGCATGCGCCACGCCGTGATCGTGACCAGCCCGAACGCGGCCGCCTCTGCCGTGGGCACCTCGCGCGGGATCGCCCGTACGTTGAACCCGGGTACGACCACGTATTCCGCGGCCGTGCCGGGCCGGTGCTCGCCCAGAATACCGAAGCGAATGCACAGCGGGTGCTCCCCCTCGCGGCAGAAGGCGCACGTGCGGTCGCTGATGCCGGGATTGATCACCACGCGATCCCCCACCTGCACGCCGGTGACCTCGGAGCCCACGCGGTCCACCACGCCGACGGCGTCGGCGGCCACGATCCAGGGCGGGACGAGTGTCACGCCCGGCAGGCCCCGTAGCACGAACAGGTCGAGATGGTTGAGCGCCGCCGCCTCGACGCGCACCCGCACGTCGGTCGGGGCGCCGAGGTCCGGCTCGGGGAGATCCTCACGGAGCTCGAGCTGGTCGAGGCCGCCGTGAGCCGAAATGGTGAGTCCTCGCACCGCTTCCTCTACGGTTATATTCCTGATCCCTGCGGCCGTCTGCGCGCAGCCGCGTTTCCGGTTGCCGGAAATATGCACGGCGCGACCGGAGCATGCGGGGCCGCGGCCGCCGCGAACCTGCACCGATCCCGATGACGTCCATCAAGGTTCCACCGCTCGGCGAGTCGATCACCGAAGCGACCGTGTCCCGTTGGCTCAAGGCGGAAGGGGAAGCCGTCGCGCCGGGGGACACCCTCGTGGAGCTCGAGACGGACAAGATCACCGTCGAGGTCCCGTCGCTCACCGGCGGCGTGCTCACGAAGCAGTTGCACGCCGAGGGCGACGTGGTGCACGTCGACGACGAGCTGGCCCGCCTCGACGAGTCGGCCGTACCGGCCGCGGCGCCCGCGGCACGGCAGGTGCCCCCTCCGTCGGAGACGCCACCCGCGGCGCCGGTGCGGTCGGTCGATGGCCGGGAGCGGCGCGACTCGCCCGCCG
>JBJKRG010000209.1:0-13444 GCA_046704805.1 Gemmatimonadaceae bacterium
ACGGGGAACAACTGCTTGCCAAGCTAGGGTCGCCAGTTGGGGCGTAAACTCGCATTTTGTGACAACAGATTGCGGTTTTATGACACCGAGCCCCTCTAAGGCGTGGACGTCGTCGCCCTCCTGCCCCGGCCCCTACTCAATCACCTGACCCAGGTCCTCGGACCGGCTCATGCCCTGTCCACCCCAGTGGACTGGCTGGCGCTCCGAGCCCTGGTGCAGAGTCGCATCGTCGACGTGGTCGTCGTGGATCCTGCGTTCGGCGGGCAGGTCAACACGACCGAGGTGGCGGAGATCCGGGAATTGTTCCCGACCCTCCCCATCGTCCTCTACACGGCGCTCAGTGCGACGGCCATGCAGGGAGTGGTGCAGCTGGCGCGATACGGCATCGAGCACGTCGTGCTCGCCCGTTTCGATGACGAGCCGAAGCGCTTCCTGGAGCTGCTCGAACGAGTACCGGGGCATGCACTCGGCAACCGCATGCTGCACGCACTGCGCGAGCCGATCACCCGGCTCCCGGTGGCGATCAGCCGCGCGATCGAGCAACTCTATCGATCGCCGGCCCGGTTCCACGGGGCCCGGGAGCTGGCAGAGGCCAGCGGGATCACGACTCGCGGGTTGTACCGCCACATGGCGGCGGTGGGCATGCCGTCGGTCAAGGCGCTGGTAGTCTCGGCGCGGTTGGTCCGGGCGTACGGATACCTCAGGGATCCCGGCCGCTCGGTGAAGGAGGTGGCGGCCCGGGTTGGCTACGCCCGACCCTGGCTGTTGACGAAACAGATGCGCGATTATACGGGTTACGTGCCGAGCCAGGTCTGTCAGGCACTCACGCCCGAGCAGTTTGTGACGCTGCTCACCACACAGGTTCGCACCGAGCAGCTCGACGAGGATGGAGGGCCCTTACGGGCCTCCCTCCGATGACGGAGGTAAGCGCAGTGCAGGCATCCGAAACCAGGGTTCTCATCATCGATGACGAACCGGCCATCTGCAAGGCTCTCTCCATCGCGCTGTCGCGTGCCGGATTCTATGTGAAGACGGCGCTCTCCGGCGACGCCGGCATCCGGATTCTCAAGCAGGAACCGTTCGACGTCCTCGTCCTCGATCTGCGTGTGCAGGACATGCGTGGCGACGTGATCTTCGAGCTCGCCAAGGCCGAGCGCCCCGAACTCGCCCACGGCACGCTCTTCGTCACCGGCGACATCTCCGAGCGCGCCGACGAGATCGTCGCCGGCTGCAAGTGTCCGCTGCTCCGGAAACCCTTCGAGCTCCGCGACCTCATCAGCTTCGTCACGGCGATGGCGCCGCGCGCCCGGGGCGACGCCCTAGCCTGACGCGCGCTCCAACTCCCCCCAGCGCTCGACGGCCCGGCGCAGGTGGGGGATCACGATCGATCCCCCCACGACGAGCCCGATCGACAGGCATTCGAACACCTGCGCACGGCTCACGCCTTCCTCAGCGCAGCGCACCAGATGGTACGTCACGCAGTCGTCGCAGCGCAGCACCAGCGACGCGACGAGACCGAGCAGCTCCTTCGTGCGCACGTCCAGGGCCCCGGCGTCGTATGCCCTCCCGTCCAGCGCGAAGAACCGGCTGAGTACGAGATTGTTCTCCGCTAGAATCTCGGCATTCATCCGCTCGCGATAGGCCCGGAATTCGGCCAGCGAGCCGCCGTGCTCGTGCTCGCCGTCACTCACAGCGTCCACTCCCGGAGCGTCTTCAGCGCCGTCTCGAGGGCCGACCGCTGGGCCGGTTCCGTCGATTCTGCCAGCAACCCTTCATAGGTCCGGATCGCCAGATGGAGGGCCGCCAGATCGTGCTCGGCTCCCGCCAGACTCGTGGCATTGTCGGCGAGAGCCGCCCGGGCCACCTGGTCGCCCGGGAACCGCTGCGCCACCTGCTGCCATCGGGCTACCCGCTCCCGGATGTTCGACTCGGCGAGAGCCCACAGATGCCAGGCCCCTCGGTTATCGCCGTCCGCCGCGATCGCCCGCGATGCGAGGTCGCCCACCACGTCGGGCCCTCTTCCCGTGAGCCAGTACGCGTTGGCAAGGAGCACCATGGCCTGCGCGTGGTCCGGACGCTGCTCCACGATGCGCTCGTAGGCAGGGATGATCACCTCGGGCATGTCCCGATACGGCACGCAGGCTTCCTCGAGCCGATCCGGCGGAACCGTGGCAGCCAGTGCCCGCACCCGGTCGAGCAGCACGCCCATGTTGTCCGACTGCTGGTACTCCTGAACGGCGGCACGCAACTCCCCGGCCGCGTCGATGCTGGGAGAAGTCATGCCGAAAGGTACGGCCACGGCCTTCGGCGGCCTACTCCTGGGGCGCACGAACAGGCGCCGAACCAGGCGAGGGTTGCGCGAACGGGGCGGACTGCCGATACTCCATGCGTCCGTCGGTACGACCGATGTTCGTCCGACCGGCCGATCGCGCGACCGCCCGTCCCTCACATGCCAGGGGATGACAACGAGCAGGCCGCGCCCTGCAGGATCCCGCCCGCGGACGCGTGACGTGACCGCGTCGCGAGCGAGAAAAGTCAACGCCAGAGTAGCGTCGCACCACGTCCCTACAGTTCGCGCTCGACCGCGCTGCGAATCATTTCGCCCGGGTCTGTATCGAGCGCACGCGCAATGGAGCGCAGGGGATACTGCGTGCACCGTAGAGCCGGCCCATCGCTCAGCATGGGTGTTCCAGATCGTGAACGTTTCGCTTCCCAAACCATCAGTAGAATGACCGAACACCGCCGCCCTCCGCGCCGCGGCCGCGGCCCCCGCCCGGCCACTCCCAACGGCGAGTCCGCCGGCGAACCCAACCCGTACCGGGACGCTGCCATGGACATGCCCGCCGACGGCGAATCCGCCGCCTCAGCCGAGGCCCGACCCCCCGCCCCTGATCCCACCGTCACGTCCACCTCGGACCGGTCGGATGGCGGCAGTGAGTCGGACGTGCGGGAGGTGGCACACGATTCGGACCGGTCGGACGGCACGGCACCCGCCACGCCCGAAACGGCATCCTCGAACGGGAGCGGTGACTACGCCGCCCCCCGCCAGGAGCAGGGCTATACGCGGCACGAGCGCAATGGCCGCCGCCATCGGCGGAACCGCGGCCGGGGGCGCGGACGCGAGAATCGCGAGGCACGCGCCGAGAGCCGCGACCAGCAGAGCCAGGGGCCCGTGGTCCTCACTCCGGCCGGCGACCAGGTGGGGTGGTTCGATCCCCAGCGCGACAGCGGGTTCCTGCGGCGCGCCGAGGCGAGCTATCTGGCCGAGCCCGGGGACGCCTACGTGCCGCCCGCGGTGGTTCGCCAGTTCGGCCTGCGGAAGAGCGACACGCTCGACTGCGCGCTGGGCCGCGACAACCGCGGGCGGCTGACCGTGATGGAGATCCGCGGCATCAACGGCGAGGATCCGGCGACCAGTCCCAAGCGCCCCGACTTCCAATCGCTCACGGCCTCGTACCCGGAACGCAAGCTGTTCCTCGAAACCGGCCGCCCGGCCAAGGGCGGCCCCGAGCTGACCCGGCGTGCCATCGACCTGATCGCCCCGATCGGTTTCGGACAGCGGGCACTCATCGTCGCGCCGGCACGCGCCGGAAAGACCACGCTCCTCCACGCCATCACCGAAGGCGTGGCGATCAACCATCCCAACGTGGTACTGCTCATCCTGCTCGTGGACGAGCGCCCCGAGGAGGTCAGCGAAGCCATCTCCTGGGGAGTCGGCGAAGTCATCGCATCGAGCTTCGACCAGCCGGCACAGCGGCACGTGGACGTGACCGAGATGGTGCTCGAACACGCGCGGCGGCAGGTGGAGCTGGGGCGCGACGTGGTCATCGTGCTCGATTCGCTCACCCGGATGGCGCGTGCCCACAACACGGCCGAGCGGGGGACGGGACGCACGCTCTCGGGCGGTCTCGACGCCACCGCCATGGCCAAGCCCAAAGCTTTCTTCGGCTCGGCGCGCAACGTCCTGCCGACGGCCGGCGGCGGCTCACTCACGATCATCGCCACTGCACTGGTCGAGACCGGCTCGCGTATGGACGACGTGATCTTCGAGGAGTTCAAGGGCACGGGCAACTGCGAGATCAAGCTCGACCGCCCGCTGGCCGAGAAGCGCATCTACCCGGCCATCGACATCGCGACGAGCGGAACCCGGCGCGAGGAGAAGCTGTTCCGCCCGGAGCAGCTCGACAGCGTGTACACGCTGCGGCGCGGCCTGGCCCAGATGCCCCCGCAGGCGGCCATGGAGTGGCTGATCAAGCGCATCGCGGCGACGCCGAACAACGACGCGCTGCTGGAAGGGTTGTAGGCGGGGAGCGGGGAGCGATTCACCGCCACCTGCGGACAGCCCACCGCCTACCGCTTTCCGAGCTCCTCGTACAACACCGCGACGGCCCGCAGCCCCCGGGTGAAGTTGTCCATGCTCAGCCACTCGTTGGGAGCATGCGCGTTCTCGCCCGGCAGGCCGAATCCCATGAGCAGCACCGGGGCGCCGAGGATGCGCTCGAAGTCGTCGACCACGGGGATCGAGCCGCCCTCGCCGGTGATCACCGGCTCCTTGTCGAAGGCCACGGCGAGTGCACGCCGGCCCGCTTCGTAGAGCGGTCCTTCGAGCTCGGCGCGCCACGGTTTGCCGCCGTGCAGCACCGTGACGCTGACCGTCACCCCCTCGGGCGCGACCCGATCCAGGTGCGCCTTCATCAACTGCTCGATCTCGCGCGGGTCCTGGTCGGGCACCAGGCGGCAGCTCACCTTCGCCATCGCCTTTGACGGAAGCACCGTCTTGGCCCCTTCGCCGGTGTAGCCGCTGAGCAGGCCGTTCACCTCGCACGTCGGCCGCATCCAGATGCGTTCCAGGGTCGTGTACCCCTTCTCCCCACCCAGCGCCGGCGCACCCGTCTCGGCCCGGAACCCCTCCTCATCGAAGGGCAGCCCCTTGATCTGGCGGCGGGCCTTCTCTCCCCAATCGCGCACCCGGTCGTAGAACCCGTGGATGGCCACGTGGCCGTCGGCATCGTGCATCGTGGCCAGCATGCGTGCCAGCGCCATGGCCGGGTTCACGACGGCCCCACCGTAGCTGCCCGAGTGCAGGTCGGTGGATGGACCGACGACATCGATCTGGAAGTAGGCCAGGCCGCGCAGCGACGACAGGATCGACGGCAGCCCGGGCGCGAACATCGAGGAGTCGGAGATCACCACGCCCGTGCACGCCAGCGCCTGCTTGTGCGCCTCGATGAACTCGGCAAGGTGGTCGCTCCCCACCTCCTCCTCGCCCTCGGCCACCACGACGACGTTCACGGGTAGCTTGCCGCGCACCTTCAGGTGCGCCTCGAGCGCCTTCATGTGGATGAACAGCTGCCCCTTGTCGTCGGCGGCCCCGCGGGCGAATAGCTTCCCGTCGCGGACGACCGGCTCGAAGGCCGGGCTGTCCCAGAGCTCGAGCGGCTCGGCAGGCTGGACGTCGTAGTGCCCGTAGATCAGCACGGTGGGCGCATCGGCGCCTGCTCCGCGCCATTCACCGACGACGATGGGATGGCCCGCCGTCGGATGCACCGTGGCACGGACCCCGGCATTGCTCATGTTGTCGGCCACCCACTGGGCCGCCCGTGCCGTATCGTCGTTGTGCTCGGAGCGCGCGCTCACGCTGGGGATGCGGAGCAGCTCGAACAGCTCGTCGCGAATGCGGGGTTCGTTGGCGACGAAGAAGGAGTCGAGGTCAGGGGGAAGAGGCATAATCCTAAAGAAACGGCGCGAGACCGAGCCTACGCAAGGCCGGAACCGCGCAGGGCCGAAACGACGCGGAACCGACACCACGCAACCGCGACACCACGCAACTCCCGAAACAGCGCAACTACGAAACGGCGTATGCTGTCTGCTCGGCCGTTTGCCGCATCTTCGCTGCGGCTCGCGGGCGACGGCGCCGCCGACACGGAGGCTCGGGACGGGTCCGGGGGATCTCACCCATCGGGCCAGCGCCGGAATCCCGGGCCCCAACCATCATCGTCGATCGGCCAGGCAGCGACGGGGACATTCAGCCGTGGCTTCGAACCGGCTCGGGTCGACGGGTGGTGTCGACCCGGGCCTCCGGGGTATACTGAAGCGCAATGTACCCGACGACGCCCCCCCATGAGAGCGCCATTCAGCGCGAAATTCAGCAGAACCGTCCGTTCCACTCGATCGGCGCGGAAGCCATCATCAGCATCATGCGCACGTCGGCGATCATCGAGCGTCATATCGAGGGGATCGTGTCGCGGGAAGGAATCACGCAGCAGCAGTACAACGTGCTGCGCATCCTGCGCGGCGCCGGGGAAGCCGGGATTCCCACGCTCGCCATCCGCGATCGCATGATCGACGCCTCACCGGGCGTGACGCGCCTGGTCGACCGGCTGGAACGAGCGGGCCTCGCCCGCCGTGACCGTTCAGCGCCCGACCGACGGCAGGTCGTCTGCCGCATCACTCCGGAGGGACTCTCCCTGCTCGCACGCCTCGACGCGCCGATCAACGCGTACGACGACGAGGCGGTGGAAACGCTTTCCCTCGAGGACAAGCGCGAGCTGGTCAGGATTCTGGACGCAGTCCGAAAGGGAAATGCCGACGGCCGGTAGCCGTGAGGCAGCGCGGCAGTAGCGGACCCCCGGACGGAAACCTCACGGCCATGCGCCCGACCGTCCCCGCGCCGGCCACGTGCCCTTCCACCCTCGAAGGATCCAGATCCTCCGATACGCGGCGACGCTACCGTCGCTCCGCGTGAGCGGGACCAGCGATCCCTTGGTTTCCGCACGGAAGTGCGAGCGGAGCACGACCGCCGTGTGATGCGGCCAGGGAACCTCGTCGAGCACCAATACGAGGTCGTCCCCCACATGGGCGACGCGCGGAAATCCCGGCCACAGGTCGTATTCGTTCGGGCGCCCCGAGAGATTCGTCGAGAACGTTTCCGGGTGCGCGGGCAGGTGGAAGGCGAGCTCCGAGGCGTCCTGATAGCGATCGCCGCCGACCCAGACGTGGACGCTGTCGGACGACAGTGATCGGCGTGCCGCCGCCACACTATCGGCCAGCTGGCCCCACCCGGCCGACCGTGCGATCGGATCCCGGGGCGCCGGGAGCGGCAGGAACGGGACGACCGCCTGGACGTAGACGACGATGGAAACGACGGCCGCGAGGCCGACGCCTCCCCACAGCCACCTGCGGCCGGTCGGTCCCCAGTCGACCAGGGCGAGCAGGGGCACAGCGGGGATGTAGGCCAGCGCTGGCCAGTTCGCTTCGACCGGATGCCGCAGCGCGCTCAGCACGAAGAGGCCCACGCAGGCCAGCGTCACGACGGCCAGCAGGTAGTGGCGATCGGAGATCGGGCGCCGGAAGGCCCGCCAGACGGCCATGGCGAGCATGACGAGCACGATCGGCGTGGCGAGCCCTGCCTGTCCTCCCATCAAATTGAGCTCGCGAGTCAGCGGCGATCCCTTGGGACCCCCGAGCCCGTGTCTCAACTGGAAGGTGAATGAGATCCACTGGTGGTGCGCGTTCCAGATCAGCACCGGGGCGAAGACCACGATCGCCGCCAGGCACGCTGCGTACGGTCCTGCTTCGCGCAGGCGGGCCCGGAGTCCGCGACGCGTGGCCACCGCGATCGTGACACCCACCGGGAGCAGGATGGAGGTGTACTTCGATGAGAACGCGAGGCCCAGCGCGAGCCCGGCGGCGACCCACCAGCCGAACGACGGCCGCGATCCCGGTGGGTGTTCGAGCGCGCGAATGACGCAGTACAGCGCCGCAGCCGTCGTGGCGAGTAGCGGCACGTCGGGCGTGGCGAGCACCAGTCCCGAGGCCGCCAGCGGCATGGCGGCGAACAACACGGCGGTGACGAGCGCGGCTCGATCTCCGCCGAGCCGCCGGGCGATGCCGGCCCCGAACAGGGACGCGAGAAATCCGGCGACGACCACCAGCAACCGCACCGAGACCGGCGACAGCCCGACGCCCACCAGCGCCGCCAGCCAGGTGCCGCCCCGGATCAGAGCCGCGATGCCCCACGGGTGATCGAAGTAGCCGGCGGCCAGGTGGCGCGACCACGCCCAGTAGTACGTTTCATCGGGAAAGAGTGGGATGAGCGTCGCGAACGCCAGCCGCACCAGCGCCGCCCCCACGAGAATGGCCAGCGCCAGATGCCACTCGTTGGCCCGTCGCCGGGTGTCCGATACCCCTGCCGGATACGTCATGCCGCCTGGGATTCCTGGTGCTGCCGCCGGCGCCACGTCAGACGGATCGCCACGAAACCCCAGATCCAGATGAGCCATGACACGCGCTCATTGTCCGACAGGGTCGTGGTCATCCGGGCCGCCACGAGCGGAAGGGTGGCGACGAGCCGCCACTGGGATCGGCCGGTGTCGGCCACCCGGCGCTCGACGACGCGCGTCGCCTGCAATCGGCGCGTGCGGATGACCGCGTCGATCGCAGCGGCGAGTGAATCGGTGGACATCCCGCGCCACCCGGGCACTTCGACGAGGGTCCACGCCGGCGCCGTGTATCCCCAGCCGTGGTTGTCGGTACCCGACACGAACGCGAGGTGCAGCGAGTCGGCGACGGCGTTGATGCGCGTGCGCAGTCGGCGCGTGACCCCGAGTCCTCGCGGGGAGCCGTCCACGATCTCGATGGCCCGGACCCCGGCAGTCCCGGGGCCCGAGGCCGCGTGCAGGTGCCGGAGTTGACCGGGAAAGGTGAAGACCACGATCGGCTCATGGTTGGGCACGAGGCTGGCCAGCGCGAGCGACGTGTCGTCGACCTCGCGCAGCCCCGGATCGGTGATCCCCCGGTACATGCGCTCCGCGCCGAGCACGTTCACGTGCGCGCTGTCCCACCCCGCCTCGAGACCCTGGAGGATCATCGTGCCCTCGCCCGCTTCGGGGGGGTTCGCGGCGAGTCCAGCCTCGGCGCCCTGCACGGTCCGGTGATCGGTGATGTACACGACGTCGTAGCCGGCGTCGTGGTGCCATCGCCGGTTCGCTTCCGGGCTGAACCACGGCGCTCCGTCGTGCGAGAAGCTGGTGTGCGAATGGAAATCCGCGACGAGGACGAGATCGTTGAAGGGAGTCTCGACGGTCAGCGCCGCCATGGGTCGAGGCACGAGCAGCGCGGCGGCATAGAGCGCAGCCAGCGTGAGCAGGCCGAGCAGCGCCGCGCCGGCCTCGCGCCACAGGCCGGTTCCGCGATGCATCCCGCGCCAGACGCGCCAGGCCGCGTACAGCACGACCAGCGTCACGACGATCGCCACGTGCTGCCGGACACTCATCAGCGACAGCGTGTCGAACACGTCACAGATGGGGGCCAGGATCAGATAGCCGGTGGAGAGCACGAGATGGGCCTCGGGTACGGGCCCGTACGTGCTCGCATTGCGGATGGGACTGACCGAGAGGCCAGCCGAGATGAACAGGACCATCGAGGCGGCCAGGGCCCACCAGGGAAGGCGCCGGACGCGGTCGACGGAGGTCGGCCCGCCGGCTGCCGCGGCGCCGGCCGAGGTGGTGGCGCCGCCGCGGGCGCCGGAACGACGGGTGCGGGAGGCAGCGGTCACGGAGTCGCGAATGGAAGAGTCGGCGGGCGGGTTGCCGAACGGGTCGTCTTGGAAGACGATAAGCTAGTACCACTTCTGCCCGAGTGCACCGATGGCCAATCGACTGGCGGGCGAGACCAGCCCGTATCTGCTGCAACACGCGCACAATCCGGTGGACTGGTATCCGTGGGGTGCCGAAGCGTTGGAACGGGCGCAACGCGAGAACCGGCCGATTCTGCTGAGCATCGGCTACGCGGCCTGCCACTGGTGCCACGTCATGGAGCGGGAGTCGTTCGAGGATGCGGAGACCGCCCGGCTCATGAACGACCGGTTCGTGAACATCAAGGTGGATCGCGAGGAGCGGCCGGACCTGGACGCGATCTACATGCAGGCCGTTCAGGCGCTCACCGGGCAGGGTGGGTGGCCGATGACCGTATTCCTCACGCCAGAGGGGGAGCCGTTCTACGGCGGCACGTACTACCCGCCGACGGACCGCCACGGGATGCCGGCATTTCGCCGCGTGCTGGACGCCGTCGCCGACGCGTACGCCAACCGACAGGCCGACGTCCGCAAGACCACGGGCATGCTCCGCCAACTCTACGACGCCGCACCTGCGGCCGGAGCGCCGGAGGATGCCCCCACGCCGGAACTACTGGACCGTGCCTACCGCCTCATCGCTGCCGAGTACGACGTGCAGCACGGCGGCTTCCGCGGTCCGCCGAAGTTCCCGCAGGCGATGGCCCTCGAATCGGTGTTGATCACGTGGGCGCGCACGGGCGAGGCCTTCCCCCTCGACATGGTCGCGAGGTCATTCCGCGCCATGGCGCGGGGCGGCATCTACGATCAGATCGGCGGAGGGTTCGCCCGCTATGCGACGGACGCCCGCTGGCTGGTGCCCCACTTCGAGAAGATGCTCTACGACAACGCGCTGCTCGGCCGGCTGGCGGTGCATCTCTGGCAGGCCACGGGCGACCCCGAGGTGCGGCGCGTTGGAGAGGAGACGTTCGAGTGGGTGGCCCGCGAAATGACGTCTCCCGACGGCGGGTTCTATTCAACGCTCGACGCCGACAGCGAGGGTGCCGAAGGCCGGTTCTACCTGTGGACGCCGGAGGAGATCGATGCGCTGCTCGGCGCCGACGCACCGCTCGTACGCACGTATTTCGGCGTCGAGCCAGGCGGAAACTTCGAGGGCCGCTCCATCCTCCACGTGGCCCGCGAGCCCACCGCGGTCGCCGCCGGAGCCGGGATTCACTACGAACAGCTAGAAGCCGTCGTCGCGCGCGCCCGGCGCGTCCTGTACGAGGCACGCGCCGCGCGGGTGCGGCCGGCTCGCGACGAGAAGATTCTCGCCGGCTGGAACGGGCTGATGCTGCGCGCGGTTGCCGAGGCCGCCCGGGCGTTCGGCTCGCCCCGCCATCACGAGATGGCGGTGGCCAACGGCGAGTTCCTCTTTCGCGAGATGGTGCGCGATGGACGCGTCGGACGGACGTTCGCCGGCGATGCCACCCGCATGGCAGGCTATCTGGAGGACTACGCCGCCGTCGGACTCGGTGCGCTCGCGCTCTACGAGTTGACGTTCGCGCGGGAGTGGCTCGACCGTGCGCGGCTCGTCGGCGATTCCATGGTCCACTGGTTCTGGGACGATGCCGCCGGCACCTTCTTCGACACGGCAACGGACCACGAGCGGCTGATTGCGCGTCCTCGTGACGTGAGCGACAACGCGATCCCGTCCGGCACGTCGCTGGCCGTGGAGCTGTCGCTGCGGCTGGCCGAGTTGTTCGGCGACGACGGCCATCGGGCCCGTGCCGACCGGGTGCTCGCCGGCCTGGCAGAGCCCCTCGGACAGGTCCCGCTCGCCTTCGGCCATCTCCTGTGCGCCGCCGACATGGCGGTGCACGGCGCCGTGGAAGTGGCGCTGGCCGGCGACCCCGGTGCGGATGATTTCCGGGCACTTGCCGGAGCCGCGGCCGTGCCGTTCGTTCCCTCGCTGGTGCTGGTCGGGGGCCCGCCCGACGCGAACGGCGATCTCCCTCTGCTCGCCGGCCGGTCGCTGCTCCGGGAGCGGGCGACGGCGTACGTCTGCCGGGGCTACGTGTGCGATGCGCCGATCATCGATCCGGTGCCGTTGGGCTCGCACCTCGCCGAGGCCGCACGCCGCCGACCTTCGGATCCCCTTACCGCAGGATCTTCCTGAACACGAACGCCGTGTCGACCAGGAAGTACGAGCGATTCATCCCGCTGGGGTCGAAGGCCACATAACGGCCGCCGGCGCGCAGCACCAGGAACGGCACGCCGTCGGGAGTGAAGTGGACGGCCGCCCGGATGGCGGCGGCCACACGCCCGCACACCGCCGGGTCCTGTACGATCCGCACCTGGCTCGAGTCGACGCCGGCCAGGCCCAACCCGTCGACCAGGCGCCGGTCTCCGGCGTCGTGAGACGCCACCATCTCCTTGAGCGCCGCGATCCGGATGGCCCCTCCCGAATCGCCGTCTGCGCAGGCGGAGGCAGCGGCCGGCGCCGGCGCGGCAGCGCGGCGCAGGGCAAGCGTCTGGGCGCTCGCCACGCCCGGCATCTGCCGCATGGCGGCTGCCGCTGCGTCGAGGGCGCTGACCGTTCCGGCTCCCTGCAGGCGGACCAGGTAGTAACCGTCGACACCGCCGTCGCTGTGGTCCCCACCCACGACCACACCGCACACACGGTCGACCGCCGCCTGGCGTTGGGACGGTGACGCCGTCGAGTCGAACCGGGCGGCGATCATATTGCGGAGGTAGTGCACCCCGGGAATCGCCGGGCTCGTGATCGTGCCGAGCGAGTCGAGCACGTTCTCGGCAACCGTATCGGGAGCGAGGATCGGAACGACCGTGCGCGTGGCGCACACGGGGGTGGGCAGCTGGGGCGTGCCCTGCGCCCCGGCTACCGACACGGACGATGCGAGAAGCCCCACCGTCAGGAGCCCGAGGCCCAGCCGCATGCCGGCTACCGCCACCACAATGGCACGGACGCCCAGGCCTGCGGCTTCCAGAGGTCCGGGTTGAGCTTCACGTTCACACGCACGTCGGAATAGTCCTCCTCGTAGACCCGCTTTCCGCCGACCAGCACGCGCACCTGCTCGGCGAGCCACCCGCCCGGTTCGCGGACGTAGCGGTTGAAGCGGATGTCCTGCCCGGTCGATCCCGGCCGGCCGGGTTGGAGCAGGCGCACGAACAGCAGGCGCTCCGCGTCCACCCAGAACTGCTTCGACAGGGTGTCGCCCGCAGCGGCTCCCACCACGTACACCGGCCGACCCTCGAAGGTGTCGCGGTGCATGGCCGTCAGGTCGAACCCCTCCTCCCGGAGCACGGCGGCGGTGCGGGCAGCGGGCTGCGCATAGACGTCGAACCCGAGGATGAGCAGTGGATTCCGCCCGGCCGTGGCGGCCGTGAGCTTGCCGCTCCGGAAGCTGTAGGTGCTGTCCGCCCGGTAGATGGCGCCGGTGCGGGCGGCCGCGGCGCCCCGGTCGATGCGCAGGAGGCCGGGCGTGGCCAGCGCTTCGTGCCAGGTTTCGACCCGCGACTCCGCCCCGCGGGGGTCGTACCAGATGCTCCGCTGCACGAACGTCAGGGTGCGGTACCAGGTGGCAGCGTATCGGTCGTGCATGGCCGCGAGCACGTCGTTGCCGGTGTGCGGTGCCGGCCTCTGGGCCCCGGCGGGGACGGAGAGCAGCAGTGCGAGGAGGGGGAGGGGGAGGGGGAGCAGTCGAGGCATGGAGTGTCCGGGGGCGAGGGGTGGGCTCTGCGAACGAAGATGGAGAATGTGCATCGGCGACGCCGGATGGTGCACGGGAAACGCCGGTGTTCGGTCCGTCAGGCCTCGAGCCGGTACCCCGCCTTCCAGACCGTGAGGATGTGTCTGGGCTTGGACGGGTCGTC
>JBJKRG010000210.1:0-6063 GCA_046704805.1 Gemmatimonadaceae bacterium
GGTCGTGCCACTGCGATGCGGGCGCAGCGACCGGTGTGATGCCGCTCCCCGCGTGCTGCATTCCGGGCGCACAGGCCGCGGCGGCCCACGTGATTGCCACCGCGGCGGCTGCCGCGCGAATCGATCGCTGCATCTTCTCCTCGAGAGAATCGTGAATCAGATGGCCCATCCGGGCCGGAAGTCGCGCTTCAGGAAATGGTTGACCTCGGGCGCGTTGGTCACCTGCATGGCCTCCGCGTCGTAATAGATCTTCCTGCCGTGTCCGGCGCGCTCCGCGATGATGCCGAGCAGCATCGTCTCGGTGAGCTGCGAGGCGTACGAGATCGGGGAGCTTTCCTGGGCGAGCCCCTTCACGGCCAGCGCCCAGTTGCGCTCGTGGCTCACCGTGATCCGCGGCATCGTCTTCGGGACGGCCCGTGCCACCTCCATCAGGGCCTCCGGATAGCAGTGCGGATTCATTCCGTACGTGTCGTAGTGCAGCACGCCCTTGTCGCCGATGAACAGGCCTCCGCCGTCGCTCTTCAGCACCACGTCGTCGGGAAGCACGTCGGGACGCGGCGGGAACAACCCGCCGTCGTACCAGGTCAGCTTCACGGGCGGCCGGTTGCCGACGGCCGGAAACTGGTAGTGCACCGTCTTCGCCACCGGGTATGTGACCGTCACCCGGTGCGGGCGGGCCGGCTTGCCGTCGGGGCCCATCTCTCCCGGCGCCGGCTGGATGACGCTCGTGCCCCACGGTGTGAAGGTCGCCTCGATGCTCGTCGGCTGCGTGAGCGCGAGCGCCCAGTACGGATGGTCGATCAGGTGGGCGCCCATGTCGCCGAGGGCGCCCACGCCGAAATCCGTCCAACCGCGCCAGTTGAAGGGATGGTAGATCGGGTGGTACACGATGTTCTCGGCTACCGGCCCGAGGTACATCTGCCAGTTGAGGCCGGGGGGCACCGGATAGTCACCGGACATCGCATTGGCGAGCATCTCGTCCAGAGTGCCCTGGTTCCAGCTCTTGCCGAACCGGGCCGCCTGCTCGGCGGTCGCCTTGGCCGGTCGCGAGATGGCCTGCGGCCAGTATCCCCACGGCCGGTTGGTCCACACGTGCACCTCGCGCACCGTGCCGATCACGCCGGCCTGCACCCACTCGTTGATGAGCCGGGCCCCGTCTCCGGAATGGCCCTGGTTGCCCATCTGGGTCTTCACGCCGGTCTTGGCCGCGGTGGCGCGCAGCACGCGCGACTCGTAGACCGAGTATGTGAGCGGTTTCTGTACGTAGACCGCCTTGCCGGCGAGCATCGCCGCGTTCGCGACCACGGCGTGGTTGTGATCGGGAGTCGCGACGAGCACGCCCTCGATGCCCTTCTCCTTGTCGAGCATCTGGCGCCAGTCGGTGTACTTCGGTGCGGCGTCGAACTGCTCCTTGAGCTTCATCCCGTCTGGGCGCGTGGTGCCGTCGCGCGCCCTGAGCTTCGACGCGACGTTCCGTGCCGCAAACGCCAGATCGACGTCGCACACGGCCATGATCCGCTCGGTCTTCGAGAGCTCCAGGGCGTTCACGGAGCCCATCCCGCCGAACCCCACGATCGCCACCTGCAATTGATCACTGGGGGCGATGTGCCCGGGTCCACCCAGAACCTCACGCGGGACGATCGTGGGGAACCCCTTGGGAACGACCATGGCCCCGAGGGCCAGTTTGCCGGCATCGGACACGAACTTGCGGCGGGTGACCTTCTTGCGTGACATGACGGCCGGCCTCCGGTTGGGTTTGACCGTCACAACAGTGCACCCTCCGGCCGGACGGGGTCAAATCTCCCGCCGGGTCCCTGCCGGATGGGGAGGCGCAGGGGGAGATGGAGAGCGGCGCGGCCCTGTCCCCTAACCGGCGGGTTGCCACCGGTTTTCGGCGCCGGCCGGTGCGCGTCCGGCAAAACCGGACAAAATCGAGTACATTCAGACACAGCCAACAAGGACCGGATGTGATGGAAGGATTCGAATTCGTCGACAACGAGCGAACCTTCACGTGCTCCGTGGAGTAGGCGCACGCACTGGGCAACGAGCCCTGGTGGTGGTTCAGTGTTTCCACCGACGACCGGCAGCGGTATGCCCCGTTCCGGGCTGCGGCGAACGACACGCAGAAGTCGGTGAGGGCGCGCATCGTCGCGTACTACGACGACCTGCTCGTGCGCCGGGCGGCGCCTGCCACCCCGTACTGGCGTCGGGGGCCTCAGCAGAATGAAACGGCGCGGCCCGCCGCGCCGGCTGCCGCGAAGGCGCCGGCGAAATCGAAGTCCTCCAAACCTGCAGCCAAGACGGCCAGAGCGCGCACCAAGTAGCCGCCGCCGGATTACCGGTCTCCGTACAGTCGCATCGCCACCCGTCCCGGCGGTGCGACGGCCGCATCGATCACCAGCCGGACCCGGCGCACACGCGTTGCCGTGAATCGATCCAGCTTCGCATATCCGATCGTCGTGCCCCGGCTGAGCGGATGCCACGCACCCGCGTCCTCCGCGTCGAGCGAATAACCCGCCACCGCCTGACCCTCCGCGATCGGTTCCTCGAGGCGGGCCGTCGTGATGACCGTCGACCTGCCGAGGTCGATCCGACACTCCGCCGTGCGGGGCCCCGTGCGGTGCCATTCCGCATGGACGCCCGACGCCAGGTCGCGCGAGAACAGGGCCTCGCGACGCGCCCGGAACCCTGCCAGCCGCGCGACGTCGATGTCGTCCAGCACGCCGCGGCGCGTGGGCGGCACGTTCAGCAGGAGCTTCGAGTTCCGGCCGACCGACGAGAAATACAGGTCCACCAGCGAGTCCACCGACCGCACCTTGTCGTTCTCGGCGGGGTGGTAGAACCACCCGGGGCGAATGGAGACGTCGGCTTCGGCGGGCCGCCACACCGTGCCCTGTGGATCCCCGTGCTGGAGCGCCGCGGTCACGTTCGGGCCGCTCTCGCCGGGGTACGTGACGATCGAGGGATCGACGGGCGACCAGTCGGGGTCGCCGGCCACTCCCCGTTCGTTGCCGCACCAGCGCACGTCGGGGCCGGCATCGGAGAACATCACCGCCTGCGGCTGCAGGCGCCGCACCAGCGCCCAGAAGCGCGGCCAGTCGTACACCTGCTTCTTGCCGTTGGGCCCCTCGCCGTTGGCGCCGTCGAACCACACCTCGCTGATCTTCCCGTAGTGCGTGAGCAGCTCGGTGAGCTGTGCGCAGTAGACGTCGTTGTATCGCGGCGAATCGCCGTAGGCGGGGTTGTTGCGGTCCCACGGTGACAGGTAGAGGCCCGCCTTCAGCCCCTCGGCCCGGCAGGCGTCCACGAACTCGCGCACGACGTCGCCCTTGCCGTGCCGCCACGGGCTCGACGCCACCGAATGCTTCGTGGTGGCCGTGGGCCAGAGACAGAACCCGTCGTGGTGCTTGGCCGTGAGGATCATGGCGCGGAACCCGGCGGCCCGCGCGGTGCGTGCCCACTGGCGGGTATCGAGATCGGTCGGGTCGAAGAGGCCAGGGTTCTCCGTGCCGTCGCCCCATTCGCGATTGGTGAACGTGTTGATCCCGAAATGACAGAACATGGCGAGCTCGTCGCGCTGCCAGGCGAGTTGAGAGGCGGTGGGCACAGGGCGCTCCGGCGCCCCGGGGCCGAGCCAGGCGAGGGGATGCTTCGCCATCGTGCCGGCCAGCGCCGCGGCTCCCGAGAGGACGAACGCGCGGCGGTCCATATCTATAGTTGCGGCTCGAGCTGCGCCGCGACGTCCTGATCGAGGCTCTCGGGGGTGTCGGCAGACGCGTACCGCCGGATCACGCCACCGTCACGTCCGATGAGGAACTTGGTGAAGTTCCACTTGATCGCCTCGGTCCCCAGGATCCCGGGCCGCTCCGCCTTGAGCAATCGATACAGCGGGTGGGTTCGCTCGCCGTTCACGTCGATCTTCGCGAAGAGGGGGAAGGTGACGTCGTAGCGGTCGCTGCAGAATTCCTGGATCTCCGCTTCCGTCCCCGGCTCCTGGTGCCCGAACTGATTGCACGGGAAGCCGAGCACGACGAATCCGCGGTCGCGGTACTTGCGGTAGAGGGCCTCCAGGCCCGCGTACTGCGGGGTGAATCCGCACTGACTGGCCACGTTGACGATGAGGAGCACGCGGTCGCGGTACTCGTCGAGCGTCCCGACGCTGCCGTCGATCCGCGTCACTTCCACGTCGTAGAGAGTCATGAGAAGCGTCTCCGTCAAGCGTCCGGCTTTCGTGCCACCACCTGCACCACGGCGGCAGGGCCGTGGTGGTACCGGCCCTCGACGACATCGCGCTCCGCGTCCTGGGAAAGCACGAAGTCGAGGCCCGCCAACTCCTCCTCGAGGACCGCCCGCGGCACCAGCAGATCCGGCACCCGCGGACCACCCGTGCCGAAGTCGAGCTGGCGCGGCGTGTAGGCCTCCACCACGAGCACCCCGCCGGGCCGCAGTCCCGTCACGGCCTGGCGGTACACCCGGGCCCGCAGCGGCGCGGGCACGTGGAACCAGATCGACACGATGCCCGCCCAGGCATCGGGCTCGATCTCGTATTCCGCCAGGTCGGCCTGGACACAACTGATCTCGACCCTGCGCTCCGTCGCCAGGGCACGGGCGCGTTCGAGGCCAACCGCCGACTGATCGACCGCCGTCACCGGATGGCCGAGTGCGGCGAGGAAGGTCGCGTTCCGCCCCTGTCCCTCGGCCAGGCAGAGCACCGGCCCTTCGGGAATCCGGCACGCCACGGCGGCCAGGAAGGCGTTCGCCTCGGTCCCGTACGCGTACTCGGCTTCCGCGTAGCGCTCATCCCAATTCGTCATGTCGTCCTCTGCTTCCCCTGCCGGGCGGTCGCCGCCGGCCCGGTCACGGCGTGGTCGGCTCTTCGAGACGCGCCACGATCACATAGCGGGCCGGAGCGAGCGATCCCGGGACGCTCTCGTCCTGCGGCCGCGGGCGTGGAACGTCATCGGGCAGCCGGTGGATCGCGATGAACTGGGTGGGCACCTCGCGATCCTGCTCGTCGCGGAGGTGGAGGGCGAACGCGTCCACGGCGCGCTGGGATTCCACCACGCGCCGCACCACGGAGTCTCCGCCCAGCGCGCGACGGATCGCCCGGATCTGTTCCTCGCGCGGCATGCCCGCCAGCTGGTCCGCCGACGGCAGCGCCGCATCCGCTTCGAATTCGGTCATGGCACGTTGGAGCGCACCGAGAATCGGCTCGATCCGCTCGAACGGAGGTTCGGGCTTGAACACACCGCTCTGCTGATCGGGGTCGTCACTCGGGGTGCCCAGGTTGGTATACCCGAGCAATTCGTCGTGGCTCCACAGAGAGTATTGCAGAAGCGAACCCGGTTTGGGGTGGCGGGGTGCGGAAAATGATGGAGCAGCGGGGAAGGAGAGGCAAGAGGCGGACGGCGAACGGGTGGAGGCGCGAACAGCCGGACCGACGAACCGACGCGGAGCCGGAACCACGCCGGGCCCGCCCGACGCAGCCCCGAAGGCCCCACCGATTCCCCGCCGTTACGGTCGTGCGTTGTTACGGTCGTGCGCCGTCGAGGTCCTGCGTCGTCTCGGCCGCGCGTGGTATCGGCCCTGCGCGGTTTCCGTCTACGGTTCAATCCGCATACGGATAATCCGGGTCCGCCAGCCGCTCGGCGCGAGCGGTCTCCTCGGGCCCCGCGATGTCGCGCGCCATGTGGAGCAACATCGGGCTCAGGTGCTGGCCGTAGCGGACCACGTTGGCGGCACGGTCGCGGCGCCCGAGCAGGAAGGCGAGGAAGGACTGGTCCTTCTTCCGCGCGTTGCAGTCGGGGCAGCAGAGCAGGAGGTTGTCACGCCGATCGTACGCCGTCTTGCCACGGCGCGGTGTGGCGTGGTCGAGGGTGATCAGGTCGGGGTCGGTCCGGCGCCGGCAGTAGGCGCACACCGGGCCGTGCTGCTCGAGCAGCCAGCGTCGCGTCTCGTCGTAGGCATTGCGTGTAGTCGGGAGCGACGTTTCCAGGGGCTGGGCGCGGTGGCCGCCCCCGCGCCGCCCTCGCATACTGAGCGCACCGCGGGGGATTCGGCCCG
>JBJKRG010000211.1:0-3189 GCA_046704805.1 Gemmatimonadaceae bacterium
GTTGGAGTTCGCGACGTCGAGCGCGCCCATGGACGCCACCGCGACGTAGCCGTCGGAGACGTTCTCCCAACTGGCGCCGGCGTCGGTGGTCTTCCAGACGCCGCCGCCCGTGGAGCCCATGTAGAAGGTCCGCGGCTCGGAGGGCACACCGGTCACCGCCGTCACGCGGCCGCCACGGAAGGGACCGATGAGCCGGTAGTGCATCCCCGACCAGAGGGTCGAGTCGAATTCGGTGCGCTGAGCACGCGCCGCGAACGGCAGTGCCAGGACGAGCAGCGCCGCACCAACAGCGGCGCGCAGGGTGAGGGGGGATCTGGTCATCGTTGCGTCTCTCTCCGAATCGACGTTCACGGTTCGCGGTCCCACGCCGACAGGACCGCCTGCACCACGGAATCCACTCTGTCGCCCGGTGCTGCACCCTGGGCCATGCGGGGCGACCCACCGCCCCGACCGCCCGCGGCTGTGAGCGCCGGCTTCAGCACGCTGCCCGCCGCCAGCCCCGAGTCCTCGGACGTCCCGACGAGCACCTGCCCCGAATCGGCGAGTACGCCGACGAAGGCGGACTTCGGCAGCGCGCATACCGCATGCGCGAAGCCGCGCAGATCGTCGAGGGTGCCCTCGGTACGCCGTTCGACGATGCGCCGCACCCCGCGGGTGTCCGGCGCGACAGAATCGTAGCGCTCGTGCGCGCGGTACGCATCGAGCTCCTTCGCCAATTTCCGCCGCGCCGATTCCGCGTCGTGGGCGGCGGAGAGGCGAGCCGTCACCACGTCCGCCGCGTCGTCCACCGCACTGGTCACCGCCTGGGCGATCGTCGAGAGGGCGGCGTAGTCGGCGCGCGCGCGGGCCACCGCGCGCAGCCCGCACACGAACTCGATGCGCGTGCCCTGCTTCACCTTCTCCGTCCGCCGGATCAGCAGCGTCCCGATCTCTCCGGTGGCGCGGACGTGGGTGCCGCCGCAGGCGCTCCGGTCCACGTCGGCGATCGTCACCACACGGATCTCCCCCGTGCGCTCGGTTGCCTTGCGAAGCCCTGTGGCCGCCGCCGCATCCTCGAACGACACCGTCACCGGCCGGTTCTCGGCGATCAGCAGATTCGCGCGGTCCTCGGCGGCTTCGAGCTTCGTGCGCAGCGCGACGTCGGTGTCCACGTCCAGCGTCGACGTCTCGTCGCCGAAGTGCACGCTGACCGTCTTCCAGCCGTGGAGATCCTCGAGCACGGCACTGAGCAGATGCTGCCCCGTGTGCTGCTGCATGTGATCGAAGCGGCGCGCCCAGTCGACCCGCCCCTCCACCGCGCCGGCGGTCTGCGCCAGCGGCTCGTCGAGGACGTGCGCAACGCGTGATTCCTCGTCGACGACATCGATCACCTTCCGTCCGCCGAGCGTCCCCGTGTCGAACGGCTGCCCCCCCGACGTCGGGTACATCGCCGTGCGGTCGAGGTAGACCCGCCGTCCCTCCTCCGCGATCTCGACGATGTTGGCGTCGAAATCGGTGAGGTACGCATCATTATAGTAGAGACGCTCGGTCATCCAGCTCGAAGTGGTGAGGTGTGAACGGGACACTGGCGACTGTTGACTGACAACTCGGAGCTTGTAGTTGACGGTGGGCGGTTGGCAGTTCGCGGTTGTCAGTCCGCAGTAACGGCAAACCGCGGACCGCCAACAGTTCACCGCATCCCGTGGCCTCCTAAACATTTCCCTCGGTACTCCCATTTTGAAGAGCGGTCGCGCCCCTGCCCCTCCCCCCGGCCCCACCGGCCTTCCCATCGACTCGGTGCTCCCGGCCCTCCGGGAAGCGCTGCGGAGCCACACGGCCGCCGTCCTCCAGGCCCCGCCGGGCGCCGGCAAGACCACCCGCGTACCCCTCGCGCTGCTGGACGAGCCCTGGCTGGCGGGCCGGTCGATCGTGATGCTGGAGCCACGGCGGCTCGCCACCCGCGCCGCCGCCCGGTTCATGGCCCGCACGCTGGGGGAATCTCCCGGACAGACGGTCGGCTTCCGCGTGCGCGGTGAGTCGCGGGTCGGCCGAGCGACCCGCGTCGAGGTCGTCACCGAGGGGATCCTCACCCGGCGGTTGCAGCACGACCCTGAGCTGGAACGGGTTGGGCTCGTCATCTTCGACGAATTCCACGAGCGCAGCGTGCACGCCGACCTCGGGCTCGCCCTGGTTCTGCAGTCGCAGGCGCTCCTGCGTGACGACCTGCGGATCCTCGTCATGTCGGCCACGCTCGACGGCGATCCCATCGCGGAGCTGCTGGGCGGCGCGCCCATCGTGCGGAGCGAGGGACGCGCGTTCCCGGTCGAGACGCACTATTTCCCCGGCCGCGGGGGCGCGCGCATTGAGCAGACCGTGGCGGCTGCGGTCACGCGTGCCGTCGATGAGGAGGACGGCGACGTCCTCGTTTTCCTCCCGGGCGCCGCCGAGATTCGACGGACCGCCGACGCGCTCTCCGGCCGATTCGCGACGACTCCGCCTCACGATCTCACCACTCCACCGCCTCAGATCCTTCCTCTGTTCGGCAACCTGCCGGCGGACGCCCAGGACCGGGCCATCGCCCCGAGTCCTCCCGGCGAGCGCAAGATCGTGCTCGCCACCAGTATCGCGCAGACCAGCCTGACCATCGAGGGCGTGCGCGTTGTGGTCGACGCCGGCCTCTCACGGGTGCCCCGCTTCTCACCGCGCACCGGAATGACTCGACTCGAGACCGTGCGCGTATCGCGCGCCTCCGCGGACCAGCGCCGCGGCCGAGCCGGCCGTCTGGCCCCCGGAGTCTGCTACCGGCTCTGGGACGAGCACGAGACGGTACAGCTCGTGCCGCACGACCAACCCGAGATCCTGACCGCCGATCTCGCGCCGGTGGCTCTGGAGCTGGCGGCGGCCGGGATCGCCGACCCCGGTGAGCTGAAGTGGCTCGACCCTCCGCCCGAGGCAGCGTTCCGCCAGGCGCGAGAGCTGCTCGCCGAGTTGGGCGCCCTCGATGCCGGCGGAAGGATCACGCCGCACGGATCACGGCTCGCCGAGCTCGGCACCCATCCCCGGCTGGCCCATCTGCTCGTTCGCGGCGCCGAGCTGGACGCGGTCGATCTCGCGGCTGACGTCGCGGCGCTGTTGGACGAGCGCGACGTGCTGCGCGGCGAGGCCGGGCCGCCCCCGGCCGACTTCACGCTGCGGGTGGATGCCCTTCGC
>JBJKRG010000212.1:0-3219 GCA_046704805.1 Gemmatimonadaceae bacterium
CCGCACGGCCGCGGCCACGACCACCACGCCGAGGATCGCATTCACCCGCGCCAGCACC
This sequence comes from Gemmatimonadaceae bacterium, assembly GCA_046704805.1. Lineage (GTDB taxonomy): Bacteria > Gemmatimonadota > Gemmatimonadetes > Gemmatimonadales > Gemmatimonadaceae > JAGWRI01. The sequence goes on from JBJKRG010000212.1 coordinate 59, forward strand.
GCCGCACGCCGGCGCAGGGCACCCGCTTCGGGGCTGCCGGCGGCGGTGGTGCCCGCACGGGGACCGACGACGAAATCGTGCACGTAGCTGATCACGATCATCGCCGCCACCGCGGAGAGCTTGACCGCGAGGGAATGCCCGGTCGGGGTCTTCCAGAACGCCGCATTGGCGAGCACGGCGTGCCACTGCAGCCAGCCCCGGAAGTGCAGGTTGATCACGCCGGTGACCAGCAGGACGGCGATGCACCACCATCCGACGGTGCGGAAGCGGACGCCCAGCTCCTGGAAGAGCTGCTGCCTGAGCGACGGCGACGGGATGGCCCGCAGCGCCGGAGCGCCGACCACGGCCAGGAAGAACATGCCGCCCAGCCAGAGCATGGCCGCCAGGACGTGGATCGTGACGTTCAGATAGTAGAGGGCGGGCATCCTTTCAGGATAACCGTTGGCCGGCGGCCTCGCCCGGGGGGAGCGGGAGGCCGGGGCCGGGGAGGCCCCTTGTATTCCCCGCACCGGGCACGTTACTGATAGCGTAGCGGCCGGGACGTGCCCGCCCCCAGGGCTGGGGTGGTGGGATGCATCGATGGAGAACGGCCGCCGCCCGAGGCTCGCTGGTCCCCCGTTCGGCCAGCCCCGGTCACCGCAATCCGGAGACCGTGCCATGAACGAACGCCAGATCCGCGTGCTGCTGGTGGAGGATCGCCAGGAGGACGGCGAGTCCATCGAGCGCGCCATGCACCAGTCGGGCCTGAACGTCGCCACCCGGCGAACGGCCAGCGGCGACGGGTTCGCGCGCGCGGTGCACGATTTCGCCCCCGACGTCGTGCTCGCTGCGCACGCCCTCGCGCAGTTCGATGCGCTGGCAGCGCTGCAGGCGCTGCGCACCCTCCGACCGGCCACACCGCTGATCGTGATGTCGCGGGAGTTGGAGCCGGCCACGGCGGTCGCGTGGGTGCGCGCCGGCGCCCAGGACGTCGTGCTCAAGGACGGGCTCGAGCGTCTGGCGCCGGCCGTCACCGCCGCCATCCACGCGCGCCGCCCGCTCGAGGGATTGAGTCCGCGGCAGCTGCAGGTGCTCTGCCTGGTCGCCGACGGGTTGACCACCAAGGAGATCGGGGAGCGTCTGGGGATCAGCGACAAGACCGTCGAGACGCACCGCGGGGAGATCATGAAGCGCACCGGAATCCACGACGTGGTGTCGCTCGTCCGGATGGCCGTCCGGCTCGGTCTCGTGCCGGTCGGCGCGCCGCCCGACGGGCCGCCCCGAGCGGCGTGACCCGGGGCGCGACCGGGCCAGGACCGGCCGGACGGCTTGAAGAATTCAAACGATCGTTTTATACATTCGTTTGAACCCTTCATGCCGGACGGGCCGTTCCCCGCCGCCGGCCCGGAGCGTCCCGCATGAACCGTCTGCGCATCGCGATCATCGCCGGCGCCGTCCTCGTGGTCGGCGTCGTGGCCTATTTCCTCCTCCGCCCGCCCTCCACGCTCACCCTCACCGGCACGGTCACCACCAATGACGTGATCGTGAGCCCCCAGGTGCCCGGCCAGGTGAGCCGCATGCTCGTCCGGGAAGGGGACTCGGTGGCGGTGAACCAGCTCATCGCCGTGCTCGCACCCGGCGAGCTGGCCGCCGACCGCTCGTTCTACGCCCGCTCGGCACAGGCCGCCGAATCGCAGGTCCGCGCCAGCGAGTCCGAGCTGCGGTTCGAGGAAACGCAGGCCGCGGAGCAGCTGCGCCAGGCCCGGGCGAACCTCGCCGCCGCCGTCGCCCAGGCCTCGGAAGACTCGGCGTCGATGGTGAATACGAAGCGCGTACTCGACCGCTATGAGGCGATGGCCGGCACCGGGGGGATCGCGCCGCAGCAGCTCGATTCCGCCCGCACGGCGTTCACGGTCTCGTCGGCGCGGGTCGACGCCGCCACCAAGCAGGTGGAGGCCCAGCAGGCCGCGGTCGCGCTCGCCCAGGCGGCGCACGACCAGGTGGCTATGAAGCAGAGCGCGCTGGAGGCCGCCCGCCGGCAGCAGCAGGCCGCCGCCGCGCAGACGGAGAAGGCCGACGTGCGCTTGGGGTACACGGAGATCCGCGCGCCCATGGCCGGGCTCGTCGACGTGCGGGCCGCCCGGGTGGGCGAGTACGTCGGGGCCGGCCAGCCGATCGTCACGCTCATCAATCCTGACAGCCTGTGGGTGCGCGCCGACGTCGCGGAGACGTACATCGACCGCATCCGCATCGGCGACACGCTCACCGTGCGCCTGCCCTCCGGCGAGGAGCGGCCCGGCGTCGTGTTCTACCGCGCCGTCGACGCCGGTTTCGCCACGCAACGCGACGTGAGCCGCACCAAGCGCGACATCAAGACCTTCGAGATCCGGTTGCGAGTGAACAACGAGGACCGGCGGCTCGCCGTGGGGATGACGGCGTACGTGCTCCTTCCGCTGAAGCAGATCGCGCCCGCCCGATGAGCACGGCCATCGACGTTCGCGGGATCACGAAGCGGTTCGGGGCGTTCACCGCCGTCGACCGCATCTCGTTCGCCGTGGCCGACGGTGAGATCTTCGGCCTGCTCGGCCCCAACGGGGCCGGCAAGTCGACGCTCATCCGCATCCTCACGACGCTGCTCCTGCCCACCGAGGGCACGGCCGTCGTGGGGGGCCACGACGTCGTCCACGAGGCGGACGCGGTACGCCGCGCCATCGGGGTCATTCCGCAGGCCATGACCAGCGACCTGGAGCTCAGCGCCACCGAGAACCTGCTGATCTTCGCCAAGCTGTACGGCGTGCCGCGGGAGCGGCGCAAGCCGCTGATCGCCGACCTGCTCGCTTCCGTGGAACTGACGAAGTGGGCCGACGCGCCGGTGAAGAACCTCTCCGGCGGCATGCGGCGCCGCGTCGAGATCGCACGCGGGCTGGTCCATGAGCCGCACATCCTGTTCCTCGACGAGCCGACCACCGGGCTCGACCCCGTGTCCCGCACGTCCGTGTGGGAGATGCTGCGCAAGATCAAGGCGGACCGCGACCTCACGGTGCTGCTCACCACGCACTACATGGACGAGGCCGACAAGCTCTGCGAGCGGGTCGCGATCGTCGATCACGGCAAGCTGATGGCGCTCGACTCGCCGATGAAGCTCAAGGCCGCGATTCCCGGGGAGAACACGCTCGAGGTGA
>JBJKRG010000213.1:0-8012 GCA_046704805.1 Gemmatimonadaceae bacterium
TCGAGGAACGTGTTGAAGTGCGTGAGCTGCCTCGGCTCCGCTCCCGCCGACGCCATGTAGTAGAGCTGACCGGGTTGACTCGCCGTCCGGCCGATGAAGGCGACCGCCCCCTCGTCCGAAACGCTCATCGCGCCGGAGGGCTGCACGTCGCCCAGATCGAGGAGCCGGGCCGGCGTGTCGTCCGGCTTCTCCCACATCACCGAGCGCGTGCCGAGATCTCCCGTGAGCAGGAGGGACCGTCCGCCGGGCAGCCACGTGAAGCCGCCGATGTTCCGGGCCATGTCCGCCGTGACGTCGCGGACCACGCCGTTCCGGTCCACGTACACGGCGTTCCCGTTGTTCATGTCACCGCCGCGCGCACGCCGGAATGCCAGCGCCGTGCCCGTTCGCGCGAATACGGGGTCGTTGGCACCCTCCCCCGCCAGCAGGGTGTCGCCGGTGGTGCCGATGCGGATCGCGGCCGTGTCGGGCGTGCCGACGAGCTGCGCCGGCGTCGAGTCGGCCGTCGCCGACGTGTCCACGCGCACGAGTGTGGAGCGATAGGCGTTCCCGAACCACACGCCCGGATGACGGACCACGATGATCGATTGCCCATTCCGGCTCCAGGCGGGTGCGGCGGCACCGCCCGGGACGGTCTGCAGGCTCCACCGTCCCGCCGTGAGCCGCTTCGCCTTGCCGCCCCCGGCGGGCACGATCCAGAGGTGCCACGGCTGCACGGCCGCGCGCACCTGATAGTTGTTGAGGGTGATCTGGAAGCCGTCGTCATGGTGCTTGATGGCCTTCGGGTTCGGCACCGTGTCCTGCGCGACGTAGGCGATCGTGCGCCCGTCCGGGCTCCACGAGTACGACGAGACGCCGGTCTTCGAATCGGTGATGCGGATCGGATCGCCGCCCTTCATGCTCAGCACCCAGATCTGTCCCTTCTTGGTGGCCGTGTCGGCGGCGACGAAGGCGAGCCGGTCGCCGGACGGTGACCATTTCGGCGACGACACGCCGTCGCGCCGGTACGTGAGGGGGCGGCTGGATCCGGTCGCCACGTTCACCAGGTCGAGCTGGCGCCGCGCCTTGTCCTCCTTCCAGTCCTGTCGCGTCACCACGATCGCGATCTCTCGGCCGTCGGGGCTGATCTCCGGGCTGCCCACCGCCACCAGGCGGCGGAGGTCGGTGAGCCGGAACGTCGTGTGCGGACCGCTGGTGTCCGCAGCCGTGGTGTCCGAGCCGGACTCGGCTTGCGCATGCGTGGAGCCGGCGGCAACGAGCGTCGCGGCCACGGCGAGGGCGAACGAGAGAGACGTTTTCATATTCAGTTACCGATGGGAGCAACCTGATACTGCTCCAGCTTGCCGTCGGGAAGCTGGAATGTCCACACGCGCAGTTCCCGTGAGGGGAACATCGCGACGAAGATCCGGCGGAGCATCCCGCCGCGCAGGCTCTGGGAGACCTGACGGAACTCACGCGGCGGGCCCAGCGGGGCCAGACTCGACGCGAAATCGTGGATCGCCTCGGCGCTGAAATACGCGTTGGCGTCGCTGGTGAACAGCGAGCGGTCGAGCGTCCCGTGCTGCAGCCCGAGGAAGATCTTCCGCGCCTGTGCGGTCCGGGCAGCGGTCTCGGCATCCTGGCTGGTGAACAGCAGCTGCCCGACGGCCTGCGCGATGGCGCCTGCCGCGGGCGCCGCGTCCTGGTTGGTGAGGACCACGACGGCGGCGTGGTCGTCGGGGAACACCATGTTCTCCGCCGTGAACCCGGACACCTCGCCGTCGTGCTCGATGAGGCGGTGGCCGGAGAACATCCGCACGAAGACGCCCAGCCCGTAGCCGGATGCGACGCCGTTCTTCAGCAGCACGTCGGCCTGCTGCTCGCGGTACGAGGCGGGCTTCAGCAGACTTTCGTCCACCATCGCGATATCCCACTTCGCCAGATCGCTCGCCGTCATGGCCAGCTCGCCCGCGGCGAAGAGCCACCCCTTCGCCTCCTTGGGCGCGGGATGGAGCGGGCCGAGCGCATAGCGCATGTACCCCGTCGCCTCGGGCACCGTCACGTGGCCGACGTTGATGTCGGCGGCGCTGGCGAGATTGAGGGGCTTCAGGATGTGTGTGCTGAGGAATTGCCAGAAGGGCATGCCGCTCACCCTGGCGACGATCGCGCCGGCGATGACGTAGTTCGTGTTGCTGTACTGCCAGCGTGTGCCGGGGTCGAAGTCCAGGGGCTTCTTCGCCCAGCGGTCCATGATCGCCTGTGCCGTGGTGGGCTGGAGCATGAACGGCGGCACGTAGTCCTGCGGCCAGTAGTCCTGGTACCCCGAAGTGTGCGACAGCAGCTCGCGGATGGTGACCTCGTTGGCGCGCGTGAGGTCGGGGAACCAGCGCGACACCCTGTCGTTCAGCGAGAGCTTGCCCTCCTGCTGGAGGAGCAGGATGCACGACGCGGCGAACTGTTTGCTGATCGAGCCGATGCTGTAGCGGAGCGTGGTCGCGGCGGGCGTCGCGGGGTGGAGCGTGGCGTCGCCGTACGCGTGGGCATAGGCCAGACGGCCGTCGCGCACGATCGCCACCGACGCACTCGGCACTCCCGTGTGCCGCAGCACCGCGCCGGCGATGGAGTCGACGCGGGCGTCGAAGGAGCGCTGGGCCGCGAGCGGCGTGGCGGACACCAGCGTGAGCAGGGCCAACGTTCCGACGCGACGTCCCGTCGAGGCGATCATCCCGATCATGTCATTTCCTCCGTCCGTTGTCCGCACCCGATGCCGTGGCGGCCGCCGACTACTCTGGCGGGGCGCCCGCTGGCGTCACTCATGCCCGGCCTTCATCGCCGCGGGAAGCCAGTGTTGCAGCTCGACCAGACGCGCGCCCCGGCCCATCGCCGCCGGCGGAATCTGGAGCATCACGAAGTGCTTGTCGTCGGGAGCCACCGCGTACTCGTGATAGTACTCGTACGAGAAATATGGCCCTGAGAAGAGCACCTGCGTCCGCACGACCCTGAACGTGGGCGACGTGCTCACGTCGGCCGCGAGCATGCGGTTCTTGAAGTCCTGATAGAAGATCCGCTTGCCGTCGTGCGACCACTGCGGGGCGAAGCCCACACCCGACGATACCTGCCAGATCTTTCCCCCGGCCTTCGGGAAGGGTTGGACGTACACCTGCTGGGCGCCGCTGCGATCGGAGGAGTAGGCCAGCCAGTGGCCGTCGGGCGAGATCGCCGGGCCAAGCTCTGCCGCAGGGGTCGCCGCGAGCGGAACCGGCGTCGTATCGCCCGTGCTGCGCACGGCCATGATGTCACGGTTGCCGGTAGTCGACGGCTCGGTCCGGTAGACGATCCAGCGCTGGTCGGGCGACCAGAGCCCGCCAAAGACACCGCGGATGCCGGTGAGCAGCGTCGCGGCTCCACCACCTCCGGCCGGCTGCGCCCAGAGTCGTAGCTCGCGTCCTCCGGCGTCGGACACGTACATCACGCGCTTGCCGTCGGGGGACCACTCGGGGCGAATGTTGGTCGATCCGGTGAACGTGAGCCTGGTGGAGGGACCGCCGGCGAGGTCGACGATGTAGATGTTGCTGCCGCCGGATGAAGTGTCGGCGAGGCTCACGGCCACCTGCCGGCCGTCGGGCGACAGATCGAGGCCGCCGAGACCGGCAATCGGAAGTGTCTGCTTGGTGTCGAGCAGCGTGGCCGACCCGTCGAGCGAAACGCGTGCCAGCCGCAGCCCCGTGGGCCCGGCCAACGGCGACTCTCGCACGTACAGCACCGTCCCATCCGCCCCGATCCGGATGTCGCCGGTGGGATTCGCCTGTGGGTAGCTGTTGCTCTGAATGCTGTCGATCAGCGTGACGGGGGCTCCGGTAACGGCCAGGCGGCCGCGATCGAACGGGGCACCGAGCAGCGCGCCATCTCTGGCGTCGACGTAGAGCAGCCAGGGCCCCACCGCCCACGCGGAGAGCGCGCCCTGCTGCACGCGCTGGGTCTTGCCGGTCTCGAGATCGAGGGCGAGGACGCCGTAGTTCGAAGTACTGACGAGCACGGCATCCTCGCCAGGAATCGCCGAAATATCGCCGAACGTAGCCCCGGTTGAATCGGCGGTGAGCACGCGCCGGGTGGTCCCGCCGGACGACGGGGTCGCGTACAGCGCCTCGCCGCCGGTTGCCATCGACACGATGGTTCCGTTGTCGAGCCACGCGGTCGGCCCGCGGATCGAAGAGTCCGAGAGCACCACCGGCGCGCCGCCGTCGCGCGAGACGCGCTTCAGCCGGCCATCGGTGAACGCCACCCATCGTCCATCCGGCGAGAACGAGGGTCCGGGTCCCTCGCCGCTCCAATTCGGCAGCGGGGTGAGCACGCGCGGGGTCAGTCGGCCCCGCTCTTTCAGCATCAACTCATACTGGCCGGCGGCATTGGAATCGATATAGACGATCGCCGAACCGTCCGGGGCGATGGCCACCGCGTTGTTGACAACGCCCGGCCTCGTCCCCATCGACCCGAGCACGATCTGCCGCTCGCTGGCCGGCGGCACGGGCCGAGGCCTGAGCCACCCCCACACGGCCACGCCGAGCAACACGACCGATGCGCCGATGGCCGCGAACGCCACCGTGCGCCAGCGGTGTGCCGCTTCGCCGGCGGGCCCGCCTGGTTTGCCCTCCGCAGTCGCCACCGAGAAGTGCGGGTCGGCCAACGCGTCGGCGAATGCCCGGGCCGAAACGAACCGGTCCGCCGGCAGCTTCTGCAGCGCCTGGGCGAGCGCGGCCGCGACGTTCGGCGGGACCGTCTTCCGATAGCGCGTCACCGGCTCCACCGGCTCGGTCACGATCTTCATGATGATCTGCTGCGCCGAGCCGCCCAGGTGCGGCGGCTGCCCCGCGAGCATCTCGTATAGCACCGCGCCGAGCGAGTACACGTCGCTGCGCGCCGTGATGTTCTTCTCCGCGGTCGCCTGCTCGGGACTCATGTAGTGTGGCGTGCCGAGACTCAGCCCCGTCTCCGTCATCCGCCCGCCGGCCGCGGCCGAAACCGCGAGCGCGATGCCGAAGTCGGCCACCATCGGGCGTCCCGCGTGCAGCAGGATGTTCTCGGGCTTGATGTCGCGGTGCACCACGCCGCGCTCGTGCGCGTACTGCAGCGCGTCGGCCACCTCGCGGATCAGCTGCACCGAGTCGTCCACCCCGAGCTGCGTCTCGCGGTCGAGCTTGGCGCGCAGCGTCTCCCCTTCCACGTACGGCATCACGTAGAACAGGAATCCGTCCGCGTTGCCCGAATCGAACAGCGGCAGGATGTTCGGATGCTGCAGCGCCGCCGTGGTTGCAATCTCCTGCACGAACCGCTCGGCGCCCAGCACCGCCGCCAGCTCGGGCTTGAGCACCTTGATCGCCACCTGGCGGTGGTGCTTGAGGTCCTCGGCGAGGTACACGGTCGCCATCCCGCCCTGCCCGAGCTCCCGCTCGAGGCGGTAGCGCTCGGCGAGAGCGGCCGCCAGGCGGGAGAGATCGTCCGTCACGGGCCCACGCCGAGCTTCGCCATCGCCGCCCGCAGGTTGGCCTCACCTTCCTGCGCTTCGTGCGCCAGCACCTTGTAGACGGCCGCCTGGGCGGGGTTCGGCGCGGCGTACGCCATGTCGATGCCCCCGGCGAGGAACCCGAGATGGCTCCGCAGCTTCGGTTCGTGGAGGAGGTCGCCCTCACTGGAATGGATATTCATCTGCGCCAGCGAATCGATCGCGGTGGTGAGCGGCGCGAGCGCCGCTGAATCGCGGCCGGCCCCGGACAGGCTGTCGCGCACGGTGATCGCGCGGTTGAGAGCCCGGTCGAGAGAGTCGAGCGTCCCGTGGATCCGGAGCTCGAGCGCCAGCCGCTGCTGGAGGGCGCCCGGGGCCACGTGGATCCGTGGATCGAGCGACACCGTGAACGGCTCCGTCAGCTTGTGTCCGCCATAGTCCAGCACCACCCGGTAGCTCCCCGGCACCACGACCGGGCCATGCACGCTGTTGTCGACGTCCGCGTCGTTCGTCGCGTTGATCCGCTTCACCTCGGCCGCGGGCGAATAGCGCAGGTCCCACTGGAAGTGGTTCATGCCGGTCTTGATGGTGGTCAGGTGCTCGAGCGCGTCGGCCATGCGCTCGCGCGTCGACTCGGCCGCCAGCTCCGCCCGCGACTTCTTCTCCGCCGACTTGCGCTTGGTGTGCAGGTGGAACTAGCGGATCACGGCGCCGGACCCGTCGGTGAAGGAGAGCGTGACGGCCGTCGAGCCGTCGTAGCCCTTCGGGATCTGGAAGAACACGCCCGCGCCGAACGCCGGGTCCTCACCGGCGCCGTGCGGTCCTCCCCCGCCACCCCGACCACCGTATGCATGCGTGAGCCACGCACGCTCCGGCGCGAACAACACCGCCCGATCGACCGGCGGCTGGGCGTGCTCGGTCATCTGCTCCAGCAACGTCAGGTTGTCGAGGATCCAGAACGCGCGCCCGTGCGTCGCGATCGCGACGTCGCCCTGCCGCCGATCGATCACGATGTCCCGCACCTGCACCGGCGGAAGATTCAACCCGAGGGGGCGCCAGGTCTCTGCCCCGTCCAGGCTCACGTAGACCGTGCGCTTCGTCCCCAGGAAGAACAGGCTCGAGTCGCCGGGATCCTGCCGGATCACGAACGCGTACTCATCCTTCGGCAGGCCCTTGGTGATCGGCGTCCAGTGCCGGCCCAGGTCGGTCGTCTTGAAGACGTAGGGCGTGAAGTCGTCCCACATGTAGCGCCGCGCCGTCAGATACGCCGCGTTCCGGTCCGTGTGCGACGGCTCGATGGAGCTGATGCGCGACCACTTGGGGAGCTGCGGCGGTGTCACCGTCGCCCAGTGCGCCCCGTCGTCGGTCGTCACGTGCACGAGGCCGTCGGACGAGCCCGCCCAGATGAGGTCGTTGTCGCGGGTGGAAACGGCGAGCGCCGAAACCGACGGATAGATCTCCGCGCCGGATTGATCGAGATCGATGGGTCCGCCGCTCGGCGCCTCGGTAGCCGGATCGTTCCGGGTGAGGTCCGGGCTGATGGTCTTCCAGGTCTCCCCGTGGTCGTCACTGCGCATGACGTACTGCGAACCGACCAGCAGCTCGTTCGGATCGTTGGGCGAGAAGAGAATGGGATGCGTCCAGGCCCAGCGATACCTGAGCTCGCTCGACGACCCGCCGTCCCGATAGTAGGGCCACGGGCTGACGCTCTTCGACTCGCCGGTCGTCTGATCGTACGTCTCGAACAGGGTGTAATAGTCGCTCCCGTACGTGATGTTCGGGTTGCCGGGCTGGGGTACGCTCGGCGTGCTCTCCCCATCCGCCGCCCGCTTCCAGTCGCTGAGCGGAATGGCGCCGCCCGGTGCAGCGCTCGGCCCCTCGGTCGAGCCCTCGTCCTGCTGCGCGCCGTAGAGGTGGAACGGGAACCGATCGTCGATGTTGACGTGGTAGAACTGTCCGGTCGGCTGGTTGTGCTCCGTGCTCCAGGTCCTGCCGCCGTTCGTCGAAACCGTGGCCCCGCCATCGTTGCCCTCGAGCAGGATGTTCGGATCCCTGGGATCGACCCACACGATGTGGTTGTCCCCGTGCGGCGTGTGGAGCCTGGTGAAGGTCTTCGCGGCGTCATGCGACACGTAGAGCGCGTCCACCTGCGGCATGTACACGGTGTTGGCATCCGTGGGATCGACGAAGATCGCCATGTAGTAGAACGCCCGCTGGCGCAGCTTCCACTCCTTGTTCACGCGCGTCCACGTGTTGCCGCCGTCATCCGACCGGAAGACGCCGCCGTTCCTGGACTGGATCGCCGCGTAGACGACGTTGGGCGCGCTGGCCGCAACCGCGATCCCGATCTTGCCCAACAGCTCGTGCGGCAACCCGGGATTCTTCGTGATGATCGTCCAGTGTGCACCACCGTCGATGGACTTGTAGATGCCGCTGCCCGCGCCGCCGCTCCAGAGGGACCACGGCGTCCGGTACGCCTGCCAGGTCGCCGCGTACAGCACGTCGGGGTCGCCGGGCTGCATGACGAGATTCA
>JBJKRG010000214.1:0-2687 GCA_046704805.1 Gemmatimonadaceae bacterium
CCCTGGCCGCCGTCCCCGCCGCGCGGGCCGGCGCGCAGCTCGCGACGCTGCCCCTGCCCGGGGGTGACAGCATCAGCGCCGCGCCCTACCTGGCGGCGCACACGGTGGGGGTCGTCGACTCCATGCGCCCCGTCACCCTCGTGCTCGACATCGCCCACACCAACGGGTTCGGCAGCCCGATCTACGCCGCCATCCGCCAGGGCGACACCGCCAGCTTCTTCCTGCCGCACCTGCTCCCCGAGCACTCCACCGTCTATTTCCGGCTGCGGGCGTACTCGGCGGCCGGTCGCCAGTTCTCGGAGGAGGTCAGCAACGCCCGCACGGTCCAGACGTGGCTCTCGCTGTTCTCGCCCAACGGCAACAACAACGTCTCGGTGGCCACCCTGCGGCCGACGTTCACCTGGCACAGCAGCCACGTCACCACGCCCCCGGGCCCGTGGCTCTACGACCTCAGCGTCATCAACGTGAAGACCGGCGTCACCGAATTCTTCACCCAGTACCTGCGCGACACCTCGTACACGTTGCCGGCCGACGTCCTGCAGGCCCAGACGTCGTACCGGTGGAACGTCGTCGGGCACCTCGGCGCCGGCACGGACACGGCGTTCGCCGCCAGCAACGCCACCTTCGTCATCCTCGGCACGGCGCGGTCCACCCTGCTCTATCAGAACTTCCCGAACCCCTTCCCCACCCCGTCCTCGTCGGTCACCTGCTTCTGGATCGATCTCGCGCACGCGTCCGACCACGTGCGGCTGGACATCTACGATCTGCGCGGCGACCCCGTGAAGACGATCATCCCCGGCCCGAACCAGGGCGGCTCGCTCGCGGCCGGGGACTACGGCCGCAACTCCAATCAGGGTCAGAGCGGCTGCGACCCGAACTTCCAGTGGGACGGGACCGACGCGTCGGGGCACGTCGTGCCGCCCGGGATCTACTTCGTGCGCCTCCGCGCCGACGGCGTCGACCAGGTGAAGAAGATCGTGTTCCTGGGGCGCTGATGCGGCTCACGACCCTCGGCACGGGGACCATTTCCCTCAACACGGAGCGCGCCTGCTCGGGCTATCTCGTCGAACTCGGCGAGACGCGACTGCTGCTCGACTGCGGCGCCGGCGTGGCCCGGCGGCTCGCGGAGTTGTCGTTGCCCTGGCCCGCGATCACCCACGTGGCGCTCACACACTTCCATATCGATCACCACGGGGACCTGCCGTCGCTGCTCTTCGCGTGGAAATACGGCATCTTGCCGGCGCGGAGCGCGCCCCTGGATGTGCTCGGCCCACCGGGGACCGTCGAGCTGCTGCAGCGGCTGGCCGTCGCCTACGGCCCCTGGGTCCTCGACCCGGGCTTTCCCGTCCGCGTCGTCGAAGTCGCCCCCGGCGCGCCCGTGGCGCTGGGCGAGGAGCTGGCGCTGGAAGCCTTCAAGGTTCCCCATACGGCAGAGAGTGTGGCATATTCCGTAGCGGCCGGCGCGCACCGGCTCGTCTATTCGGGGGATACGGGGTTCGATCCGGGGTTCGCCGAATGGGCCAGAGGGTGCGACGTTCTGCTGTGCGAGTGCTCCCTGCCCCAGTCGATGGCCATCGTCGAGCATCTCACGCCGGAGCAGTGCGGCGCACTCGCGGAGCTGGCCGAGCCCCGGCGGCTGGTGCTCACGCACCTCTACCCGCCGGTGGAGGACGTGGATATCCCCGCCGCGGTGGCGGCGCGTTACCACGGTCCGGTGACCGTCGCCCGCGACGGGTGGCGGACCGACATCTGAGGAGTTGACATGCTGGTCGTGATGCAGCACGGCGCGTCGCCGGAGCAGGTGGAGCGCGTCGTTCAGGTCATCGAGGAAATGGGCTACCAGGCCCGCTCCATGCCGGGCGAGCAGCGCACGGCGGTGGGGCTGGTGGGCAACGACGGGCGCGTGGATTCGTCGCGCATCGAGGCCCTGCCGGGTGTGGCCGAGGTCATACACGTCTCGAAACCCTACAAACAGGTGTCCCGGGAGTGGCAACCGCAGAACACCGTGGTCACCATCGGGCCCGGCGTGAGTTTCGGCGGCCGCGACGTCGCGATCATTGCTGGCCCCTGCTCCGTGGAGAACGAGCATCAGATCGTGACCGCCGCCCGGGCGGTGCGCGCCGCCGGCGCGACGGCGCTCCGCGGCGGTGCGTTCAAGCCGCGCACTTCCCCGTACGCCTTCCAGGGCCTCGGCAAGAAGGGACTCGAGATGCTCGCGCTCGCCAAACGCGAGACAGGGCTCCCGATCGTCACCGAGGCGCTGGACGAGGAGGGTGCCCAGCTCGTGGCCCAGTACGCCGACATGATCCAGGTCGGCGCCCGGAACATGCAGAACTACTCGCTCCTCCGCGCCGTGGGCCGCATCGGCAAGCCGGTGCTGCTCAAGCGCGGCATGGCGGCCACGATCACCGATCTGCTCATGAGCGCCGAGTACATCCTGGCCGAGGGCAACAGCCAGGTGGTGCTGTGCGAGCGCGGGATCCGCAGCTTCGATACGACCACGCGCAACCTGCTCGACCTCACCGCGGTACCGGTCGTGCAGAAGCTGTCCCATCTGCCCATCATCGCCGATCCGAGCCACGGCACGGGGCTGCGCGACAAGGTGACCCCGATGGCTCGGGCGGCGATCGCGGCCCGCGCCGACCGCGTCATCATCGAGGTTCATCCGCCCCCAGACCGCGGGCTCT
>JBJKRG010000215.1:0-3046 GCA_046704805.1 Gemmatimonadaceae bacterium
GCCCCGGCCGAACCGGCCGAAGCGCGCCGGGCCGGTGTTGCGGCAGGAATAGTCGCTCAGCGTGCACCGCCAGATGGAGCCGGCGTGGAAGAACTCGATGGCCTGCGTGCCGTCCACGAAGGTGAAGCGGCTGAACGGCAGCGTGACGGCGGTGAAGCTGGTGTCCATGGCCACCGACAGGGTGGCCGCGAGCCGCGCGTGGTCGAAGGCGGGCTCCTTGGTCTTCGCATCGGCGTCGACGAGCTCGAACTGGTAGCCGCCCGCGATACTGCGCCGGTAGTAGAAGCGATGCGTGCCCTCGATCCATTGCGGAGGATCCATGAGGTCGACGGCGAGGCCTTCGAAGCGCTTGTTGAGCGCCGCGGCGCGGGCGTAGTCGGCGGCGGTGCCCTGGGCGTGCGCGGCCCGCGGCGCGACCAGCGCCGTTAGGGCACCGACGGCGGCCAGGGCGAGGCCGAGCGCGATCGTACGAACCGCGGGTCGGCGGGCGGAAGGGAGCGGCATGGGTCGGTCCGAGCGGAGAGGGCGGCGGCGGTCGCTCGGCGCGGAGGGGGTCCGCGGGGAAGGAGGGCCGGGCCGACGGATATTGTATACGGCGTGGCAATTATGGCACCGGGTACGGCCTGCACGCTAGATGGGCCCCGGCCGCGAACCCCGAACCGCCGCGCGTCCCCGACGATGTCCTCCGCCCCCGCGACCGGCGGCCCGCCGCCGAAGCGGCAGGGCCGACCGGGGTCCCGCCGCCTATTTGCCTAGGTGCTGCACCACCCACTCGTTGATGGCGTGGTAGTACATCTCGCGGTGCACCGGGTCGTGCGGCGAGTGGGGGCCGCCGGGAAGCCCGATGAACTTCACCGGCACGTGCCGGCTGGCCAGCGCGTGGTACAGCGCGAACGACTCCGCGATCGGCACGGTGATGTCGGAAGTGCCTGACAGGATGAGCGTCGGGGTCGTCATGGCGTCGGCGTACGTGATCGGCGAGCCGCTGCGGTACAGCTCGGCGCTCGCCCTGTCCCACGGCGTCCCGCCCAGCGACTCACGCGTCCAGGCCAGATTCCCCGCGCCCGTCAGCTCGTATTCCTCGGTCCAGTCGGTGACCCCGTCGGCCACCACCGCGCAGCGCCAGAAGTGCTGATGTCCGATCAGCCACGACGTCATGTAGCCCCCGTAGGAGTGTCCCACCGCCGCGATCCGCGCGGTGTCCACGATGCCCCGGTGCTCCAGCATCTCGATGCCCGAGATCACGTCGCGGTCCGGGCCGTTGCCCGGATCGCGGTAGATCGCGTGCTCGTGGGCGCTGCCCAGGTTGTCGCTGCCCCGGTAGTTCGGCTCGAACACCAGGTAGCCGTCGGCCGCGAACGCGTCGCGCAGCGGCCCGATCTCGCCCGTGTCGAACCCCTCGGTCGCTGCCGCTTCCGGGCCGCCGTGGCTGAACACCACCAGCGGATACCGCTTGCCGGCCACGTAGCCGTTGGGGTACGTGAGAATGCCGTCGTTCGCCTGGCCGTCCGGCGCCTTCCAGTCCACGGCCACGCTGCGCGGATATGCGTAGGCGTCGAAGCCGCGGTTGATGTCGGTCAGCCGCGCCGGACGAGCGTCCACCGTGCGCAGCAGGTACAACTCGGGCGCGTGCGTGGCGCCGTCGGCCACGACCGCCAGCGCCCCCTGCGACGACACGGCCACGTCGAGCGCGTTCAGGCCGCCCAGCTCCACGGCGTGTCCATTGCCGTGCAGCGGCTGCACGTACAGCGCGCGGCCCACGCCGTCGTTGGCCGTTCCCACCAGCCCGCTGCCGTCGGGCAGCCAGGCGAATCCGGCCCCGAGATCCCGATCGAGATCGGCGCTGATGTCGCGGGCGGTGCCACCGTTCGGCGAGCCGACGATCAGCTCCATGGCGCTGACCGGCCCCGGTCCATGCGGATACAGCCAGGCGACGTCGTCCCCCTTCGGCGCGAAGCGCGGCGTGTATTCATAGGTAAGGTGCGAGGTGAGCGCGTGCTCCGCGCCCGTCTCGACGTTCACCGCCACGATCCGCGTCCGCTCCGTGTCGCCGTCGTGGGCATTCGCCTGCTGCGTATACACGATCCACCGACCGTCCGCCGACCACGACGGCGCCGACGTCCCGCCCCCGAACGGCGGCGGGGCCTCGAGGACGCTCGTGGCGCCACGCGTGAGCTGATGGGCCCGGCCATGCTTGACCGAGAGTAGCCAGATGTGCGAGGGCACGGCCGGCCGGGTGATGAGATAGTCGTCGTCGTGGATCGCGAAGAGATCGTGATGCGTGGCCCGCTGCAGCGCGGTCAGGGGCGAATCGTCCGGGGTCACGAACGCAATCGTCCGCCCATCCGGACTCCACGAGAATTGCTCGACCCCGTTCGCCGCGTCGCTGAGCTGCGTGGGCGTGCCGCCCGCGGCCGGGACGGTGTAGATCTGCGACGGGCGGCCTCCGGCCGTCGCGATGAAGGCCAGCGTCCGGCCGTCGGGCGACCAACGCGGCATGCCAAGGCCGCGCATCCCGCGCACCAGCGCCCGCGACTTGCCGGTCGCCACGTCGAGCACGCGCAGCGTCGCATCGTAGCGGTCGTGGACGAAGTCCGACCGGACCGTCAGGAACGCGATCTCCTTGCCGTCGGGCGAGAACCGGGGCGATTCGATCCGCCGGAGCGCCCGGTAGTCCTGCAGGTGGATCGGGCCGGGGGCCGCCGAGGCGGCCGCGGGGCTGACCACGAGCAGGAGGGCGGGCAGGCACGCGAGTCCGAAACGATGCTTCATGAGCTCCTCCACGATGCGAGGCTTTGGAGGGGGGCGGACTGAGGATTCTACGGCAGGAGGCGGCCGACGTTCCAGGGCCGGCCGGATCCGCACCGCCCGGACCGCTGCGCGCGGCGGGGACGCGGCCGCTACGCGAGGGTGAGCGTCAGCTTCGTCACCGAGGCGGGCGGGAAGGTGTAGACCAGCGGTACGGCTCCGACCGGCACGTCCGCGGCGACCGGCCGGATCGTGTCCGGATGCGCGAAGCTGTTCACGTCGTGCACGCTGCGGGCCG